>JBQNBK010000039.1:0-13985 GCA_052169975.1 Treponema sp.
CAAAGGCTTTTTCCCCTATATATTCAAGATTTTTACAATGAGACAAATCAATTTCTTTTAGACTATTACATCTATAAAAAGCCCTGTTTCCAATCTTTTTAAGACTGTGTGGCAGTTTAAGAATCTTTAGATTTTCACATTTATTAAAAGCATATTCATCAATTAAGATAAGGTTTTCACAATTAGAAAAATCAAGACTTAAAAGTTTTTTGCAATAGTTGAATGCAAAAGCATTAATTGCTTTAAGATTTTGTGCAAACTTAATTTGTTCTATCTTGCATCTTTGAAAGGCTGCGTAGTCAATAAGCTGAAGCGACTTACATTCTGATAGGTCTAATTCTTTGAATTGTGTATTTTCTTCAAAAGCTTGCCTACCTATTGTTATTACATTAGAAGGTAATTTAAGAATTTCTTGTGCTGTGCTACGATAACCTGTAACAATACCATCTTTAATTTTTAATGTAATTTCAGCAAAAAGATTACTATAGAATAAGAGGAAGAGGCTAAAGAAATAGATTGTTTTTTTATTATTAAGTTTCAAACATGCTCCCCTTATTTTTATTTTAGCAAACATTGTGAAAAAATAAAAGAGAATTAGTTATTTAAGGCTAAGGATTTTTGGACTGTTATCTACTTTCCTTATTGAAGGGTGTACGCTAGTTACTTGCCTGAGTGGGTCATGCACACCTGCTCTGTTCAGAGATACCAAGCTACTCAAATTTCTATGGCAAAACACTATAGTTTTTGATACGAAAAACGGTCGTTTTTGCATGCCATTTACGTACGTTCTCGCTATGCGAAAACGTACGTTAACGAGACCATATATATGGTACTTTTAGGTAGTACATTAGCTAATGTCTAGCCATAACATTAACTAATGTACAATCATAACACTAGCTAATGTACAACTATAACATGAGCTAATGTACGATAATTGTGTGGTTAAAGTTTGAAATGTGGGTAAGTTATTTTTTGAAGATGAATAAAGAGAAAATCGCATTGATATAGACACAAAATTGGAACAAAAATACGTACTCATTTGCTGTAATTATAACATATTTTCCTAGTTCCCAAAATAGTATTCTTGAAGTAAATCTGTATTAAAGGTATATTGTTGAAATTAAAGATTATATTTATCTATGTAAGAATATAAAAAAGAATATAAAATTCTTTTAATTTAGAGGATATTATGAAAAAAAAGCATCTTATAAAGATATTAGTTTCTTCAGTTTGCATTTTATTGGCTATTGTTGTTTTATCAACTTATTTAATAGGTAGTTATTTTGTGGACTTTGCATTGGTTCCAAATAGTGGTGGTGAAGCTAGAGATTCGAGTAAAATGTTAGTGCAAAAAACAATGCAAGGATACGAACCATTAGATGAAGATTTGCAAATAAAAATAGCAATAGCACAAAAAGATGATGAAGCTTTATATGAAAAATGGCTTAAAACAGTTGAAAACAATATTTTTCCTGCAACAATTCAGTCTAAAGAAGGGTTAAAGCTAGTTGGCACCGAGATGAAACAAGAAAATGATGGTAATGAGTGGGTAATTATAGTTCATGGCTATCAATCTTTTGAAGAAAAAAGTAAAAGAATTGCAAGGCATTATTATAATAGAGGCTTTAATGTGCTTACAATTAGTTTGAGGGCACATGGGGAAAGTGAAGGAAAATATATTGGTATGGGCTTTTTGGACAAAGATGATTTATTTTTGTGGACAGAGCATATAATCAAGGAACACCCTAATGCTAGTATAGTTTATCATGGTACATCTATGGGTTCTGCAACAGTTCTCTTTGCTTCTTCATTAAATCTTCCTAAAAATGTTAAGGCGATTATAGCTGATTGTGGATACACAAGTGTTTGGGATATTTTCACAATTGAATTAAAAAATAAGTTTGGGCTTCCACCTTTTCCAATACTTTATATGGCAGATATAATGGGGCGTATAAAAGCAGGTTATAGCATTAAAAATGCTAGTGTTTTAGAGGCTGTAAAAAAATCTAAAACACCAACTTTTTTTATTCACACAACAGCTGATGATTTTGTGCCTGTTTCTTGTGTTTATGCCTTGTATGAAGCTTGCCCTGCAAAAAAGGAACTATATGTTGTTAAAGGAGCCAATCACACTCATGCAAAATATGTCAACATGGATTTATACTATGAAAAGATATTTAATTTTATTCTTACATTAAAAGAAGATAACAACTAAAAAGAACTATGAAAAAGTGTGAGAAAGAAAAACTTTATTCACTATTTAGAGTTGCAACAGAATGTATTGAAGGCTTTAACTTTCCTTCTCCAATACCTACTTTTTGTGACGATGTTCCTTTAGATGCTATAATGCAAAAAGCTTCTATTAAAGACGTGAAAGTTGATAAGGATGTGAAAGTTGAAAGCTCTTCTGATGTTTTAGTAGAAGAGACAAAGCCAAGAATAAAGACAGGGAAGGTATATACTTCTTTTGAAGAAATTAAAAAAGATGTTTTAATATGCCAAGCTTGCCCTTTATGCAAAACCCGAAAAACTGTTGTTTTTGGTGAGGGCCCTAAAGAAACTGTTGGCTCATTAGAAAAGCCACCAGTATTAGTGATTGGGGAAGCACCGGGATATGATGAAGATGTTCAAGGGAGGCCATTTGTTGGAGCTTCAGGTAAGTTGCTAGATAAGATGCTTATTTCTATAGGACTTTCGCGTAATGAAAATTGTTTTATAACCAACATTGTTAAATGTCGCCCTCCGGAAAACAGAAACCCAGCAAAAGAAGAAGTTCTTAGTTGTTCACACTTTTTAGAAGAGCAGATTAGACTTCTTTCTCCTAAAATGATCTTACTTTTAGGAACTGTAGCCTTAAAATCTATTTTTAACACAACTTTGGGTATTTCTCATTTGCATGGTAAAATCTTCTACTATAATGATGAGATTCCAACCATTGCTACATATCACCCAAGTGCTCTTTTAAGAACAGAAAGCTTAAAACGTCCTGCATGGGAAGACTTAAAGTTTTTTCAATCAAAATTTAAAGGCTTATAATGGGAAAATATCTAAACATTGTTTTTAATGTGCCTCTTTTTCAAGTTTTCACATATAAGAATGTTGCACCTGAAGAAATTGGAAAAGGTAGACGTGTTAAAGCAAGCTTTGGTTCAAAACTTATGACAGGTTTTGTTGTAGGCGA
Source organism: Treponema sp. (assembly GCA_052169975.1). GTDB lineage: Bacteria > Spirochaetota > Spirochaetia > Treponematales > Treponemataceae > Treponema_B. The sequence continues at coordinate 3,182 of JBQNBK010000039.1, forward strand.
CTTGGATGAAAAGCCTAGTGAAATACCTAGTAATGTGAGGATAAAAACAATTGAAAAGTTTATTGATGCAGAGCCTCTTTTTGGGGATTTGCAGATAGAAAATGCGGCTTGGATTGCGAAGTTTTATCTTTGCTCCTTTGGTGAAGCACTTTCTTCTATGCTTCCACAAGCCAAAAAAGAAAAAGAACTGAAGTTTCATGTTTTGGATAAGGATGCTACAAAACATAAAGAAATTACATTGTCTAGTGAACAAAAAAATGCAATAGAAAAAATAACAAGCACAAAAGACTATCATCTTTTTTATTTATATGGCATTACAGGAAGTGGCAAAACAGAAGTTTTTTTGCGTAGTGCAAAGAAAATAATAGAAGAAGGCAAAACTGTTTTATATCTTGTTCCTGAAATTTCTTTAACGCATCAGGCAATAGAAGATGCTTGCACTTATTTTGCAAATGATGTTGCAATTATTCATTCAGGGCTCACACCTAGCGAAAAGTTACTTCAATGGAGGAGAATTTCAAAAGGTGAAGTGCATATGGTGATTGGTACTAGAAGTAGCATTTTTGCAAACTTTCAAAATCTGGGGCTTATAATAATTGATGAAGAACACGATTCTTCTTATAAATCGGGAGCAACTCCACGCTTTCATGCAAGACAAGTTGCAATGCACATAGCTTCAGTAAAAAAGTGCCCAGTTGTTATGGCTTCTGCAACTCCTTCTTGTGAAGCATGGTATATGATGGAAAAAGGTGTAATAGAAAAGCTTTCACTAACAAAGAGGCTTGCTGGAGGCTGCATGCCATATGTGGAAGTTGTCAATATCAAGGGCTTGAAGGTTAGCCTTTCTTCAAGACTTATAGAAGAGCTTAGAATCACAAAAAGCATGGGTAAGCAATCAGTTATCTTTTTGAATAGGAGAGGTTTTACCTATGTCTTTCATTGTAAAACTTGCTCTTATGAAATGATGTGTAAAAATTGTTCTGTGCCTCTTACTCTTCATAAAGATTGCATGAAGATGAAGTGTCATTATTGTGGTTGGAGCCAAAACATTCCACAAAGTTGCCCAGAGTGTGGTTCACTCGATATAGGATATGCAGGTTTTGGAACTGAATATGTTGAAGAAGAAATAAAAAAAGCATTGCCTGAATGTACAGTTGCACGTCTTGATACAGATTCTGCTCAAAAAAAAGGGCATGTCAACAAAACTTTAAAAGATTTTAAGAATGGAAAAATTGATATTCTTTTAGGTACTCAAATGATTGCAAAAGGATTAAACTTTCCAAATGTTAGGCTTGTAGGCATTGCTTTTGCTGATGTTGGTTTGAATATGCCAGATTTTCGCTCTTATGAAAGAACATTTTCGTTAATAATGCAAGCTGCGGGAAGGGCAGGGCGATATTCTAATGATGGAATTGTGATTATTCAAACACTAAAACCAGAGCATCCAGCTATAGTGTGTGCCAAACATTTTGATGCCTCATCTTACTATCAATATGAAATTAGAGAGCGTGAAGTTTCTGGTTTTCCTCCACATACAAGGCTTGTTAGGCTTAGTTTTAGGAGTAAGGATGAACAGAAAGTGATTGAAGAAGCCACAAAGGCTAGTTTAATATTAGAAAGAATTAAGAAAAAGGGTGTGGATATAATGGGACCTTCTGAATGTATGCTTTATATGGTTGCAGGAAACTATAGAATGCACTTAATTTTACGAGCAAAAACAATCTCACATTTACTTAGCACCATTGAACATTTTAATGCTATTCATAAAGTTAAATCTGGTGTGTATCTTGAAATTGATGTTGACCCATTAAGTCTGCTTTAAGCTAATATATTCTTCTAATGTTATTTTATAACCAATTTCAGTGAAAATATTATTTTTGCATTCAAATTTACGTTTTATGCCTTGATATGCCATACCACACTTTTTCATTACAGCACCAGAAGCTTCATTTCCTTCATAATAAGCTCCTTCAAAACATTTAGCACCTAAGGTGGTAAAAGATATTTCAAGCATTTTTTGCAAAACTTCTGTCATTATGCCACAATTCCAATATTTTCTATTTAGAACATAACCAAAACTAAAAATATCTTCTTTTGGTCTTAATTCAAATGCACCAATACACTTTTTTTCATCTTTTAATTCTATGCAGAAGGTGTTGTCATTTAGATAGAATGTTTTTATGACATGAATAGATTCTTCTATATTTTTATGAGCTTCCCATGTTAAATATTTCACAACTTCGGGATCGGATGCGTATTCAAAAACATTTTTTGCATCTTCTAGTGTAAAACTTCGTAAAATCAATCTTTTAGTTTCAATTGGTTTTTGCATGATTAGCCTCTGTTTATTGAGTATATCTTCTATGAGATGCTTTTAGCAAGTAAGATTGTAATTTATTCCCTTTAATTTTGTTAGTGTAAAAAAATTACGTCAAATGTCGATAAATATCTACAATAGGAGGCAATTATGCTTACAAAATTTGCTGTTACAAATTATAGAGGTTTTGAAAAAAGAATTGAATTTGATTTAGAAGCAGTAAAAAATTATGAATTTAGTACTTTTGCAGTAAAAGATAATGTAATAAAAAATGGGATTATATATGGACCAAATGGTTCGGGAAAAAGTAATTTTGGACTTGCAATTTTTGATATTGTGTATCATTTAACACAAAAAATGAAAAGATCAGATTATTATGTAAACTTTACACATTTAGCTCATCAAGATATGCCTGTTGAATTTGAGTACTATTTTAAATTTGGTGATATTCAAGTTTTATATGAATATAATAAGGATGGAAGGGGTAAATTGATTTATGAAAATCTTGTTGTTAATGGAAAGACTATTTTTACTAAAAAATCTAACTATGTTGAATTGTATGATAACTTTCCTATTACGCAAGCTATGAAAGAAGAAATAGAAACAAGTGATAATAATATATCAATGATTAATTTTATTATGAGTTCTTATCCCTTACAAAAAGAGCATTATTTGGTTCGCCTTTGTAATTTTGTTGATAACATGCTTTTTTTTAGAAATCCTGAAGGAAATGAATTTATTGGTTTTAAGTCTAAAGCAGAATCTACTCACGAATATATTATTAAAAATAATTTATTAGATGATTTTACAGACTTTTTAAAAGAGGTTAGCGGGCAGAGTTTCAAGTTTTTAGATGCTAATGATAACTTACTAATTGATATAGATGGAAATGCAACATTGTTTTCTGTTATAGAATCAACAGGAACTAAATCTCTTACATTTTTATATTTCTGGTACAAAAATATAAGTGATGCTTCCTTTGTTTTTGTTGATGAATTTGATGCTTTTTATCATTTTGATTTGGCATTTAAGGTTTGCCAAAGATTATTTAAACATGATTGTCAACTTTTTCTTTCGTCTCATAATACATATTTAATGACTAACGATTTATTAAGACCTGATTGTAATTTTATTTTAGATCAAAATGTAATCAAGCCTCTCTATAAGTGTACAGACAAAGAGTTACGCTTTGGACATAACATGGAAAAACTTTTTAGAGGTGGAACTTTTAATGTATGAGACTTTTTGTATTTGAAGGAAGCAAAAGAGAAATAGTATTTTTTGAAACAATAAGAGAGTTGTTTTTTAAAGAAATAAACAATGATCTTATAGTATGTTCTTTCAAAAATAATATTTATAACTTATATAAAAGGATGCAAGAAAGTGCTTTTACTGAAGATATTTTAAGTGTTTTAAAAGATGTGTGGAAAAATTCACCTAATAATCCTATCCATAATATTGTGCGAATGTCTGATGTTTCGGAAGTTTTTTTATTTTTTGATTATGATGGTCATAATAATAAAAGACAAAATTATACAAACAACGTACTTAAAGATATGCTAAAGTTTTTCTCAAATGAAACTGAGAATGGAAAATTATATATAAGTTATCCTATGATAGAAGCTCTTTGCTATACTAAAAAATTACCAGATAATAATTATGTTGATTATGTTATTTATTTAGACGAATGTAAAGAATTTAAAAATATTGTTTCAACATTTTCTGGTTATAAAAACTTTGATTTTATCTCTTTTAGATTGAATAAATATGGCTCTGGTGTCTATGTTAATTCAGCTAAGTGTCCAGTTTTAAAACAAAATTGGCAGTATATAATTGAACAGAATGTTACAAAAGCAAATGCTATTTGTAATGATAAAAAAGTTATGCCTTCAAATAATGATGATATTACACAAGAAAAGATTTTCATATCACAAGAGCAAAAATATATTCAGAATAATAAATTAGCAATTTTAGCTTCTTACCCATTATTCCTATTTGAATATTTTGGGATAAAAGTTAATTGTATCTCATAGTGTACATTGACATTTATTATTTTATATCTATATACTCCATTCATTGTTTTTGCACGTCTGGTGCATAAGGAATGTTTTATGAATGATTTGAATGGTTTTACCCCCCCCCCCCCCCGAGCAACTAAAAAACGCTTTTAAATTCGTCTAAGGCTACTATTTATCTTTGGTATTTTAATAGTTATTTCTGTTTTTGCTTTAGGTTTTTTAGCAATTGTAATTGCACGAAAAGCTGTAACAGAAAAAGTTGAAATACACCTTAATGATAAGGCAAGAGATATAGCAGAAATACTTGATGGAAGAATGAAAGATTTTTTTCCATTTTGTTGAAGTAGTTTCAAGAAACCCAATATTACAAGATCCCGATGTTTCATGGAAAGAAAGAATTGCATATCTAAAAAAAGAAGCTAGCTTTAACACTGATATTCAAACAATTACTATAGCTGATGTTAATGGTACTTTTTATTTTCATGATGGTAGACGATTTTCTATAGCAGATAGAGATTATTTTAAGACGGCAAGGTCTGGAATCAATTATGTTTCTCGTCCTTATACATCTCGTATTGACCAAACTATGACAATAACTGTTGCAGTGCCAATGTTTGATGAAAATCACCATGTTATTTCTATTGTTTGTGCAGACTTAGTTGAAAGATGGTTTTCTAATAACATTAAAGATATTGTCATTGGAGAATCTGGTTATGCTTACATTATAGACAAAGATGGTTTGATGATAGCACATAAAGATTTTAGTTTGGTTGAAAACAAACGTAATATGATAGTGGAGGGTAAAACTGATTCAAAACTCGCATCTCTTAGCAAATTTTTAGAGCATGCTCTTCAGTCAAGTGAAAGTGAAGTGGGATATTATGAATATAATGGGCATTCTTTTATTGCTTCTTTTTCTAAAACTAAATCTAGTGGTAGAACTGTAGTTATACAAGCACCTGTAAATGAATTTATGGGAACAGTTAAACTTTTGGAAAGTGCAATATATGGTGTTAGTGGAATTATATTAGTTTTTGCCTTAATTGTTGTGTACCTAAATGCTAGAGGATTGGTAAAACCTATCAAAAAAACAGTTGATGCACTGCATGGAATTGCAAAAGGTGATGGAGACTTAACTGTTCGTTTGCCTCTTCATGGTAATGATGAGATGACAGACTTATCTCTTTATTTCAACCAGACAATTGCAAAGATAGCCCAATCAGTTAAAAATGTTGAAAAACAGGCTAATATCATGGCAGAGGTTGGAGCAGAACTTTCTAGTAATATGACCCAAACAGCATCTAGTGTCCATGAAATAAGTTCGAATATTGATGGTGTAAAAAAACAAGCCCTAACACAAGCTTCAAGTGTTGCAGAAACAGCTAGCACTATTGAACAAATTATTAAAACAATAAAACAGTTAAATAGTAGTATAGAAAGCCAAGCAGCAAGTGTTGCAATGTCGTCTTCTTCTATAGAAGAAATGGTTGCAAACATAAAAAGCATAACAGGAACTTTGGAAAAAAGTGATGTGTTGATTAAAGAATTGACAGAAGCAACTCGCGATGGTAAAGATACATTGACTAAATCTAATTCTGTTACAGCAAAAATAGCAGAAGAATCTGGCTCGTTAATGGAAGCTTCTAGTGTTATTCAGCATATAGCAAGCCAAACTAACCTTTTGGCAATGAATGCTGCAATTGAGGCAGCTCATGCAGGAGAAGCGGGAAAAGGCTTTGCTGTTGTTGCAGATGAAATTAGAAAACTTGCAGAAGAATCTAGCACACAAGGAAAGACAATCACAGCAACACTAAAACTCCTTTCAGGGGAAATTGAAGGATTATCATCATCTTCTAAGATTGTAGAAACCAAATTTAATACAATTTTTAGCCTTGCAGAGCAAGTAAAAGAAATGAGTCATCGTCTTACAGAAGCAATGAGAGAACAAGAAAATGGTAGCCATGAAGTTCTTGTTGCAATTAAAGATATAAACACTGTTACAACAGAAGTTCAATCTGGTTCTGCTGAAATGTTAAACGGTAGCGAAAATGTTGCAGTGGAGATGAGACACCTTGATGAACTTACCCATGTAATCACTAGTAGCATGAATGAAATGGCTTCAGGAGCAGTTCAAATTAGTAATGCTGTGGAAGAAGTTTCTGATATAGCAATTAAAAATAAAGCAAGCATTGAAGCTTTAGTTAAAGAAGTTGGCAAATTCAAAATGTAAGTTTCTTTGCTATGTAGTGAATGCTTTCTTAAGTGTCCACTATATAGCGAAGAACTAATAGTCAAAAGATAAAAAACATTCCTTATTAATACCCTTGATTATGCTTATCTCTTATAATAAGATAAAAACATATTTGTTAGTCTTGGGTAGTAAGGAGTATTAAATGGAGCACACATCTTCTTCGGATAAGATAAAATTATTTTCTATTCGTAAAAAATTAGTAATTCTTTTTGGTGTATTAATTGTTCTTTCCAGTCTTTCATTAGGGGTTACAGCTTTCTTTTTAGCTAAAAAAGCTGTGTTGGAAAAAGTGTCTATACATTTAGTGGATAAAGCAAAAGATACAGCTAATGTTATTGATGGAAGGGTTGATGCTATAGTCGAATTTTTGGAAGGAGTTGTAAGAGCACCTGCATTATATAATCAAGATACTCCACTAGAAACTAAACTACAATATCTAAAAGAAGAACTAAAGCAAGATAACAAAATAGATTCGTTTGGTATTTCAATGAGAGATGGTAAGTATTATTCAACAGATGGGAGCATAACAGATATAAAAACATTTGAATGGTTTACTGCTGCTATGAATGGTAAAAAGTCAATTTCAGCACCTCATATTTTGCGAATCACGCAAAAACTACAAATGCGAATAAATGTGCCTATTATTGATGACAACAAAAATGTTACAGGTGTTTTAGTTTGTTTTATAGATGGTCTATTGCTTTCAAAATATGTTGAAGACATCATTGTTGGCAAAACAGGACATTGTTATATATTAGATAAGGATGGGGTTACTATTGCTCATAAAGATACAAAATGGGTGAGCCAACAATTAAGTAGTATAGAAGAAGCAAAAAAGAATTCAAGCTTTGTTGAAATTGCAGAGTTTGAAAAAATTGCTATAGCTGATATGGATAATGGAATTCACTTTTTTCATTTTGATGGTGTTTATACAGTTGCCTCTTTTGCTAAGATGAGTTCAACTGATTGGACAGTGGTTTCTTATGCACCTGTTGATGAGTTTTTGGATTCTATTAAAAGCCTTAAATTGTATATTTATTCAATTGCTGGTTTAATATTATTGATTATGTTGCTTTTGGTTTATGTTTTAGCAGTGAAGCTGGTTAAACCAGTAGCTAGAGTTGTTGAAGTGCTAAAAGATATTGCTGAAGGTGATGGCAATTTGAAAGTGCGTTTGCCTCTTGAAGGTAATGATGAAGTTACTCAACTTTCTATATATTTTAATCAGACAATAGAAAAAATAGGCTATTCAATTAAATCGTTTGGAGAGAATACTCATGTTATGAAAGATGTGGGTGTTGAGCTTTCGGATAATATGCAAGACACTTCAAGTAGTGTGCAGACAATAAACAAAAATATAGAAGCAGTTAAAAGGCAAGCAGCAGTGCAATCCAATAGTGTTAGTGAAACTTCCAATTCTATAGAAGAAATTATTCAAACAATAAAAAAACTAAATGAACGTATAGAAAGCCAAGCTGCTAGTGTGGCTGAATCCTCTTCTTCTATAGAAGAAATGGTGGCAAACATTGCAAGCATAACAAGCACACTTGAAAAAACAGATAGCGTCATAAAAGAGCTTGGTAGTGCCACTGCGGATGGAAAAGATACTTTATTGCATTCTAGGAGTGTAACAGATAAAATTGCAGAGGAATCAGGCTCGTTGATGGAAGCTTCTAGTGTTATTCAACACATCGCAAGCCAGACAAACTTATTGGCAATGAATGCTGCAATTGAGGCAGCTCATGCTGGAGAAGCTGGTAAGGGTTTTGCTGTTGTTGCAGATGAAATTAGAAAGCTAGCAGAAGATTCTAGTTCGCAAGGAAAGATGATTACAGAAACATTAAAAATGTTATCTTCAGAAATTGAAGCTTTGTCTGCTTCGTCAAAGGTGGTTGACTCTAAGTTTACTGCCATTTTTGATATTTCAAATCAAGTTAAAGAAATGAGTCAAAGACTAACTACTGCAATGAAAGAGCAAGAACACGGAAGCCAAGAGGTCTTGCTTGCTATTAAAGATATAAACACAGTAACAAATGATGTTCAAATGGGCTCTCAACAGATGCTTGAAGGCGGTGAGACTGTAGCAAATGAAATGCAAAAACTAGATGGTCTTACACGAGTCATAAACGATAGTATGAATGAAATGGCTCAAGGAGCATTGCAAATTACTGATGCTGTTCAAGAAGTTAAAAAGATTACAGAAGATAATAAAAATAACATTGATAACCTTGTTGGTGAGGTTGTGAAATTTAAGATATAGGAAATTCGTACACTGGCTAATGTTATAGTATAATATTAGCTGGTGTTATGTTTTTTTAGCTAATTGTACTATCTAAAAACACAGTGTTTCGCTATGCGATTCTTTACATAAACAACACTCGTTCCTTTATTGAATCGCGATCGAATTCTTTATACTTTCGCATTGCAAACCTTTATATTTTCATAAAGCAAAATATTTCATTTTATACCTATTTTTTGCATGTTATTTAGTCTTAACTCCTTCATATACTAAAGATGCAATTGATAACTGGGTTTTTCAATATCCATCTGATGGTCTATTACATTAAAAAGAGAAATTGATCTATTAAAAGATGTTGGGGTGAATGTGGTGCAATTTGATGAGCCTGTTTTGACAGAAGTTGTATTTACTGAGGGAAAAACTCGCTCTTTTATGTGTGCTGCTCTTTCAGAGAAAAAAGGAAGCGAAGAAGAATTGCAATTTGCAACAAATCTTTTAAAAGATGTTATAGGATATGCAAAAAAAGAAAGTGTTATGACAGCTTTACATGTTTGCAGAGGTAATTGGAGCAAAAATGAAAGTATTTTGCTTTCTGGTCCATACACTCCTTTAATAGGGCTTTTTGAAGAAGTGAATCCTAATATTTTAGCACTAGAGTTTTCCACTCCTAGAGCAGGAGAATTAGGTTCTCTACTAAGTAATAAAAACATAGCTAGTTCTATTATTTTAGGGCTTGGTTGCATTAATCCTAGAAGTGATGAAGTGGAAACAAAAGAAAAGATTGTAAAAAGGGTGGAAGAAGCGTTGCAATGGTTAAATTCAAAGCAATTATGGTTGAATCCTGATTGTGGTTTTGCAACATTTGCTAATAGACCTGTGAATGAATATGATATAATAGAAAAAAAACTTCGTGTATTAAATGAAGCAAAGAGGTTTTTAAGAGAGCAATATGGATGTTAGCGAAGATTATTCTTTACAATTTAGAGGGCTATTAGGTAAAGATGGAGCTAAAATATATAGCGAAAATGCTTTATTTGAAATTTCCAGTGAGATTGAATTTGATATTAAAGGAGTTTCTAACACTTCAATAAACTATTTTGTTTCTTCTGTTTTATCTGCAATTATTTTGAATATAAAACGAGATGTAAAAGTTTTTAGTGTTGATGGTTTTGAAATAGAGCTTTCGGCATCCATTTTGCTTAAAATCCTCTTACACATATTAATGTAGTAGGATATTTTGATGAGCCATGTATAAAGCTTATAAAAGTAAAAGCATACGTGTATGCTGATATGGAAGAAAAAGAACTTATTGAATTTTGTAGACGAGCAGTTTTTAAATCTTTTATATGTAATACATTAATGAAAGCAAATGTTTTAGAGATAGATTACACTGTGATGATATAAAAAATGCATGATGTTTGTTCTATAATAATAACGATAGAATGAGGCATTCTTTAGTTAAAGAAAATTGATTTAAATATTTATTAAAAAAATGAAAAAAATAGCTTGACAAAATATAATAGAAGTTGATATATTATGCCTCGTACTTTTGAAGCACTTGTTAACACAAAACAAAATAAAAAAAACTTAAAAATATTTTGAAAAACTAGTTGACAAAGAATAATGAAATAAAGTATATTAACCCTCGCCGTTGCTAAAGAGCTTCGGCGAGAAACTTGCGGTTAAATAGACTTGCGAGATTTTTGCTTTTTGATATTAAGAGGGAAGGGAAAGAATGACAGAGTTATGATTAGAAATAATCATAAAACGCAAAGAAGTAAGGTAAAGTATAGCGAATTATAAAATATAACTTTATGTGATAAGCAAGAATAATGTAGCTAGAAAAATGAAAGCGTAAAGTTAAAGTTCCTTTAATAGTTAAGGCGAACTTGAAATTATAAGAAATCAGATGCTCTTTAAGGGCATTTGAAATAATAATAATGGAGAGTTTGATCCTGGCTCAGAACGAACGCTGGCGG
>JBQNBK010000040.1:0-13850 GCA_052169975.1 Treponema sp.
AATTGAGGCACAGCAAATGCTTGGCTCACCTCATCAATTTAAAGTGGGGGATACAGTAAAGGTTCATTTTAAAATAATAGAAGGAAAAACTGAACGTATACAAATATATGAAGGGCTCGTTATTTGTTTTAAGAATGCAGGTATAAGCAGAACTTTTACTGTAAGAAAAAATTCTTATGGTGTTGGAGTGGAACGTGTATTTCCTTTCCATTCTCCTCGTATTGCAAAAGTTGAAGTTGTACGTGAAGGTAAAGTTCGACGTGCAAAATTGTATTATATAAGAGAAAAAATTGGTAAGGCAGCTAAAATTAAAACTCTTATTAATAAAAGAGCAGAGGCAAAATAGTTCCTTAATTTATATAGTAAGGGGGAGTAGTATGAAGAAAATATTTATCTCTTTGGTTGTTGTTTTTTCTTTGTTTGTTGGTAAAGCTTTCGCAGATGGAGATACTTCAATAAAAATACAATCTTTAATAAACAAAGGTTTATTTAAAAATAAAATGGAAATTATGTCATTGGCTTCAAATCTTTCTTCTTCAGAAAAGGAAAGTTTGATTAATCGCAATAAGATAAATGGCTATTTTCCAATGTATTTAAATTCAGGGTTGGGTTTTGGTATAGGCTCTTTTATTGCAAAAGACTATATAGGTGGAGCAATACATTGTACTATAGATGTTGCTTGTGATGTTATTATGATTTCTATGTTTGCTCTTTATGCAAAAAGTATTTTTGGAGCTGTTGAAGGGCGAAATGGTATAGATGATATCTATAACAGTGCTAAGAATTATCTTTATGCAGGTATTGCAACAGCTTTAATTGTAGTTGTTAACAGAATTGCACAAATAATAAGTTTAACAGTTCATGTTAATAGGTATAACAACACTTTAACTGAAGTTTTTGCTGGAGCTTCTTCAAGTAACACTGGAAAAATGGCTGTTAATGTAATTCCTGTTGTGGATAAAGATAAGCTTGGAATTGGTTTAAACTTTGCTATTCCTAAAAGGAATTCATAAGAAAATATTTTCTTGAATGCTGGGAGAGCTTTATATAGTTGCCACTCCAATTGGTAATCTTAAAGATATTACGTTGAGAGCATTGGAAGTGTTGCGAGATGTTGATGTTGTTGCATGTGAAGATACAAGGCATACCTTAAAGCTTTTATCTCACTATGAGATTAAAAAGCATCTTGTAAGTGTGCATGCAAGAAACGAAAAGATCGCTTATAATAAGGTTTTGGAACTTCTAGCTGAAGGAAAGAAAGTTGCTTATGTAAGCGATGCTGGTACACCTAGCGTTAGTGATCCTGGTGCTATTTTGGTGAACGAAGCTAGGAAAGAAGGTTTTAAGGTGATTCCTATTCCTGGCTGTTCTGCTTTTGTTGCTTTATTAAGTGTTTCAGGTGTTTTTGATAAGTCTATCGTGTTTGAAGGTTTTTTATCTCCAAAGCCCGGTAGACGAAAAAAACGTTTGATGGAATTGATGGATTCTGATTTTGCTGTTATGCTATATGAGTCGCCTTATAGAATAGTGAAGCTACTAAAAGATATTTTGGAAATAGATAATAGTAGGCATGTTATTATTGGTAAGGAATTGACAAAAATACATGAAAATGTGATAACAGGAAAAGTTGGTGAAGTGCTAGAGATGTTTTCTTTAGTAGAAAATGTTAAGGGTGAGTTTTCATTGCTTATTTCTGCAAAGACTTAAACTTATTGATTGAAAATGTCGATAAAATGGGAAGGGAGGAGAGGAAATTATGATGATAGAAAAGCTTAACGGGGCTAATCCTGTAGCTAATATACAAAAGTCATTAAAAATAGATGATGTGTCTTCTTACAATACCCATGATTCTGTAACTGTTTCTAAGGAAGCTGAAAAGTTTGCAGAAGTTCATTTTGCAATGGAAGCTGTTAAGAATGCAAGTGACATTAGACTTGATAAGGTTCAAGAGATGAAGGCAAAGCTTAAAGACCCTTCATATTTTGATAACATTATAAATTCACTTGCTGATAAAATAATGGAAGCATACGGTATTTAATCTTATTTTATTTTTAAGGTGAAGACATCTTGCCTTTTGGTGATATGGCAGGCTTTTATGCTGAGATGATGTTAGCTATTGTGAGGGACTAAAAGCGTATGGGCGATTTTGTGTTCAACTTATCTCCTAATTTGATTGCGGGAGCAGATATTTTGATTTCTTTAGGTGACTATGTATCAAAGTATGGCTCCCATTTTATGCTAGTTGTGGATCCAAACTTTAAGGATATGCAACTATTAGTACGTGTTAAACAATCATTAGAACAAAAATCTTTACGTCTTTTTAGCTTTGATGGCATACAAAAAAGCCCTGATACAGAGAGTATTATTAGAGCGTTACGTCTTGCTCAAGCTGCACATGTTGATGGAATAATAGCACTCGGTGATATAACTACTTGTTCTGTTGCTAAGACTCTTGCTAGTTTATATAATGAAACAAAATCAATATATAATTATTTAGAAGGAGAGCCTATAACAGAGTCTCCAATTCCTCTAATACAAATTCCAACTACGTGTAATAATCCTTTTCTTTTTACTAATGTTGTTTATATATCTGATTCAAGGAACAAGACATTATATGGAATAAAATGCAAGGAAGATCTTTGTTCTCTTGTATTATTTGATTCTAATATATACAAAGGCTTATCTCTTAATGCTTTAAGACTGATGGTTTTTTCTGGTCTTACTATTGCATTTGAAGCTTATATTTCTAAACGTTCTAACTTTTTTTCAGATGCTTTAGTAAAAAAAGCTATTTATCTATATATTCTTGCCTTAAACCCAGAACATGATGCAATTATTGGGCAAACAATAGAAGAAACAATGTGCCAAGCTGGTGTGTTACTTGCAATGGGGGCTAAGTCTTCTAATATTGGGTTTGCCTCAGCAATAGCTTTGGCAACAAACGGTAAGTATGATGTAAATGTTTCTTCTATGCTATGTGTGCTTTCTTCTTTTCTTTTACAAGATGCTATTAGTTCAAACTTATCAAAAGTGATAGATTTTTCTGAAATGTTTTTAGCTAATAAACGTCCTGAAAATCTGAGTCTTGAAGATTTTGCTTTGAAAGGTGTGAAAGCTGTACGTGAGAGACTTCTTAACATAGAATTGCCTTCAACAATTTCAAGTTTAGATTTAGCTTTAGAGGATATGACAAGCATTGCCGAAGATGTTTTGACATTGGATTTTATCAATTATATACCTCGTTCTTTAACCTCTAATGATGTTTTAGAGATTATTAAAAAAGCTTTATAAGCTTAGTTTTTAAAAGATTACGTGATTGAATTTTTTAAATTAAAGACATTAAATAAAAAACAACGAATACACAAAGTCCTTAAACTACTTGAACTTTCGGAACATTCTATTTTAGATGATGAAAAAACTGAATTATTAGATGCTTTTTATCTAAAGCAATTATTTGATGTAATATTTGATGACGTTGATGAACATACACAAGAAAAAATTAAATATTGGGCTGATAATCCTTTAGATGAAACTAAAAGAACTATCATAAACGCAGTTAGGCATTCTTTATATAACCTTACAGGCTATTCACCTTCAGAATGGGATCTCATTCTTCCTTTTAGCAATTTATCACAAGATGAATTAAAAGATTTTAGCAGGTTTTATTTTAAGAATTTATTTCTTTATGCGGAAGATATTAGAACACCCTTTAATATAGGTTCTATTTTTAGAACAGCTGAATCCTTTGGGGTTGAAAAAATATTTTTATCGGAACATTGCATAAGTCCAGAAAACCCTAAAGCTCAACGTGTCTCTATGGGAACAATTGACTATTTAGACTGGGAACAAATTAATTTTGAAAATCTTCCAAAGTTACCTATCATAGCATTAGAGACAGGTGGAGAAGATATAAATAAGTTTTGTTTTCCACGAGAAGGAATTGCAGTTGTTGGAAATGAAGAGTTGGGTATAAGTGCTGAAATGCTAAAAAAAGCTGATGCTGTAGTGAGTATTCCAATGTATGGAATTAAAGCTTCGATAAATGTGAGTGTAGCTTTTGGTATATTAATGCAAAAATGGACAGAATCTATCATCAAAGAAAATTAAAGTTTCTATGTGTTTACACGATAATTTAAACATGTCTTTACATGATATTTTTGTTTTAAGTAAGCAAGTAATATTATCTTTACCAGTTTTGGCAATCCTTATAATGGTGTTTTTGTTCTTAGCTTTAATTTTTTATGTTGCTAACTATCACAAAGATGTGCTTGATTATTCAATTCCAATGACTAAAAACACGAAAAAAAATAAAAAGAAAAGCTAAAAACCAACTAGCTTAATTTAAAGATTCTTATTTGGTTTAATCATACCTTTTTCTGCAAAACTTGTATAATTATTTCGTTGTGAGAATATAATGTGGTCTATAACTTCAATTCCAAGTATTTTACCTACTTCTACAAGTTTATAAGTTAGCTGAATATCTTCTATAGAAGGTTCAACATTACCTGATGGGTGATTATGTGCAAAAATAACTACAGCAGCTCTGTCTATCAGCACATCTGCAAAGGCTTCTCTAGGGTGAACTATGGTGTTCATTAAAGTACCAGTTGAAACAACTCTTATATTTATTATTTCGTTGGCACCATTTAAAGATATTGAAATAAAATGCTCTGTTTTTCTTGTTGCATAGTGCTTCAAATATGGCAAAATATCCAATGAATTATCTATTTTGTTGTATATGCAAGCATGATAGCGTCTGCCCAATTCAAAAGCTGCAATGATAGCAGAAATCTTACTATCACCCATACCTTTTATTTTTCTTAAATCTTTTTCTATGTCATCACTTTTATCTATTATTTTCAAAACTTTTTTTGAAAGCTTTTTGAGGCTATATTGTGGTGAACCACTTCGTAAAAGTATAGAAATTAATTCTTCATCAGATAATGATGCAACATTATTTCTGAAGAGTTTTTCTTTAAGAGTTGGTTTTTTCTCATTTGTAATTTCTTGCAATTGACATGCTAATAGCATAGTATCCATAATCTCTCCTTAAAATAAACCTTATATAGATTATTATATGAGTAAATAGCATGCTTTTGCCTCTATTTTTATTTAATATAAATAAATATTGTTGATTTTTTATATAGACTAATGCAGTTTTAAGTTTTTATATTTTTTTGTAATAAGTATGAAAAATAATGCAATACTAGAGAGCCTAAAATATTAAAGCATCGAGCTGTTCTTTTCTTTTTAATTTATAAAAATATATGATAAGAATTGCAAAAATGAGTGGGATGAATGAGATGGTATAACTAATATTTTCCATTTTTAGTATAGGAAAGCTTGAAAAAAAATACACTATATTTATGATGAGAGAATAGAATAAGTTTAAGATTGAGCCTAATATCTCATATAGCGAAGGGAAAATTAATGATAAAATAATAAAAATGAGCCCAATAATAAGAAAAATTGATATTAATGGACTAATTATACAAGTAGAAATTATGCCTATAAAAGAAACTTGTTTTATTGAAAGAGCAATAATTGGTGTGGTGAAAAAAGTTGCTCCTAAAGATGCACTAAGGCTTCCATTTAAGATGTCTGGTATGAATGGATTAAGAAAATAAAAAATAGCTTTACTACATGCTAATATTCCAAATAAAGCTCCATAAGAGAGCATAAAACTCAATGTTAGACTATCTTCTGGAAAAAGCACTAAATGAATAGAAAATGTAAAACATAACACACCTAAAAGATCAATTTTAGCATATAATAACTTTGCTATGGCAATGATTGTTAGCATAAGAAATGCACGGATTAAAGAAGGAGATGCTCCAGCAAAAACTAAGAATGCAAAACTAGTAGCAATTAAAAAAAGTTTTAAGGTTCTCTTATTCAATAAAAAGCTAGCAAAATAAGCTGAAATCAAACCAATAACTGCAAGATGCATTCCAGAAAGTGCTAATACATGCGAAAGTCCTGCTTTCCTAAAACTTGAAACATCTTCTAATGATATAAAATCTTTATTTGCTGTTAATAATGCCAAAAGAAGATAACCTGCTTTTCCCCAACCATATAAAAGGCGATTAATTAAAAATCTTAAATGCGTTCTATATAAGAATATCTTATTTTGCCAGCATAAGAAAATAACATCAGCTTTGTCAGAAACAAAAAAAGCTTGACTATTAAATGAACTATTTTTAGAAAAATGACCCGATATTTCTATTTTAATTCCTTTGCAAAACATATTAATGTTGCTGTGTTTATTTGAAATAGAGCCTCCCATATAATTTTGTGTTATAAATATTGAAGGAAGAAATATTGTTATGTTGCCATTACTACTATAGCTTGAACCATCTTTATACTTGCAAAGTAATATATTTGCTCTTGCTTTATAATATTTATGCCCTCTAGGAGTAGCATCTTCAGTTAATATAACAGTGATTTTTTCAATCTTTTTTGTTTCTGCCAAAGAGGTAATTGGGCTAGCTAAAACAATTAGGCGAATATATCCAATGTTTGCAATAAAGGCTCCTATGATTATTACAAAAGCTAAAACAAATGTTTTTATTGAAAGCATATTCAAAAATAAAAGATAGATGAGAACTAGAAAGCTAAAAATTAGAATAAAAGATGAAAATATTATTAGGATAGGCTTATTTAATATAAATAAAAGATAGAAAGAAAAGCATGCTGAAAAAGCTAAAACAATTGATGGAACTTTTAACATTAATAATACATTGTATTTTTTGTTTATATTTTGCCTTAAAAACTCTTCTTTTTCTTAAAATAAAAAACATTTTACCTATTTTTAATTTAATGTTATAATCCAAGCCTCTATTTTGAGCTTTTGAGGAGAGTTTTATATGAAGAATTTTGAAGAAAGATTGAAAAAGTTAGAAGATATTGTTGAAAAGATTAAGAATAATGATGTTCCTATAGAAAATGCTATTTCTATGTTTGAAGAAGGAATTAAGATATCAAAAACATTAGAAAGAGATATTGAAAAGATGGAAGGCAAGGTAAATATATTGATGAATCAACCAGTAGAAGTTGATGATAAGCCTGAATTAGAATTATTTTCTTAAAAAAATATGAATCATTTATATAATCCCATTCAAATATTACCAGTAGAAACTGCATTAAAGATAGCAGCTGGAGAAGTGATTGAAAAACCAGCTTCTGTTGTGCGTGAGCTATTGGATAACTCTATAGATTCTGGTGCTGATAAAATAAACTTAGAAATTGAAGATGGTGGCATTTCAAAAATAAAAGTGCTAGATAATGGCTATGGCATGACAAAAGAAGACTTACTTGTTTGCACTTGCACACATAGCACAAGCAAAATAAGAGTAGCAGATGATTTATTGCATCTTTCATCTTTAGGTTTTAGAGGAGAAGCCCTTTCTTCTATTCAAGCTGTTAGTGATTTAGAAATTATTTCAAAACGTGAAGGTTTTCCTGCATGGAAACTGAAAAATAATGAAGTTGAAGCTGTAGCTTTTCCTGAAGGAACAAGTGTTGAAGTTAAGAATCTTTTTGAAAACTTCCCTGCACGTAAGAAGTTCTTAAAAAGAGGACAGTTTGAAGGTTTGAGTTGTAGGCAGATTTTTATTGAAAAATCATTACCTTTTTATAATATACATATGAGTTATGTTGTTAATGGAAAAACTTTATTAGTATTTGACAAAACTTCTTCCTTAAAAGAGCGATGTTTACAAGTTTTTTCATCTGCTTTTGGCTTTAAAGAAAATGAAAAACTATTTTTTGAACTTCATCATGAAGACGAAGCTTTTAGCTTTAATTTAGTGCTTGGAACACCTGATGTGTATAGGTCTAGCAAAAAATATATAAATGTGTTTGTTAATGGTAGAAAGATAAATGAATATGGTTTTATTCAATCCATTTGTTATGGAAGTGAAGGATATTTTCCTAATGGTAACTATCCTGTAGCTTTTTTGTTTTTGCAAGCCAATCCTTCTCGTGTAGACTTTAATATTCATCCGGCAAAAAGAGAAGCTCATTTTGAAGACTATAATGAAATTCATAGAGTAATTCATAAAGTTATTAATACTTTTTATAAACAAAAAACTATCATGTCTATGTTTGAAAAAGAGAAAGAAGAAGATGATAAAGCATTATATTTAAATGATAGTTTGAAAGTTGATAGCCAAAGTGAGTCTTTACATTCTTTTAATAGTAATCGTTCTGTTTTTAATGATGATGTTCCTTTTAGTAACGAGGCAGAAAAAGAAAATAAAGCATCATATTTTGATGTTGCTTATGTTTCGGCAATTTTCCCTATAAAGAAGGATTGTTTTCAAGTTTGTGAAAGGCAAGCAACTTATGGGTTTGCAAATCAAAAAAAGGCATTTAAGGTGTTGGGGCAATTTTGTGGCACGTTTATTGCAGTTGAAAAAGATAATGCTCTTTATATTGTAGACCAACATGCAGCACACGAAAGAATTATATATGAAGTGTTGAAAAAAAGTGTGGGTGCTTCTCAAGAGCTTTTAGCTCCATATATATTAGAAACATCAACAGAAAAAAATGATGCAATAATCAGGAAGAATCAACAAGCTCTTAAAGAAGCAGGTTTTAAGATTTTGGAAATAGGAAATGGGCGATGGGAAGTTACAGCTGTTCCTATTTTTTATAAAGGCACACAAAAGCATTTATTAAATGATATTGTGCAGGCAAAAGATGCTGATAATCTTATTAGCCATTTATTGGCAACGGCTAGTTGTAGAGCAGCATGTAAAGATGGGGATATTTTAGATGATGGTGCTATGTATAGCATAGTTGAAAAAGCTTTTTTGCTTGAAGAACCATTATGCCCTCACGGAAGACCAATATATTTTATATTGGATAAGATGGAACTATTTAGGAAAGTTAAACGTATAACATAATCAAAATTCAAAAAGAGTCTTGTTTTTCTGGATTAAATTCATAATCGTTATAACTTCAATGTTATGGTCTGTGATTTCAAGACATATCTAACTGTATATTCAAGACTAATAGGCATCATAGCATTTAAGATAAGTTTGGGTTTCATTGACTTTTTTGTGTATTCAGAGTAAATTTAGAATATAAGGATTATAAGGCGAAGTAGGGAGCATTGCTCCTTAAAATGTTGGAGGATTAAAATGAGTAAAATTACAGAAAACTTAGCAAAACATGTGGCAGATTTTGGTGTTATGTATGTGAAAATACATAATTATCATTGGCATGTTTCTGGTGTAGAATTTAAAGTTGCACATGAAATGACTGAAAGCTATTATGAAGAAGTAACTGATGCCTATGATAAGGTTGCAGAAAGGTTGTTGCAACTTGGAGCAACATCTCCTGCAAGCTTTAAAGAATATTTAGCAATGACTGGAATAAAAGAAGAAACAAACCATTCTTTTTCTATAATTGAAGTAGCAACATCATTAAAAGCTGATTTTGAGTATATTCTAAAAGAATTGCATGAAACACAAAAGCTTGCAGCTGAAAGTGGGGATTGCACTACTGATGGAATTATCTCTGGCTTAATAGAGAACTTTGAAAAGCATGTTTGGATGCTTTCTGCTACATTAAAAAAATAGTTTTATGAAAAGTTTAAGGCTTCTTTGTAAATATTATTTTATAAGATTTTAATTTATAAGGAAGCTTTAATACTATATGTTTTCAAAATCTACTTCACTAGATGAATCAACATTTCTTAAATTAATTTCAATAAATAAAAAAATCACTGATATACATGTTTCAAATATAAGACTAACAAGTAATGATTTTTCTAAAAAATGTTTTATTTCATGCTTATTTTCTAATGTTGAGTTTATAGATTGCACTTTTGATTTTTCTAACTTTAGAATGTCATTTTTTGAAGATTGTAAGTTTAATAATGTTTCATTCAAACATACTAATATTCAGTTTTCTTCTTTTGCTAATTCTATTTTTAAATCGTGCAATTTTCAAGATTCTGATATCATCAATGTTAATTTCAGTTATATTAATACCAATAGCGTAATATTTGATAATTCAGACTTATCATCTTCATATTTTGTTTTTGCAAACATAGAAGAAACAAACTTTGTTAATTGTGATCTTACAGCAGCTATTTTTATTAAAGCAAATATGAATAATGTTTCATTTAAGCAGTCTAATAAGAACTATGCTATATTTGGTGATGCTTTGGAAAAATCTTAATTGTTTTTTAATTTTGAATAGCCTTTAATAAAAGATTGGTGCAAAGAAATAGCATTTTCTTTTTCAAGTGGAATGATGTTTTTGTTATTCAAAGATAATAGAAAAGCAAGAGCATTTTTTTCAAAAATAGAAGCCATATACATTGTTTCATCTTTTTGTTCAGAGAAACATAAAACACCAATTCCTTCAATAATTAAAGCATTACTCCTTGAAAGTATAATCTTTTGTTTATCAATAGCAATAAGAGCACAGTCCCCTATAATTTGAGCATAGTCATCAAAGTATGCAGGTATTCCCTTAATAGAGAACTCTTGCATATATGGAAGTACATCTAAATTTTGTGAAATATATTGGCTTATGGGTAGTGTGCTAAGTGTTATAAAAGCAGTGCTTGGAAGTTCTTTAAATATAATTGAACACATTTCTTTTATAATACTATTGTTAGATTCTGTAAGAAAAGTAGCTTTTGTATATGTTTGTAACTTGCCACTAAAATCAAAAGTGATCCCTTGCTTTGTTAAAGTATTAAATACCATTTCTTTTGCAAAATCTTCTAATACTTGAATCATATTAAATGCTTCATCAAAATTAGATGCAAAACATAACACTCCATGTGCTGCCATTAAAGCTATTCCGTGATCACGATAAGCTTTAGGCAATGTACCAATAGCTTTTATTACATTTTCTGCAAGCTTTGCCGTGCCAGCTTCTGCATATTCTGCACAAGGGATTGCATCTTCTAAATACTCATGTTTACCAATTATTTGAATCTTGCCTTCTTTCATTGTAAAAAATAAACTAAGCAAAGAAGCAAACTTTTGGTGTGTATGCAATATAAAAGAAACTTTCGTATAAGTATTGTAAATTATTGCATGGAGTAGTAGTTCAGAAGATGGTTTTTTGTTGCCAGTATGTGAATGATTTTTAAAATTAACTATTGGAATATCTTCGGGTGTTATACTGGCATAGGAAGCACCAGTTGGACTAATAGCAAAATACTCGTCATCAAGACGTGCACTAACATTACCCCATGTTCTTTCAACAAGTCCATTTTTTGCTAAAAGGTTCCCAGCTCTTATTATTAATTGCTTTTTTTCAAGTGAATTGCTAGAGTTATAAGACACTTTGTTTTTGATTTTCTGTTTCTATAAATGATTTTACTTGCTCTAGCATACTAGCAAAGTCTATAGGTTTTTTTAGTATTAAATCTGCACCTTTTTCTTTTAATTCAGCTTCTACAGCATTACCTTCTAATCCTGTAATTACTACCACAAATGGATTATTGTAGGCTATATCTTGCTTTATTTTGAAACATATTTCTTTTCCAGCAACGCCGGGTAAATCTAAATCCAAAAATACAATAGAAGGCTTATGTTTCATAATCTTTAAGCCTGCATCAAAACCATCAAATGATTGATAGATTGTGAAGTTTTTTAACTCTTTTTTTAAGAAAGTTGACAATGCGTTATTAAAAGATTTGTCGTCATCAACAATGATAAGAGAATCACCAGTTCCCAACAAAGCTTTAGGAATACGCATACCACGTTCTTGCATAAAGTTAACTAACTCATCATGATAGACACGATATTGACCACCTGGAGTAACAAATGCTTTTAAGTGATTATTTCTTATCCAATTTATCGCAGTTTGATTTACAACACCACAAATATTTGCCACTTCAAGAGCCGAATAGATTCGCATCTTTTTTTTAAATCTTACATTTTTTTCCATTTATTATAACCTATAAAGACAATTAAAATGTAAAAAAATAACGAGTGAGTATATACGTATTAATAAGTGGCTTTATTATAAACACTCGTTATCATATACATAATAAAAATTTCCAAGCAATTGAAAACTTAACGTTTGCTGAATTGGAAATGTCTTCTTGCTCCTTTTTGACCATATTTCTTGCGTTCAACCATTCTTGAATCTCTAGTCAAAAGCCCATTAGCTTTTAGCGAACTATGATTTGCTTCATCAACCTTCACTAAAGCTCTTGCAATACCATGTGAACAAGCTCCAGCTTGACCTGAAAGCCCACCACCTTTTACATTTATTAAAATATCATATTTATTATTAGAAGATGTAACTCTAAGAGGTTCTTTTGCCATAGTAATTTGTGCAGGAGTTGCAAAGTACTCGTTGATATCTTTTGAATTAACTTTGATTTCTCCTTTACCATTTCTAATATAAACACGAGCAACAGCTGTTTTTCGTCTTCCTGTTCCTATGCCTAAATCTTTCATATAATACCTCCGTTAAACTTCCAATTTTGTAGGGTTTTGAGCTGAGTGTGGATGATTAGCTCCTGCATATGCTTTTAGATTATTTAACATATGTCTTCCTAATCTTCCTTTTGGCAACATTCCCTTCACTGCTAAGGTGATAGGATCTTCTGGTTTTTTTTGAATTAAGTGTTTGAAGTTGATTGATTTAAGCCCACCAACATATCCTGAATGCCTGTAATACATCTTGTCATTTTCTTTTGTTCCAGAAATAGCAATTTTATCAGCATTAATCACTATCACATAATCACCTGCATCTTGGTGAGGTGAAAAAAAGACTTTATGCTTGCCGCGTAAAATAGCAGCAATTTTAGCAGCAACACGACCTAATGGTTTTCCTGCTACGTCTACAATATACCACTTCTTTTGTATATCGTTTTCCTTAATAAATATTGTTTTCATTATAAAACACCTTATAAATAAAATATTGCAAGATAATGTAGGGTGTATCAATCTACTATATATATACAATTAATGTCAATACTTCATTTTTATCTTTGCTCTTTCATTCTTTCTTCTTCTTTCTTTTCATCTTGTCTATCTCTTATATCTGCAATTCCAACAAATATAGAAATGAGACCTATAAATGCAATAAAAATTGGTAAGCCACCTTTCAAAACTAGCAACATTTCTTTGTACCAACCTAGTCCTTGTGGTAATCCTGCAAATATAGTGAATCCAATCAAGACAAAACCGATAATTAATGCTATCATATATAAACTCCTATAAGTTTTTCTTAAAGATTATTACCGTAGAATAAAAAAAAGAAAGCTTTGTTACAAGATAGTAAAAATAAGACTAAAATTATGATGACTTTACTTTATTTGTTATTTCTTTTTTCTCATTTTATCTTAATTATTCTAAACTACCACCCTTTACGCTTTCAAAATCTTCAAAATCATACATTAGCACATGTCATACTAGTACATTAGATAATGTTATGGTTGTACATTAGTTAATGTTATGGCTAGACATTAGCTAATGTACTACCTAAAAGTATAATATATCTGGCCTCGTTAACGTACGTTTTCGCTATGCGAGAACGTACGTTAATGGCATGCAAACTCGCATATAATCGAGGTTGAAAACTGCATTGTTTTTGATGTGTAAACTATGCTGTTTTGTGATGTGCTTGTGCAAGGTGGTGGGAGCGGGAAATGAGCTGTTCCAGCTTTGCATTTTTGTTCTATTACATAGAGAGGATTTTTCTTTGCAGGAGTCCTCATACCTAGAAATTGGCACTTTAACCCAAGCCTTTCTGCAAGACAAAAAATATTTTACTATGCTTTTTTACACTTCTATGTTATTATATCTCTATGATAACAAAAGAAGACTTTCAGAAATTAACTATCCAAAATGATTTTATGTTTT
>JBQNBK010000041.1:0-13652 GCA_052169975.1 Treponema sp.
ACAGAACAGAACAGAACAGAACAGAACAGAACAGAACAGAACAGAACAGAACAGAACAGAACAGAACAGACGCATCATGTTCAGGGCTCATGGGTGTGCCAATTTCATTCCTCGATAGATATAATCCTGAGCAATTTGAAATTGCAGGGCTCGACCGATATATGCAAGATAATCCAAGATATGGACATAGATTTACAATTAAAGGACGCGAGACCTATGCTCGCATACTTATTAAGCACAAACACTAAAATCTTCTTATAGATAAACTTAAGCAAGCTTGTTTAGATAAACTTTATTCCATTATAGTTATTTCGACGCGTCTATTTCTAGCTTTGTTTTCTTCTGTAGTGTTTGGGAAAAGAGGAAAGTCTCCTCCACGCCCTTTAGTGAATATATGTTCTTTAGAGGCAACTCCAAGATTTAATAAGTATTCTGCAACCACTTTCGCTCTTTCTTCTGATAGGCTTATTCTTCTTTCTTCTGTGCTTGAAAATACTGTGTGCCCTTCAATTAAAATATCTCTTTTTCCATATTTTTTTAACACTTCGGCAATTGATTTTATTTTCTCTTTTTCGCTATCCCTAAGTATGGAAGAGTTGGGGGCAAATTGAATGTTTTCAAGCACAATGGTCAAACCTTTTTCTGTTTTTTTGATATTTGTGTTTGCTAAATTTAGTTTTTCGATATCTTGTTTAATCTTTTCATTTTCTTGAAGTTCCACATCTTTTTTTAGTAGTGTGATTTTTGAATGAGAAGTGCCTGTATATTCTACTGTTTCCCCATCATTTAAGAAAAGATAAATAGTGAAAGTCTCATCATAAAATGCGATATTTCCTCTTTCTTGGCTCCATGCAATTCTTTGATTTGATTCAACTCGCGTTTGAAGAGGATAGATTTCATTTTTTATATGAGACATTCTTTGCAAAAGGCTATCTGGAATTACAAAGTCTTTTTGGTATTTTACGTCTATTATGTGGAGTGGTTCTCCATCTTCTATTTGAGTTCCTGTGTATTTATATTCAACATCAAAAGGAACAATAATTGGCTTTATCATTCCAAAAGCATCTGAAAAGTCGTAAGCTTCATGTGCTTTTAAAACCCAC
The DNA here is from genome assembly GCA_052169975.1 of Treponema sp. GTDB lineage: Bacteria > Spirochaetota > Spirochaetia > Treponematales > Treponemataceae > Treponema_B. The sequence continues at coordinate 1,104 of JBQNBK010000041.1, forward strand.
GAATCTCCTATTTGAACATCGTATTCAGGAAAAGATGGAATGTCTCTTACCATAGGCATAAAATATTTATCGCTAATTGAATAAAGCCCCAAATCATTACGCCAGAAGGAGCTATTATATTCTTTGCCCCAATTAAACCTTCCGTCTTCTGTTTTTTCGGTTACCATAAAATAGCAAGAATATAAGGCTGAACGTCTTGAAGCTTCCTCTTTTATTTCATTAACCTTTGCAACAATTCTATTTATAATTTCAGTTCTATAAGAAAAGCTTCCATTAAAGTAAACTGCTTCTTGCACTGTGGAACTCATTTTTTGAATTTCACCTTCACTAAAAGAAAATCTAAACACTTCAGAATGAATGATAGTATTGAAGAAAAGTAATAAAAATATAGAAAGTTTTAATATTTTATTGTGCATAATATAAAGCTCCAAAGATAAAAAAATGGGCATGTCTTAGGTATAAAACGTCTTTTTTGATTAAAAAATGAAGAGCTTTTGCATTATGATTTTTAAATATGAACGAGGCTTATGTAACGGTGTAATATACTTATAGTGTTGACTTTTAGACTAAATAGGCATAAAATAACCGTTTATGGAGGTCTTTTATGAATGAAAATTCTTATATGGAACAAAACGTAACGGAATTGAAAGATGTTTTAAGCCCCAATGTTATAGAATTACATTTAAAGGGTAAAACAAAGCTCGAAATTATTGAAGAGCTTCTTGATATACTCGTAAAGGCCGAAAAAATAAAGGATAAGAAAGTAGCTTTAGCTTGTGTGATGGATAGGGAAAAAAAGCTTTCTACAGGAATTACGAATGGTATAGCTTTGCCACATGGTAAAACTGATTGTGTTTCAGGTTTAGTGGCATGTATTGGCATATCTGATAATCCTATAGAATTTGATTCTTTGGATCAAAAACCTACAAGAATATTTATTATGACATTGTCACCTGTTATGAAGACAGGCGTGCATCTTCAATTTCTTTCTCAAGTGAGTTCTCTCCTTAAAAGTGATTCTATGAGGGAAAAATGTCTAAATGCAAAAACAAATGAAGAGCTACTTACAATTTTAATGTCGGATGATGAATAGCAAGTATGAAAAAAGAAAATGAAAAATCAAAAGAAACACAGAAAGGTAAAGTTGGTCTTTGGCAAAAGTTTTTAAATCTATTGTTTTCAACTAGTACAAGTCCAGAAGCTGTTACAAAGAAGAAATTAAAAGAAATTGCAAAGTCGCTTAATAAGACTCGCTATGGAAAATGGTATAAGGCATCGGGAATGGAAATAAAGCCTCCTATGGCAGAGTTTTTTTATAGCATTTACAAAGTGATTGGATCTAGCAAAGCAGTTTTAATGAATGCCAATTCTTCTAAAGTGTTAAAGTCAATTACTGTTGAATCTTTTTTGAGTGAAGCACAGCTTAAAATTGTTCAAGGCATAACAGACAAAGCTATTGAAGAACGCTCTGCAAACACTGATATTGATGTTTTAGTTTCACAGGTGAAAAAAGAGCTTGCGACTTTTGTTGGGGAATTTAATACAGGGCAAGTGCAAAAAGCTGATTTGATATATGAACATATTGATGCTTTTATTAACTTTGTTCTGTTTGATTTTTACTTTTTCTTAAAGAAATTTGACCCTGCTATAGTAGAAAACAACCTCAATTATACGCCTAATTTTCAGGTTGTTAGAGGTGAATATGTTATTGATGCTTTAAAAGATTTTGCAACTGTTCTTTATTCACTTCCACAAGAAGCAGATTGGAAAGCAATTTTTGATGTTTTAGAAAGATATAAAAATGTTAAACTTGTAAACGAAGGTCAATGGAAAAAGATATTCAACACATTGCAAGATATTAAAAGAACTAGGGTAATGGAATTGCTTATTTGCCATGTTTCAAGTGACCCATTTTATAGAATTAAAACAGAGCCTTTTAAAGAAAAAATAACAGATAATTATATATCTAATGTCAAGAAGATGACTAACACGGCTTTGGATAAGTTAATTCAAAAGCAAAAGTCAGGGCAAGTTGCTGTTTTAGTGAAAAAAGTATTTGGAGAGGCAATAGGTTCGGGCATGAAAAATTACACTGTTCTTGCTAATGAGCCTTTCAAAAAACGTGGGGTTGACGGCTTTATTCATGCTGAAACATTGAATTATCTAAAAGCCTTTTTGATTGACTACGTGAAAGCTGATGTTAGAGAGCTATCAGACCTTCTTTTAATTAGAGGAAATTGGGGAACACAGAGTGTAACTCAAGACTATTCCAATAGCTATCATGCTATTATGCAATTGGCAACAAAGGTTGTGGAATTTGATGATCAGTTTAAGCCAGGTTCCGATCTTTCTGTTAAGTTTAAGACACTTCTTTCTCGAATGGAAAGAGAAAAAGAGGCAGGTAGGCAATTGCAAAAATTGCTTGATTCTGTTAACGAAGCTGCTTTCAAGATTATTTCTATGACTGTGAAGCATATAGTTGTGATAGGCAATAATTTTAAGGATGTTTTGGAAGACTATGACAAAACAACTAACGACTTAATTCACAACTGGAAAGAAATTGAAAAGTATTCAGAAAAGCCTATAAAGCCATGGTTAATTGAAGCGTATAAAAAGATTTATGACTTTATTATGTTGATGAAGGTGATGGCTAAAACTTTATAAAAACTTATGTTAACTAGTTTTCATACACATACTTATTTATGTAAGCATGCTGTGGGTGTGCCACTTGATTATGTTAGAGAAGCTAAGGACTGTGCAGGGCTTGGCTTTTCTGACCATTGTCCATATCCGCATGATGATGTGTGGAATGATTGCAGAATGAATTCCTCTGATGTGCCTCTTTATCTAAAGATGGTGCAAGAGGCAAAGAAAGAAGCAAACTTTCCAGTCTTTTTAGGATTTGAATGTGAGTGGTTGCCACGCTTTGAAAGCTGGTATCGTGATTATTTACGTGCAGAACTTGGTGTGGACTATCTTGTTTTTGGTTCGCATTGGTTTCCTTTGCATGAAAATGATTTGGTTTGGGCACCAAGATTATGCAAAACAAAAGACGTTGCTTCTTATGTGGATTTTACTATTCAAGGCTTGCAAACCGGGCTTTATGATTTTTTAGCACACCCTGATTTATTTCTTAATTTTTGTGTACATATAGATTCAGAACTTCTTAGAATATCTTCCTATCTTATAGATGCTTGTATCGACTTAAATATTCCAATAGAAATTAATGGAGTTGGATGTTTGGCACCTACAATAATAAGAGATGGTGTTGAAGAACATGGCTATCCTGCAATTGCTTTTTGGGAGATTGCACGAGACAAAGGAGCTACTATAATTTGCAATTCAGATGCCCATGATCCTAAAAATGTTCTTTATGGAGCACAATCAGCTCGCCAATTTGCAAAGAAGCTAGGAATTGAAGTAGTTGATTTTCTTGATATCTTAAAAAACTCAAATAAAAACATAAATATATCCAATTTGTAATCATCATTTATACCCCTTGAAAATAGCATTGTTTAACTATATAGTAAGTGCCTTAAAAGGTGCTTTTTGTATTGGTTTTTACACAAAAAGTGCCTACAAAAAAAATAACTTAACCTTTTTAGGATAGGGGGTTTACTGATGGATATTTCACTTGCTTTGTATGCAGTGCTTGGGGGTGGCATTTTAGCTTTATTATATGCCGCTGTTAAAACAACATGGATTTTCAAACAAAAGATTGAAAACGAAACTTTGAGAGAAATTGGTGGGCACATAAGCGATGGTGCTATGGCTTTTTTAAGGAGAGAATATCTTACTCTTTTGCCTTTTATTATTTTAGTTGCAATCTTTTTAGGTTTTGCAAATCAAGGTGTGTTAAAGTTTCAAGCTGCATCTTTCTTGCTTGGTGCTATTGCTTCTATGATGGCAGGTTTTATCGGTATGAAGGTAGCAACTTCCGCAAACGTACGCACAACTCAAGCAGCAGAGAAAAAAGGTCTTAATGGGGCATTGCAAATTGCTTTTTCTGGTGGTTCTGTTATGGGAATGAGTGTTGTAGGTTTAGCTTTTATAGGGCTTTTTATTGTTCTTTTCATTGCCACAACAATGCTTGGAAACGCTGAAGACACTTTTGCAAAATCTATCTTGCCTTTAGCAACAGCTTTTTCTTTTGGTGCTTCTTCAATTGCTCTTTTTTCACGTGTTGGTGGTGGTATTTACACAAAGGCCGCAGACGTAGGTGCAGACTTAGTTGGTAAAGTGGAAGCAGGTATTCCTGAAGATGACCCACGCAACCCAGCAACTATTGCAGATAATGTTGGAGACAACGTTGGTGACGTTGCAGGAATGGGGGCTGACTTATTTGAATCTTTTGTTGGTTCTTTAGTTGGTGCTATGATTTTAGGTTTGACTGTTAAAGTTGCAGGAGAAGGTGGAAATGCCTTAAAGTTGCAACTCATGCTTTTGCCTCTTTTAATTGCAGTTGTAGGTTTAATTGCTTCTGTAATTGGAACTTTTTTTGTGCGAGCAAAACCAAATAGCAACCCACAAACAGCTCTTAATATAGGAACTTTTGGTGCTGCAATCCTTGCAACTGTTGCAGTTTTCTTCCTTATTAAATACATCTTAGGTGATGCAACTTTCAACGGTGGCAAAACAAATAGCTTAAGTGTTTTCTTTTCCACAGTAATTGGTCTTGCATCTGGTTTGGCAATTGGGCTTATAACAGAGTATTATACAGGTACTGGTAAAAGGCCTGTTAATGAGATTGTTGTAGCTTCTAAAACAGGTCCTGCAACTACGATTATTTCTGGTCTTGCAGTTGGAATGAAAAGTTCTTTCCCTGTTGTTATCTTAATTTGTATTGCTATCTTTGCTAGCTTTATTTTTGCAGGTCTTTATGGTGTTGGTATTGCAGCAGTTGGTATGTTGATGACTTTAGGTATTCAGCTTTCTGTTGATGCTTACGGTCCTATTGCAGACAATGCTGGTGGTTTAGCAGAGATGAGCGAGCTTGATAGTGGGGTAAGAAAGATTACTGATAGTCTTGATGCTGTAGGAAACACAACAGCAGCAATTGGTAAGGGCTTTGCTATTGGTTCTGCAGCTTTAACTGCAATCATATTGTTTACTTCATTTAAGGAACAAGCAGAAGTTTATATTGCAGATATAACTAATATTTATGTTTTGGTTGGTGTAACTCTTGGTGCTGTTATTCCATTCTTATTTTCTTCTATGGCTATGAATGCTGTTGAAAAAGCCGCCCAAAAGATGATTGAAGAAGTGCGTCGTCAATTCCGTGAAAAGCCCGGTATTATGACAAGAACAGAAAAGCCAGATTATAAAAAGTGTGTTGATATAAGCACTCAAGCAGCTCTTCATCAAATGTTATTACCAGGTGTTATCTCAATCATCACCCCTATTCTTGTAGGCTTTTTAGGTGGAAGTGAAATGCTTATTGGGCTTTTAACTGGTGTTACAGTTTCTGGTGTTGTTTTAGCAGTATTTATGTCTAATGCTGGTGGTGCTTGGGACAATGCTAAAAAGACTATTGAAAGCACAGAAGGTGGAAAGGGATCTGATATGCACAAAGCAGCTGTTGTTGGCGACACTGTAGGTGACCCATTCAAAGACACAGCAGGGCCTTCAATTAATATTTTGATTAAGCTTATGTCTATGGTTTCTTTGGTTATTGCACCAATGCTAAAACTTTATTGGGGCTAGTTTAGTTAATATAATCTTTTTGTAATGCACTAAGTTCAGTTTTTCTGACTTAGTGCATTTTTATTTTACTGATATTTGAATAATAGCCAAAAAGCCTCTTTCCAGATTAAACCAAATCTTTATTTTTTCCGATACGCATTGAGGGAGGCTTTTAATGAAATTAACTTCTTTCTTTGAATATTTATCAATTTTCTTAATAGTGGGCTGTTCTACAATGCCTAAAAATCCAGCAATAATAACGTACTTACAAGAAGGCAAAAGAGTAGAACTTGAAGCCATGCTCAACGAAGAAACAGTCAACACAAAAAATAAAGACGGGCAAACATTACTTCATATTGCCGCAAAACAGAATGACCTTGAATCTGTTTCTATTTTGATAAAAAAAGGAGCAAAAATTGATAGTACTGATTCTGAAGGAAAAACTCCTTTGTTAGTTGCTCTTGAAAGAAGAAATATTGAAGTTGCAAGTTTACTTGCCTCAAACAATGCAGACCTTTTTAAGAAAGATATTTTTGGTAGTTCTCCATTTTTTTATGCAAGAGAAGTGGGATTACTTTCTAATATTCTTAATTCAAAAACAATCAACCAAAAAGATGAAAATGGGAAAGCACCTCTTCATTATGCTGTGGAAGATTATGATGTGTTGCTTGTTAAACAAATACTTAGTTTAGGTGTGCCAGCTATTGGCATAAAAGAAGATGGAAGCAATTTATTAACTCTTGCATATCGTTCGCCTAGCAAAACAGAGGCTGCTACAATTGCATCGTTATTATTGCTTGCAGGGGTAGAACCTCTTTATGGTGATTTTAAGGAATTTGAACAAGCTGTTATTAAAAGAAATTATGGAACAAGATTTAATGATGGAATGACTGCTCTTCATGTTGCTTCTTCCAAAGGATATTTAGGTTTTGTTAAACATTTAATTGAACAAGGTTGTCCTGTTAATGCAAAAAATGCTGCTAATTCAACAGCTTTGCACGAAGCTGTTCGCAAAGGAAACACTTCTTGTGTTTCTGTTTTGCTTTCTAATGGAGCAGACCCCACAATTACAGACTCTTTTGGTAATTCTCCTTTGCATATCGTTATGCCAAAGCCTTCTAGGCTTGAAATATTTAACCTCTTGCTATCGCGTGGAACCAGCCCTAATATAAAAGATAGCTATGGGGAAACTCCATTACATATTGCAACTAGACTTAAATATAATCTTGACATTGTGAAGCTCCTTGTTGCAAAGGGAGCTAATATAGAAGAAAAAAACAAACGTGGTGAAACAGCTCTTTTTATTGCAGTTGTTGCAGGTCAAAATGAATTAGTGAAATATCTTACAAGTCTTGGTGCTAATATACATAGCACAAATACTGAAGGGGAAACACCTTTTGTTTATTCTTTTTCAAAAGATTTTGCAACATTCACATCTTTATTAAACTCAACTAATATCTATTCAAAAGATAATAGCGGAGAAACTTGCTTGCATATAGCAGTTAAAAACAACACAAAAAAAGAAATTGTTCAATATATATTAGAAAAAAGCACTCTTATAAACACTGCAAATATGGCAGGTGATAGCCCTCTTCATATTGCTGTAGTGTTTGATAATGAAGTTTTAGGCTCTATATTAATAGAAAAAGATGCAGATATTTTTTGCATGAATGATAAGGGCTTTTCTCCTTTTAGTCTTGCAGTTGAATTAGGTGGAAGAAGACCTGAATGGTTTTTTAACAAAAAGACTCTTACTGCAAAAGACGAAAATGCAAACACAGCACTTCATATAGCTTGCCAAAAAGGATATGCACGCTTTATTAAAGACATGGTGAATAAAGGGGCTGATATTAATGCCACAAATAATAATAGCGAAACACCTCTTTTTTCTGCATTAAAAGGTGATGCTTATCATGTAATAAAAGTGTTGCTTACTTTTCCCGAAAACCAAGTTGCATATATTTCTAAAAGGGATTTTTTGGGTAATAGCCCATTGCATATTTGTGTAAAAGAAAAAGCATATAATTGTGCAAAGTTATTATTAAGCACTGCAAATGGGAATGTTGCTTTTGTTAATCTTTCAAACCAAGCAGGTAGCACAGCCTTGCATGAGGCAGCAACGTTTGGTGATGTTTCATTAATCAAGTTATTTTTGGCTTATAATGCAAATATAAATGCACAAGATAATGCGGGAAAAAGCCCACTTAGCAGAGCTATTTTATCTAGTAGGATTGAGGTTGCAAGATTATTGCTTCTTTCTGGTAGCTCACCAGTCCAGCAAGATATGTATGGTGTGACTCCTTTGCATGAAGCAATTGCAATGGTGCAAAACATTTATGATAAGAATGTGCATTTGCAAATTGTGAAGATGATTCGTCAAGCAGGGGGCAACCCTATGGCAAGAGATGCACAAGGTAAGACTCCTTTTTCTATGTCGCTTGAAAAAGATATTAGTTTGATTGAAGCTGTTTTGGGCAGTGATAAGTTCCTATCTGATTCAGATGGACGCACCCCATTGCACCTTGCAATAATAGAAGGAGTGAAGCCTATAACTCTTAGCTTTTTATTGACTAAAGGTTATCCAATTAATAAAAGAGATAGGCAAGGGGAGATAGCTTTGTTTTGTGCAATTGACAGGTTGCAAGTTGAAAATTCAAAGTTGCTTTTTGATTCTGGTTCTGACCCATTTATTGCAAACAATGTGGGGGAAAGTGTTATCACTTTGGTTTTCAAAAAAAGAGAAGCCTTTATTGAAATGCTTGCAACATCTTCACTTATTAAAACTGATGCAATAGGTGATAATATTTTGCATTATGCTGCACGTTTTGCAAACAAAAAAACAATAGAAAATCTATTAGCAATATCGAGTGAAGGTGTTAACGAGAAAAACACACTTGGCGAAACTCCCTATCAAGTGGCTTTGCATTGGCAAAAAGGCGAAGTTGCTAATTTATTTATGAAGAAAGAGGCATCTATTTTGAAGGAAAAATCTATTGCAGTGGAAAACAAAATTGATGCTAAACAAGATAATGATAAAAACTAACCAATAGTATTTTTAGGAGCTTCTTTTGCTTTCAGCAAGAGAAGCTTTTTTTATATCTAAAGTCTTATTTTAATGATGATTTCTTGTATTGACATTTTTTATTTATTGTATAATATTTTAATCGTATGATAACTTCTTTTAATAATATTCTTTTTATGACATCGGGGGGGGGTACACCTTCTTTATCTAATATGCTTTTATAATTTCTTAAAGCATATCTACCCATCTAATTTTTCAATTAATCTAAAAATCATATTAATTAATAATTTTATTCTCAAGCTTATTTATCTTAAATATTCTTTATTTAAATCTATATTTTAGGAGTGTTTTATGAAAAAAACTATGTTGTGGTGTTTAGCATTAGTGGCTTTTTTGTTTGCTTTTTCATGCAATCAAGGTGCGAATGTTCAAGCACAAAAACCTAATGAGGCAAACAAAATTACCATTACAGTTAAAGGTGATGCAGGAATAAAAGTAGCTATGCCAGATAGTTTTACTGTTGATAAAGGGGCTAAGTGGGAAAATATAAAAGCCCAAGCAATAGCTAAAGTAATGGCAAAAGAAGGTTTTTCTATTAAAGACTGGCACTTAAACGACGCAAATGGTGCTCTTTTAACTGATGAAACTAAGTTTGAAGAAAATACAATTATTTTTGTTGTTGCAAAAAAAATAGAAAAACCAGTGGAGCAGGTTATCCTTACAATAGAAGCAGATGCTGGTTATACATTCAAAGATAGCAAAAAGCCTTGCACTATAGAAATTCAAAAAGGTGCTAAATGGGCTAGTGTTAAAGAAAAGGCAGAAGAGAAAATTACATTGGCAAACGAATATGAAGCTGTAGGCTGGAAGCTAGGAAGCAAAGATGGTGCTTTCTTAGATGATCAATCTAGCTTTAATGAAGATTCTGTCGTCTATGCAAGTTCAAAAGCAAAGGGAAGCCCAGAAGTTGAAAAGATTCAAATTGAAGTGAAAGGCGATGAACATATTGAAGTTGCTAGTGCAAACAGTTTTACTGTTGTTAAAGGTTCAAAGTGGAAGGATATTAAGCTTACTGCAATGACTAAAGCAATGGCAAAAGAAGGTTTTTCCATTAAAGACTGGCACTTAAACGACGCAAATGGCAATAAGTTAGAAGAAGATTATGAATTCAATAAAAATGAAATTGTTTTTGCTCTTTCAAAGAAACAAAATAGACAAGTTAAATACAAGGTTGAACACTGGCATGAAAATATTGAAAATGACAACTTCACAAAGATAGATACAGAAGAAAAAAGTGGGGAAGCTGGAAAAACAACCGACGCAAAGCCAAAACGTTATGAAGGTTTTAATGCTCAATCCTTTGAACAAAATATAATTCAAGCTGATGGTTCCACAACAATTAAGATTCAGTATAAAAGAGCTATTTTTTCTATTGTTTTAGACTTGGATGGTGGAGAAACTACGACAAAACTTGAAGATGGAATGGATGGAAAAAAGCTGTTGAAAGGTAAGTTTGGAGCGGAGGTGAAAGTAGAGGAGCCTTCAAAAGAGGGGTGTGCATTTAGAAAATGGAAACCAGAATTACCTAATGTCTTTTCAAAAGTAGAGGCACAAAAAGTATATGTTGCAAAATGGAATGTGAATTTTAATGTTAGCGTGAGTAATATAAGACCTATCGCTGCAAGTTTTTCAATTGAACCATCTAATGGCACAGTAACTTATGCTTTTGGGATAATGACAAAGGCAAAATATGATGACGCGATAGCAAGTGCTAAGAAGGATGGAAAAGATCCTAAATTAGCTACTTTTTACCATGATTTATCATGGAATAAACATCTACAAAGTGTGCTTCATTATTCAACATGGCAAGAAGCAGCAAAACGGGAGGGCTATTATAAAAAAGGAGCACAAGAAGTAGAAAATGTAGTTTCTCAAGGTTATATTAAGAAAGATGATATTGCACCTGAAACTGAGTGTATTGCATATTGGTATTTAATTAAAGAAACAGATGAAATGCCAGATAGTGAGATTTTTATTAGACAATTTAAAACAGCCGAAATACAACCTAGTACTAATAAATTAACTTTAACAGTTACAAAAGCTTATAAAAATGCTGTTGATTTTAAAGTAACAGCAACAAATGATGATTCATATACAATTGTAATTGGAAGTAAGAAAAATCTTGATTGGTATTTAAATTCGTCTAAATATACTTTAACTGATTGGGCAAAAAAAATAATTGTAGAGAGAGAAGCTGTTGGATATAACGTGGAATTGTTTAATGGTGATAAAGATTTTTATGGTTTTAAGAGTTTTAATTATGGTAATATGGGTAGTGAATTTGCTATTTTATACTTTGTCTATGATCATGATAATGGAATACGTTCTAAAGTTAATTATGTAATATTTGAAACTACTAGTGAAGAAGCTCCTTAGCTTTTAGTTTTTTGAATGAAATCAAAAAGGCTTAACTCAAGCATGGGTTAAGCCTTTTTTTATTTCCTATAATAACGTTTTCATAAATGTAATTTATAAAATGTAATAAAAAAAGCTTTATGCAATAGAACAAAAATGTGAGGTGAGAACAGTTAATTTCAAGCCATGCCATTTTACATAAACGCCATGAAAAAGTGCAAGTTTATGGATGTGAAAACAATGCATTTTTCACATTGATTATATGCGGGTTTGCATCCCGTTAACGTACGTTCTCGCATAGCGAAAACGTACGTTAACGATAGGCGAAAACGTACGTTAACGAGACCATAGTATAGCTAGAGTTTTTGAAAAGAACTCTAGTTAGAGCTTTCTGATCAAGTATTGGAAACAGCCTCTTTTGGCAAGCGGATTGGTTGGAAAGAAGATGAATAGCATTATTATAGAGGAAAATGTTTCATACACAGGGGCTTAGTATAATATTTTTTTTGCTAGTTAATCAGTTGATATTTAAAAACTAATAATGATTTTTACTAATAGCCTTTTAGTGATTTTTTAGCTATTGATATTTTTAATAGATAGGATTAAGATGTCCAAAGTATGAATTTATTAACTTTATATTGTTTTAATATTTTTTATAGGGGGGGGGGTATAACCACTCTAATAAATATTATAACAATGTAGTTTCAACTAGCTCTTCTAAAAATTACCCATTAAATGAATATTTTTCAATTTTTTTCTTAGTTTGTAATCACTTATTTTTTGAACTTCTATCTTTATTCACCAATAAATTTCTCTTTTTAATCTCTTACTTATTTTTATTCTATTTGACTTTAAACTCTTGTTTTAAGAAAGAGTTTTTAATTATAGGAGGTTTCATTTATGAAACAAAAAAATTGGCTTAGGAATTTGTTCCTAATGGGTGCTTGTTTGTTGGCATTTGTTTTTTCTTGTAAAAATCCTGAAGAACCTAATTCCAAAACAACAGAGCAATTTGTGGTAACCTTTGCTCAACCAACTGAAGGTGGAACACTTAAAGCAAAATTAGGCAATGCTGATTTCGCAACAGGTAACAAGGCAGATAAAGATCAAACTGTAGAGTTCACAGTAGAATTAACTTCAGACTATAAAGTTGAAAAGTGGGAAGTTAACAATACTGATAAAACATCAGAAGCAACAGGCCCAAACAAAGAAAAGCTTAGTGTTAAAATAACAGAAGCAACAACTGTAAAAGTAACATTGAAGAAAGAAAACACAGGAAGCACAACAGAAAAGTTTACAGTTAACTTTGAACAACCAACTGAAGGTGGAACACTAAAAGCAAAATTGGGTAATGCTGATTTTACAACAGGAAGTCAGGCAGATAAAGATCAAACTGTAGAGTTCACAGTAGAATTAACTTCAGACTATAA
>JBQNBK010000042.1:0-13310 GCA_052169975.1 Treponema sp.
ATTATCAGCTTCTTATTATCAGCTTCTTATTATCAGCTTCTTATTATCAGCTTCTTATTATCAGCTTCTGAAAAAAACTATTGCTTTTGTTATACCTACTAATTAATGTTTATACATTTTTGACAGTATATAAAATAGTGTATAACTCCTTAATTTCTTTTACAGAGGGGTCAGGGTCGAAAAGCGTTTTTCCCAAAGAGTCAACCACTAAAAAATGAGTTCCGCCAAATTGATTTTTTATCTTTCTGATAAAATATTGTGGCTTTTTCATATATGGAGGAATGCTTTTATAAAACTCTGCAATACCTCCCCTACTGGTTGCAATTTCGTAAAACTTCATACCCCGAACGCCCAGCACTTCCAGTGTGTGGTTGGCAATGGGAGCCGACGCTTTCATGTTTAAGTTTTCATCAATAAGCCCCTGCCCCTTTGCCCACGTCCACATATTGTTTATTTGACAAATGGTAAGAGTTTTTTGTGCCAGCATTTCGGCTATGCACTGGGAACTCCTAAAAAAGCAACCGATAGACTTAACTTCTTCTAAAATGCCTTTTGTTGTTTGCAATAATGGTTTTATCACTGTATCCATTCATTCACTCCTAATAAAAAAGATTGTTTTTATTATAAATGAATAAGTGCATAAGTGCCCGTAGGAGCGGATAAATATAATTAATAGAAGGAATAAAAATAGATATTGAATAAAACTTAAATATTATGTATAAGATTTAAGTATATTCTTAAATCTTAGCGAATAGGAGATGCGTATGTGTGAAAGTTCTGTTATTACATTAGAAAATGTCGAAACTAGCGTTGCTTTAGAAACTCAAACCCAAAAAAAATATGCTCCTGATGATGTAGTTTTAAGCTGTGGAGAAGAAATTATCAAAAAACATTTAACTGCTTTTAAGAATTTGGCAAAATGAAAAAGATTATTGAATTATCAATAGACCAAATCTTAAAATTACATTCTTCTTTTATTGGTTATACTGGTGGTTTTGACGGCGTTAGGGATATCAATTTAATAGAAAGTGCCATTAATAATCCTTTTCAAATATTTGGTGGTGTTGACCTTTACCCATCACTAGAAGAAAAAGCATCTAGGCTTTGTTATAATCTTGCAATGAATCACGGCTTTTTAGACTGAAACAAACGTATCAGTGCTTTAGCTATGATGACATTCTTAAAACTAAACAAAAAAGAATTAATTTGTACAGACAAAGAGCTAGAAGATATCATTTTAGACCTAGCAAGTGAAAAAAATAGGCTATCCTGAGCTTTTAGAATGGGTAAAAAAACATATTTAAGAAAAATAAAAAAATATTTCAGAAAAATGTTAAAGAAAAACGACACAGTGTCGATACTAAAGATGCCCGCGAGGGCAATACCTTCTGCGAAGGGGCGCATAAATATATTACAAACTATTCATAATAGTGGGAGTGGCCCCTTCCTCCCTTTTTAACAAGGCTTTCTTTAATTACATTCCTTTCTCTACTAGCCATTCTACAACTCTTTTATTGCGTTTAACAAATTATTTTTTAATTCTCTTGCATCATTTGTTAATGACTCATCATCAGCTAATGCGTATTCTTCCCATAAAAAAATAATTTCTGTTTCAACTTCTTTTACAAGCTCGTCAAAAGAATAAGCAAAAGCTTGAATGCCTAATTTTTCATTGCTTACAGTATAAAGTTCTTCATCAATATTTAATTTAGGAACTAAAACCAGTGGCGTATTAAAATGTAATTTCTTGTCTTTATAGATAACATCAATAATTTTTATTGTCTTTCTAACAATATCCTTTTTCGTGTTTACTGCAACACTTGCAACATAACTCATATATCCCCTCCTAGAATATATAAATGATATCACACATTGCTAGAAAATTATAGAGAATAACTTACCCCGCCTTTCTTGCTTCTTCAATCATCTCTGCAATAAGCTCTTTTAAGTTTAATGCACTTTCTGTATTAATATTAATATCCCTAACCGTAAGCGTTGCATTTAACACTGTAATTTGTGCACTGTGAATCTCTTTTAGGTCAATCATAGCACCCTTAAACCCTTCAGCAAGAGTTAAGAAATTAGCTTTGAAAAGCTCTGCAAAATAATCACGATCGGCTCCGCTTAGTTGCTGGATCACCGTGCCTGAATTTTCGTGTTTCACATCAACACCACCTTCAAGGCTTTTAGTGATTTTTGAAAGACCTGCCATCTTTCCTTCCATATTGTCATAAATGCCTTGTAACTCATGTATGCTATCGTTAATTTCGTCAGACATAATATTGCCATCGTGCATAATCTTTTTGATAATATTGTCTATCTTAGTTTTCACTTTTGCATTTGCAATAGTTGAAGAAATAATAGCCTTTCTCATTTCAGCTGCAAAAGCTTTTTTGAAAGAGCCCCAGTCAGCATTATAAGCTGCATCGCCTAGACTGTTTGAAAGTGCATCTTTAATTTGAGTTTTTAAGCCTATCCATGCCTTGCCATGTTCTTCTAACTCATCAGCCACCATTCCAAAATTACCAATAATGCGTTTAGTATTTTTTTCAAGTTCGCTAGTTATCTCTTCACTTTCTTTTAATATCTTTTTAAAGATGCTTTCTTTGTCTACTTCACTAGCATTTTCCAATTCCTTAAACAATGGTTTTAGCCTAGCCGTGATAACCGTCTCTTGAAGTTTTACCCACATAGCTTCTCTAATTTTTTCTTTCATTGCATACTTCAATCGTGACATATCTTTATTCTTCACAGCATCAACAAATGCACTTTCCAATCCTTGCAAATGGTTATTAATGCTATTTAATTCTGATGGGTCAATGCCCGCTTTTTTCAAATTATAATCTATGCTTTCCTTGTATAGTTTTTCTAATTTTTCTTGAAGTTTTGCATCGCCTTTTTTCTTTGCTTCTTGTATCTTTTTTGCTAATTCATTTATTGTAAAATTGTATTCGTAAATATACTTTTCATAACCCACTGAAACCTGTTGTCCCAATCCGAAAAACCACCCCGCTTTTTTTACTCTTATGTCGCTTCTTTCTTCTTTATATAAAGACTTTTCCGTGCCCATTTTTTTCAACACATTGTTTATATGATTTTGTTGCAAAGTGTTAGACATTTCGTCCATCATCTTTTTATAATTGAGAAACCCTTGCTTAACAGCCTGTGTTTGCTTTGCAACGCAAACAGCACTATCCCCTGCTAATTTATTCGCATCATCTTTGCTTTTTCTTTCTTCTTCTTCTCTACGTTTTTTTCTTTCTTCTTCTAGTTTGTTTGATTGAGTATCCACATAGTTTATTATTTTTGAAATTAAGCCAATACCTAACTGCACAGCCCCCAATATAGCCTTTGTTACAGGGTCGGGTATCATTTCGGCTAATTGGTTTCCTATTTGGCTTACTATGTTTAAGGCATCAGTTAAAGATAAATTGCCTTTTTCAATAGCTCCTAAAATAATATCAGTTACATTATTACCAATAGACAAAATTGTTTTTGAAAGTTCCACACCTACAAGTGCAGTGCTTCTTAAAGCTGCTTTTTCAATTTCTTTTTTCTTTTTTTCTGCTGTCTTATCATCTATATTGCCAGTTTTAAGGGCATCATTAATTGACTTAATAGTAGCCTCTTTCACTTTCCTAATAGACTCTAATTTTGAAGTAAAGCTATTGGTATCTTTTACATCCAATTCACTAATCTTTGCATCAATATCAGCTAATAGCACATAGTCTTTGCCTAGCTCTTCACTTAAACTTTTGGCCTTGCCTTGTAGGTCTTGAATAAGGGTGTTTAGGTGAGTAATGTTTTCAATGTCTTTTTCACTTTTGTCTTTTGTGTTTTCGGCTTTTTTTAAAGCTTGTTTTGCTTCATTTATATGAGACAAAACTTTCTCAAGCTCCCTCTTTTTTTCTTCATATGCTTTTTTACTTTTAGCAATAAAGCCAAGTGCTATGTTTTCTGTTTTCTTTAATTCGTCGCCTATAGTAATTGCTTGCCTGCCATCAGTTTTATTAGGTGCAATTGAACTCTTTTTTTCTTCTTCAGTTAGATTATTTATGTCTTTAACATGACGTGCTAATTCGGCTTTTCTTTCTTCATGCCATTTTTTCTCAACTTCGACAATATCATGCCCATACTCTTCAGCAATCTTAATTCTACGTTCGTATTTTTCATCTATCTTTTGTAAGTGTGCATCTAGGCTGTCATCTTCTTTTTTTGCCTTAGCACCTGTCGCCCCCTTCCCTCTATTTGCTTTTATTTTTTCTAGCTCCTCAAGGCGATTATATAATGGTCTTATTGCCTTATCCTCAAAATTAAATGCTACGCCTTCTTTTAAGTCTTCAGGCGATATGCTGTATATTTCTTTTAATCTATCTTTGATTATTCTTATTTCTTCATCCACTGCATCCAACGACTCTCCATATTTTTTAGCTTCGTATAAGGCTGCATCCAATGCCTTTTTTATGCTTCCTTCTTTGCCAATCATTGCCTTAATAATTTCGTCTTTACTGCGTTGCTTTGCCTTTTCTTTTTGGTCAGTATTTAGGGTATTTTCTATTGTATTTTGTTTTGCCATTAATTCATTTAAGTCATTAATTGACTTTTGCACATCTAATTGAATTTGCAAAGTCTCTTCTTCTTCTTTTAGCAATTTCTTATTAAACTCTAACCAACTCGAACTATCACTTTTATACATTGCATAACGTTCTTTATAAGTGATTGGTACACGTTCCTGTGTTGGGCCATCAAATACAGACTCTCCATACTCACGTTTTAATATTTCATCCACAGCTTCTTTACCTTTCTTTTCCGCTTCTAAAATCTCTAGTGTAAGCTCTTGTGCATGTTTAATTGAATCAGCATAAAAAGCTCTTTGCTTTTTCACGTCTTCAATTTTATTACTCATTAAACTTTGCACTGTCAAAGCGTTTGCTTTTCTTTGCTGTGCAATTGCTATGGATTGTTTATTCAATTCGGCTTCTAGTTTTAGTTGCTCAAAACTAGCCCTTTTTATTTTTTCAATATTCTCTATATAAGCCTCGCCTGTCTTACCAATTTTGCTAACAACGTCAGGCACTAATTCTGTAAGTTTTTGCAGAGTGTTATTGTATGCTTCTTGCTCTTCTTTTGTCTTATTGGTTTTTGATTTTAAGCTTTCGTACTGGTCTAAAAGCCCTTGAATACTACGCCCCTTCTCCCCTGCTTCCTGTGCCTTTTTTTGCATCTCTTTTATGTCTTCAACACCCTTACTTGCATCTTGAATTAAGTCTTGCATTTCTTTTTTTCTTTGTTGAATAATGGAGTACGTAAGTGCTGCAACTGTGGTCACCACCGCCCCTGCAAGAAAGATAGGGCTTTTCAACATAGACACATTAAGTAAATCCATAGATTTCTTAATTCTTGTAATGAGGGCGGGCATTGTCAAAAATGGAACAATTGCAGTGGAGGCCCCCGCCATCGTCGTGATAAAAGTCTGCACTCCAATAGGTAAGCCGTTGATGGTTTTTAGTATTTCTGTAAAGCCTTGTGCTAGGGTATTCATAGCGGGTTCTAAAATGCTTCCAGTAGTAATTTGCACGGCTTCCATTGCACTTAAAAGCTCTGCTTTAGTGTTTGCAAAACTTGCATTTTGTATCTTTTGCATTTCTTCTGCGGAGCCTTCACTACTCTTTAATAAACCTTCCATTGTGGCTATTGCATCTCCGCCTTCTTCAATTAGCTTAGCCATAGCTCCGCCTGCTGTCTCCCCAAAAATAGCTATGCTTTCCGTAATGCCAATATTTTTTTCTTTTAACGTGTTTATTATATCAGCAAAATTGCGTGTTTGAGGATTAACATCGTTATAAGAAAGACCCAGCTCTTGCAACTTATTTTTTAAGTCTTGAGTACCACTAGCTAATTTTTGAAACGCTTGCTTTAAATACGTACCTGCCTGCTCGCCTCCATACCCTGTATTGTAAAGTTTCATTAAAGCGGCGGTTGTGGTTTCTAGGCTAATACCAAGCCCCGATGCCACAGGCCCCACATACTTCATGGAATAGGCAAGCTTCGTAATGTTTGCCTGACTTTTGGATATTGCTTTTGAATACACATCCGCAATATGACTAGCCTTATTAGCTTGTAAATTAAATTGAGAAAGTGTAGCTGCAACAGTCTCGCTGGTAAAGCCAAGCTCCGCCCCCGTAGCCCCTGCAAGACGCAAAACACCCTGCAATGAGTTTACAGCTTCACTTGCACTTTGCCCTGCACTTCCTAAAGCATACAACGCATTACTTGCCTGACTCGCACTAAAACGAGTACTCTCTCCCATCTTCTTAGCGGCGTCTTCCAAAAGCTTCATTTCACTACTGGAGGCCCCCATTACAGAAAATGTATTTTGCATAGATTGTTGAAACTGACTAAACGTATCCAAAGACGCACTTGCAAATTGCTTTAACGGAGCCATAAAAGCCGCTTCAATTTGGCTTCCTAAAACCTCTTTTTGTGGGTTTAATTTTTCCCTTATATTTTTATTTAACTCATCAAGAGCCTTCAATACATCCTTTTTGTTTTTCTCTATTTCTTCAAGGCGGATTTTCATTGCTTCCGTCATTTTCCCGCCCGACTCTTTTAATATTTTTTCCCCCTCATCTCTTAAATTGCCAAGCTCTTTTATTGCGTTTCTTTTACTAGCTTCTAGCCGTGTCGTATCCATACTTAGCTCTGCATAAATATTTCCAATATTAAAGTCGCCCATATCATCTCTCCTTAATAAAAATAGCTAAAAGCTAATATTTCATTTTTTATATTTTTCTCTATCTCATAATTTAATTGCTTTTATAATAAAATCTTTAAAAGCTAAAAGCCCTTAAAGCTTTATAAATATACTGGAAGTTAACGCCATCTTCTATTAAATTAAAATATTTGATATATTATGCTTATGGTAAGTACGATTATTAATAAATTAAAGGAAATATACCCAGCTTATAATGGGGAGACATTTGATGAGTCTGCACTTTTGGAAAAGTTTTTTTTCGTAGTTGAAATGGGGGATATTGAAAAAATAGGGAGCACAAGTCATCAGCTCATCCACATTTATATTTACACGCCCTCAGGGGCTAATTTTATGATGAAAGGCATAAAAGACGAAGTGATTAATGAGCTAAAAAATAAGCACTTTAAGACTAGTGAAGGGGTTGATTTTTGGATTGAATACGATAGTGAACTATTCACAAAGATAGACCACACAATAGATAAAAAATGCAAATGCCTACAGTTTAAGGTGCCAGTGGTTTAATCTAATTTCAAAGTTTAAACAAAGGCACAGCATCATCAATTGACAAAATCATATTATAAACATCCTCCCATTTTTTTAATGGATAAAAATAGCTAAAATCCTTTTTTTTCATTGTGATAATCTTTTCATTTTTTCTTTTCTGATAGATTGACATTTTCCGCACCATTCTTTTAATCCGACGGTCAGAATAATTAGCAAAATAAAATGATAGATGAGTTAAAAGTTTACAAGCACTACCAAAATAATTAAAACTTGCAAGTACCTTTCTTATTTTTAATTTTGAAATATCAGCCTTCTTATATTTTCTATATTTATGTTCCACATCAGCTAAAAAAACAAAATTGTTTTTAACTAAAATATCATCTTCAACAGGAGGGAACGCATGAATGGTTTTACTTGCAATTTGATAAAAAAAAATCATTGCTTCTAACTTGCAAATAGAAAGTGAAATATTATTTTTATAATGAATATCAATTATGTAATCTGTTAAATCAAAATATTGATAGACGTATTAAAATATCTAACCATATTGTATTAATTATAGCATTTATTTAAAAAGAATTGCAAAATAAAATGCAATAATTTAAACTTCCTTTTGAGTATTAGTTATATATCAAATGCTTATTTTAAGGAGTTTATTTTTATGCCTTTAGAAGATATCTTGTATTATCAGAAAAGTACTATTTTAGAAAAATCAGAATATGAAAAAATTATAAAAGAAATCCCACTTAATCCAATAGCAACAAAAGAAATAATCAATGAATTAAAAAAAGTTCCCGAAGGTGAAAAACCCATAGACTTAATCTTTGTTGTATATTTTAAAGAAAGTAAAAACGACAGAGTCTACACAATCGACGCATACAAAAGCATAGTAAACCAAATACTAACTAGTGAAGTATTTATCCCCGTGTGTTTTGGACATCAAAGTGAAAGTGAATTTAGCTATCAGGCAAGGCAAATAGTAGGCTCCGTAATCGGTGCTTTATTGGATGAGGAAAACGAGCGAGTGTTTTATAGGATTATTCCTGATGCTTCAGAAAAAAACAAAGACATAAGACGTTGGATTAAAAATAAACAGCTCAATTCAATTTCGATATGGGGCTCTGCGGAAAGTTCCATTAATGCAGAAGGCAAAGAGATAATTTCAGACTTTCATTTAAGAAGTATAGATTTTGTACCTCCATTAACGGAAGGTCAACTCAACTTAGGTCTTTTAATCGGGGAAGCATACAATAGCAAAAACCCAATAAAATATAAGGAGAATAATATGGTTCAAGACAATTTCAAAATTGAAGATGTTACAAACACATCACTTCAAAATGAGTTTTCAAAACGTGCAAAAGATGGTCGCATTTCGTTAGAGAAAGTTTTAGGGGAGATGAACTTTCAATACGTAAAAGGCGAGGAGTTTAATGCAGTGGAAAAAAGCAAAGAAGAGGCGGAAAAGCAACTTGCAATGCTTATCGAAAAAGCAAAAAGTCTAGGCTTTTCTTCTATAGATGAACTTTATAAGTTCGTAGAAGAAACTAGAAAGAAACAAGAAGAAGAAAAAGCCTATGGAGAGTTCCAAAAATTAAAACAGGAGGTTATGACAGAAAAAGGGCTTTTAAAAGACGGAAAACCTACGGGTAATTTAGGTCTTTTAATTGGTCGCTACGCACCTATAAAGCAAGGCATGAATAGAGAAGAAATTAAAAAAATTATTGACGAAATGATAGAAGATAAAGAAATGAAAGAAGTGTTAGGACAAGGGCACAGCACAGGGGAGGCTGTCAATTTACGAGGTGAAATGTTGAACACTACAAAAGAAGAGAAAGAAATAATATTTGAAATATAATAAAAACTAATGAGTGGTTTTAGCTATTAAAAAATCACTCATAAAAGGAGTAAAAGAAAATGGATAAAGATTTAGTTTCAGTTTATAAGAATGATTGTAGTATTGTCAAAATTAAAAAGGCAAATATCAAGCTTCAAAACCAAGATAAATTACCTTGCCTATGCTTTGCAGAAAAGCTAGTGGGCATTGCAAAAGAATACAACAAAGAAGAGGAAGTATACCTAGTGGATATTTCTAAAAATAAAATCTTTTCTAGCACATTTGTTAAAGATGATGGCCTACCCACAAAGGAAGGTGCAGAGCTTTATATGGATAGCACTGGGCATCTTACAGGAAACCAAGACACTAGTAATCAGCTAGTAGGAATATTTTTAGGCATTGAAGGCGGAGCCACGCTTTTTAAGTTAATTTAATAAAAGCATTATTTCAAAATAAGGAGTAGTATATGAACATAATATCACACAAAACAATTAGAGAAGAGGCAATAAGCCAAAAACAAAAAGTAGCAAAAAGCTATAGCATTCAAGGCGGAGCTGTTAAAGGCGAGATGAACATGGTCGTTACGGGCACGCCTCCTAAAAGGCTTTTCACCTCGCCTATGTTTGACGACCTTATCAAAAAGCCAATGGGAGAAATGAACGCTCAAGACTTAAAAAACCTCGTGCAACAAGTGATAATTGATATTGCATCAGAGCAAGCCAGCATCCCTCCATTATACAAAACCATTTACGAAGAAATTGTAGACTCTTCTTTCCCTGCAAGCCTTGAAGTGAAAGACATTATAGGCTTACAGACTGCGTTTGGAATTGTAGGCGACGGGGAGAGCGTCCCACTCGGCGAGTTTAAGTGCGAAGAATTGGGAACCGTGCATTTTAAAACTTACGCAACTGGTTATTCTGTTACGGAAGAATGGGTTGCATTTAATCAGTTTTGGAAAATTGCACAAGCAAATAAAGCAATAGGACAAGCACACACTGCAATACTCGACCACATACACCTATCCCCTATAATAAGTGCGGAATACAAAGATGACAAATTGACAAAAAAAGAAACCGTCAAAGACGGCACGCCACTACAAATTGTCTATGCTTCTTTAAGGAAAGGTTTAAAAGATGCAATGAGTAGAAAAAACTCAAGAGGCTATACTTTTAAACCTACTTTGGCTCTTTGCAATTCCAGTACTGCATTAGATGTTATGAGTGCAATTAAAGGGGAAACAGAAAGAGGCAAGACTCTAGGAAGTTTAGGAATGATTGAAAAAGTGGTTATCTACGACGGCTGGGCTGGCACGGTTAATAATGTAAAGTATGAGTTTATAGCTCCTAAAGATAACGAAGTTTATCTAGTGGAACCTAAAAATGGTTTTAAGGCATTAGTGAAAAAGGAGCTTACAAAGATTGAACAAAAAGGCAATGTGCTTTCTTTGAGTAATCTTGAAGTTGCAGAGTTTTTTATGCGTGCAGTGGTTGCAGACGTTTCAGGTGCTGTGCATAAAGTTATTGTAGGTTAAGGAGTTAAGCTATGGTGGCGACACCATAGCAAAAAAAACAATATGGATAAAGAAAAAATAGAAAGGATACGCTTTAGCTTAGGTGACAAAGAAGAAAACACTCTTCTCTTTTCAGACAAAGAAATAGAAGAAATATTGCAAAGTACAGAAAGTGAAAGTCAGGCATTATATATTTTATATCTTCAAAAAGCTGGCAGGCTTATAACAAATGAAAGTTATATAAAAAGCATAAAAGCTGGGAACGAAGAATTGGAAAGATTGAATGCAGAAGACCTACAAAGAATAGCATTAAAGCAAGCGGATAAATATAAAGAGCTTTACGAATGGGAGAAGAAAATTGAACGATCAAGTTGTTTCATATATTAATAAAATTGCAATTATAACATTTTTTTTCAGCTGCAGTTTTCATTTATTAGTGACTTGCATAAAATGCATAAAAGAGGAGTTTATGGATAAAGCATACACAAAAAAAGAAGTTGTATTGTTAAGAGAAAACACTAATTTTATCATTAATGCCAATAAAACAATCGTAAGTATAATTAGAGAAGGTGACGTAAAAGAAGACATAAAAGTACGCATCTCATTATCAGCATTAGCTTATAAGAAAAATACACTACATTCCAATATTAGCATTATGACAACGCCATATGTTCTTACTTGCTATTTTAATGAAGACATAAAAAAAGGTGATGTGCTTAAAACAGAAACTGGCACACTCTACAAAGTTATAGAAATTGAAAATGTAACTTTCGGCGGAACAGAAATAGAATATTGCTATAAAAAAACTGGTAAGCTAGAAAAAATGAGTGTGCATTAAAATTGGAGTTTTCTAGGTGCATCAGCATATAGAGAAAAGAATGTATGCGTGGATTAGAAGTTGCAATAAAAAACTTTGAACTATTAGATAGCCTCATAAAAGAAGAAGTGGAAAAGGTTGTAATGGAAACGGCCGCCGATATGGAACACCACGCTAAAACCAATAAGGCATGGACGCTCATCACTGGGCATGCAGAGCAAAACTTACGTGGAAAGTTTAAGATTAAAGGCAGAAAAGCCCATTGCCAAATTTGGCAAGACTTATTCGGTGTGTGGGGTGATGAGTATGGTTATTATCTTGAAACTGCAAAACAGTTTAAGGGTAAATATGCAATATTAAGAAAAACACAAATACACTACGCCCCTATCTTTTACGAAGATTTAAAAAAAGCAATAATAGATGCTATCAAAAAGACATCTAAAAAATAGTAATTAAGTAATTTTTTAATGCTAGGGAAAAAGCTAAAAGGAGTTAAAGAATGATTAAGAAAATTAAACAATTTTTTAAGAGAATGCAACAAAAGAAAATCATCGACAAAGAGTTTAAAAACTTTGAAAAAGATTTTAGCAACTTGCCAATAGGCGAGCAATTTGCAATGCAGACATTCGACATTGTAGAGCTTTTATGGAACGGCAAAAAATTAAAGTTTGTTATTGGCAATATTAACGCTTTGGAACTTATCACCTGTGGACGCTTCCCTAATATTATGAACACCTATAATAATGAAAACTTAAAAATACTAGAGCACCTTGATGAAGAAAATAGACTTGAAGTTGACATAAAAGAAGTACAAAAAGAAGAGAGTATTTTGTATGAGGAACTTTGCAGAAAAACAATGATAAAACCTACATACGAAGAAGTTTACACTAGCATAATAAAAGTAAAAAAATCTCTTGACGTAGCTTTTAATCCTACAAGCATTAAAGACGTGCTCCCTCATGATTTTTTGAATGCTTTACTCAATTATCATTTAAACAGGATTTTAGATACTATAAAAAAAAACTTAAACACACAAATGTCGATCGCATTGGACGCATTGCAAAATACTACCACCAAAAACCCTCTTCATACTTCCCTCAATTAGACGTAGGCGAGGCTATCATGTTTGACGAAGCTTGCCTTGTAGCAGTGGAAACAAACAACCGCATACGTGAATTAACTAAAAAAGAGAAAGACAAAAAGAAAAAAGAAGACGAAAAGTTTCAGAAAGATATGTCTAAATTGTTTGAAAACGACGAAGGAGAAATTAGATAATTTTTTATTAAAATGATTTTGAAAATTAGGAGGTGTTTAATATGAAACAAAAAAAACGCAACAAAGAAACTAGAGAAAAACACCTTAGCATAATTGCCAAAATAGAAATCACCGAACCATTAATTGCATCAAACATAAATAGTTTTATATCTCATATTGCAAAAAAGCTAAAACTCACTCCCACTCAAGCAAAAAAAGACATTGAAGAAGTGCGAAAAAGAAAAGTTGAAATGAACTTAATCGACTTAAAAGCAGAGCTTGCAAAAAAGAAAAGTGAATATGCTTATATAAAACAAATTGCATTAAAAACAAAAAATATTAATGCCTATCTCGGAGCTGTTAACAAAGAGGCGGAAATGTTGTCTCTTGAAAAGTTTACTATATTTTCTCAAATGCAAGAAAAAGAAGAAGAGAAAAGTAATAGCCTAGAAGAAAAGAAAAGTTTACTTTTCAATAAGCTATTCCCAAAAAAGGATTAATATGTGTACCCCCCTTCCCCCTAAAATAACTTATTCGGGGTGCTTTGTTTATCTTTTTTCACTTATAAAAGCAATAATTCAGAATCAATAAGTAGCTATACTTATTGCATATATATAAGAAGTTAGTGTTAGATAAA
>JBQNBK010000043.1:0-13024 GCA_052169975.1 Treponema sp.
CATATATATGGCCTCGTTAACGTACGTTTTCGCATAGCGAGAACGTACGTTAACGATATGCAAAAACGGCCGTTTTTCATATCAAAAATCGCATGCTTTCCGATGCCTTTATGCAGTATCTTAAACCAGCAAACTAATAAGCCTTACATTAGCAATCTGTGCACATCTTAATCGTTAAATGAGAAATACCATCTCTTGCATAAAAAACATAATCAATGTATATTCTTAGGCTAACATTGCTATTATTTTTGGAGGTGTGTCTGTGTCAGGTAATGAAAAAAAACCAATTCTTATTGATGATTTCGTGCATTACAATTTTTTGAATAGTCTACGATTTTCCGATTGTGGATGCCGAATAGCCTATGTTGTTTCAAAAGTGGATCTAAAAGAAAATAGGTATAGAAATGCCATTTTCACCTTAGAGTTGGAAACAAAAAAAGCTCAATTATATTCATCTTATGACGTTGAATCTTTTTATGGCTTTCATAACGGATATCTTTTATTTTCAGCAAAGCGAGAAAAAGAAGAAAAAGAAGAAAAAAATTCAAAGAAGACATTTGTTTATGGGCTACCAGTGCATGGAGGAGAAGCTGTTAAACTATATGAATTTCCATACCCATTACAAAAGCTAGAGTTTCTAAACAACGACAAAGCAGTAGCACTGTTATATTGGGAAAAAGATAAGACTCAAGCACACGGAAAAGAAGAAGCAGAAGAGGCAGCAAAAGAAGAAAAAGACTACGAAACTTTTGAAGAAATTCCTTTTTGGCTTAATGGTGGTGGAGTCATTTCAAGAAAAAGAAGTAGGCTATATCTTTACGACATAAAAAACATGATGGGAGAATCTTTAACAGACGAATTCACAGCTGTAAACGACTTCCAAATCGACAAAGCAAAGGGAGAAATCCTATTCACTAAGTCAACATACAAAGACAAAGCTCCAATATATAATCAACTCATGCTTTATAGCATAAAAGACAAAAAAACTACAGAAATAAACAAAGATGTTCCTTTTATGTATGTTGATATTCAATTCTTTGGCGACCATATATTGTTTACAGGTGCTGACGGGAAAAAATACGGAATAAATCAAGATGCAGACATTTATGTTGTTGAAAGAAATAATCTTTCAGCTTCTCCTAAATTATTAACCCCTGAAGACTATGACAAAAGCTTATGGAATTCAGTAGGAACAGACGTAAGACTTGGGGGCGGTAGGCAAGCTTTTGTTTGTGAAGACAAGTATTATTTTATCACAACAGAAGATGATTCTTCATATCTTAACACAATTGATATCAGTGGAAATATTGAAAGGGTTATCACTAAAAAAGGTTCTGTAGATTGTTTTGATGTGAAAGACGGAAGAATTGTTTTTGTAGGCTTTAGAAACCAAGACTTACAAGAGATTTACCTAAAAGAACCTTCAAAAGAAGAAGAAAAAATTAGTAGCCACAATTCTTATGGAGACACTCTATTAAAAAGCGTGCCTGAAGAGTTTTGGTTCAAAAATGACGGCATAGACTTACACGGTTTTGTTGTAAAGCCTACTAACTTTGAAAAAGGCAAGAAATATCCTGCTCTTCTTTCTATACACGGTGGGCCTAAAACAGTGTTTGGCTCTGTGTTTCACCATGAAATGCAATTCTTAGCAAATCAAGGTTTCTTTGTGTTTTACACCAACCCACGTGGAGCTGACGGAATGGGAAGAGCCTTTGCAGATATACGTGGAAAGTATGGCACAATAGACTATAGCGACCTTATGACGCTAACTGATGAAGTGTTAAAAAGATATCAAGAAATAGATGTTAAAAGAGTGGGTGTGTTAGGTGGGTCTTATGGTGGTTTTATGACTAACTGGATTATAGGACACACTGATAGGTTTAAGGCAGCTTGCTCTCAACGCTCCATTGCAAACTGGATTTCTAAATTTGGAATTACAGATATTGGCTATTATTTCAACTCTGACCAAAATGCAGGAGCAACCCCTTGGAACAATGTTGAATTTATGTGGGATAGAAGCCCATTAAAGTATGCTGATAAGTGCAAAACACCAACTCTTTTTATTCAAGGTGATGAAGATTATCGCTGTTTTGAAGCCTGTGCATTTCAAATGTTTACCGCTTTAAAATATCACGGTTGTGAGGCAAAGTTAGTGCTATTCCATGGAGAAAACCACGACCTGTCTCGTTCGGGTAAGCCTAAGCATAGAATTAGACGTTTAAGAGAAATCATTGACTGGTTCACCTCTTATTTGAAAGACTAAACGGTTGTTTGCTTGCCTTGCTATCCTAGTTGCATAAGCTACTAGGATAGTTTTTTATATAATAGATGAAAGCCCTATTTTTACCAGATAATCTTATGGCATGTATGCTAGAAGAGCAATGCCTTTTTCAAAGTTTAATTACATCCCCATTTCGTCGTGCTTTTCCAATATTTAAGACAAACAATGTATTTGAAAAAGTTATCATTTACCCCCCCATTGCAATTAGGGGTTATATTGTGCGTCTTTGCAATGTGGATGTAGCAAAGCAAGCAATTTCCAATAAAAAAGGCATAGAAGGGGTTGTTTTAGGCTATGCAGGAAAAAAAGCCGCAACTCTAATAGAAAGCATTCCATTATTAAAGAAAAAATCAAGGCTAAAGACATTTGAAGTGCTATCTTCTAAAAGTTGGTATTTTGCAGATGTATACTTTGAAAATAAAACTACGTGGACTATCAAAAATATTAAATGGCAAAAGGAGGCAATATGCAAAGAATAACTAATGCTCTTTTTTCTGACTTTTACGAGCTTACAATGGCACAAGGCTATTGGAAAGAAAAAAAAGAAATGAAAGCATCTTTTGACATGTTTTTTAGACGCAACCCATTTGGTTCTGGCTATTCTATTTTTGCAGGACTTTGGCCTTTGCTTAACACAATAAAAGACTTTCATTTTGCTAATGATGATATAGCTTTTCTAAGAAGCTTAAACTTCTTTGAAGAAGGGTTTTTGTCTTATCTTTCTACGTTTAAATTTAGTGGTTCTCTTTTTGCAATGCAAGAAGGCTCTTTAATCTTTCCAAACGAGCCTATTATCCGCATAGAAGGAAATATAATTGAAGCATTAATTCTTGAAGGGCTCATACTAAACACAATCAATTTTCAAAGCTTAATAGCCACAAAGACTGCACGTATCTTTTTAAGTTCAAACAAAGGAAAAATTATGGAATTTGGACTTAGGCGGGCACAAGGAGCTGATGGAGCTATGAGTGCATCCAGAGCTGCCTTTATTGGCGGAGCTTATGCCACTAGCAACATTCTTGCAGGTAAAGAATATGGCATTCCATGTCTTGGAACAATGGCTCACTCTTGGGTTATGTCTTTTGAAAATGAAGAAGAAGCTTTTAGAGCATACTCTACTATGTATCCATCATCTTCAATTTTTCTTCTTGACACTTACGACACAATAAAATCGGGAATTGAAAATGCAATTAAAGTGGGAAAAGAATTACAAGCAAAGGGATTTAACTTTGGAGTTCGACTTGATTCAGGCGACATCTATTATTTAAGTCAATATGTTAGAAAAAGACTTGATGACGAAGGTTGTGGCAAGGCTTTTATATCAGTTTCTAATGAGCTTACAGAGCAAATTATTGAATCGTTAGTCTTAAATAAGGCACCAATAGATAGCTGGGGGGTTGGCACACACTTAGTAACAGGTGGGGATGAGGCAAGCTTTACAGGTGTGTATAAAATGTCTGCATACAAAAAAGATAAAGACTGGAAAGCTGTGATGAAAATCTCAAATAATCCCGCTAAAATTACAACGCCCGGCATTAAGCAAGTGTGGAGACTTTATAATAAAGACGGTAGCATGAAAGCTGATGTTATTAGCTTAAAAGAAGAAACAATTGAAAAGAATAAGCCTTACACATTTTATCATCCTGATAATGAGTGGCAATTGTTTAGTTTCACTGCAAATGAAGTGCGTCCACTACTAAAAGAATACATAAAAGATGGCATCATTATAGAAGCAGAACCTACACTAAAAGAGATTAAAGCCTTTGCAATGAGCGAATTAGAAGCTCTTGATACAACATCAAAAAGGCTCTTAAATCCTCACATATATAAGGTTTCGCTAACAGAAAAAACAAAGGCATTAAAAATAGCTGTGCTAAAAGAGATTAAAGAAAGAGGCTAATGCTTTCTTAGAAAGAATGGGGGCTTTAGGGAAATACAAATTCTCAACAAAAGTCGGCAATGCCGACTTTTGCCTCCTAAGTAGCTATTTTCTGCACCACTTCCTATAACAAATAGATTATTTTAAGCATAAACTTGAATATTAAACCCAAAGGATATATTATTAAATGTTAAGTTTCTTTAACATAATTAGGAGGAAGCACCTTATATGGATGAACCTAGTAAAAAAGAAAAAAAGACTTCTAATATTGCCTTTATATTGAACAAAACCAAAAAACACAAAGTAAAAATTATTTTTGCCTGCATATTTTCTATTTTAGCATAACTTTGTAAGCTTTCCCCTTATATCTTAATGCAATATATTTTATCTTCTTTAATAGATAAAACTCCAAATAATAATGTAATTTTTAACCTTGTGCTTTGGACATCAATTTTGATTGTTGGAAACATTATTTTCACAATGCTAGCTCTAGGCTCTTCTCACATAGCAGCTTTTTCAATACTTTATGAATTGCGAATTAAAACAATAGAACATTTAGGGCATCTAAACTTAGGCTTTTTTAAGCACAATAGCTCTGGGCAAATAAAAAAGCATTAGACGAAGACATAGAAAAACTAGAGCTTTTTATTGCACACCAGATTCCAGACTTAGCAGAAAGCATCATCACGCCTTTAGTTATTTTAATTTATCTTCTAACACTCAAGTGGTACCTAGCTTTAGCTTTACTCATTCCTTTTATCTTAGTGCTTTTAGCTCAAACTTGGATGTTTAAAGACTATGAAAAAAATGCAAATATGTATAATGACCTTAAAAAAAAGCTTCACACCACAATTATTGAATATGTACATGGCATTAAGATTTTTAAGGCATTCAACCTTACCGCAAAAACTTTCAAAAATTATGCAAATGTAGTGAATGAGTATCTTTCAGCTTGGGTCCAAATGTGTGATTCAAGCATTAAATCATACACTATAGGCATGTGCATTATAGATAGTTCCCCATTTTTAATTGTAATTCCAATAGGGGGCTTTCTTTTTTTGCAACATAATTTAACAGGTTCAAACTTTTTAATGTTTTTGCTTTTAGGCTCTGTGTTTTTAACAAGCTTTGTGAAGCTTGGAATGCTTGGGGGAAACCTTGCAATGTTACTAAAAGGAGCAGAAAATGTTAGAAGCATATTAGAAACAAAAGAGCAAAAGTCTGGTGAAATAGATTTAAGCAAAAAAGAAGCAGAAAGCGATATTCAATTTAGAAATGTTAATTTTAAGTATGAAGAAAAATATGTTATTAAAGATTTAAGTCTTAGCTTAAAAAAAGGTAGTGTTACAGCTTTAGTAGGTCCATCGGGCTCTGGAAAGACAACGCTTGGAGCATTAGTTGGACGCTTTTATGATGTGGAAGAAGGTGGCATATTTATAGGAAAGAAAAACATAAATGACTACACAATAGAAAGCCTACTTATGCAAACTAGCTTTGTTTTTCAAGATGTGTTTATTTTGCATGATACTGTGTTAAACAATGTCAATTTAGGTTTGGGAAAAACTAAAGAAGAGGTTATTGAAGCTTGCAAAAAATCCCAAATACACCCCCTTATAGAAAGCTTAAAAGATGGATATGAGACAGTGATTGGGGAAGGTTCTGGTATTAAGCTTTCGGGTGGTGAAATGCAACGGCTTTCTATTGCACGAGCTTTTTTAAAAGATGCACCAATAGTTGTTTTAGATGAGATTACCTCCTATTCAGACATAGAAAACGAAAAAGAAATTCAAAAAGCATTGCAAACTCTCTTAAAAGGCAAAACTTCTATCATCATTGCTCATAGGCTATACACAATTAAAAATGCAGACAATATTGTAGTCTTAAACGAAGGAAAGATTGCAGAAGAATGGACACACGAGGTGTTATTAGCAAAAGATGGAATGTATAAAAGAATGTGGGAGCGAGAAGTAGCCTAAAAGGGATTCTCTTATCAGAGAGATGATTTGGATATTCTACTAAAAGAAAGTTTTATTTTTCTAGTCGTCAATACTGACGATCTGTTTTAGTTTGATTTATTAGGGGTTTTTTTTTTTTTTTTTCGATAAAAAGAAAAGAAAAGCCCCTAAAACCCAAGAAAAGAAAAATAACGACTTAGGGGAGTGCCCCTAAGAACCCCCAAAGGATTGTTATTTTCAAGGAGATAGGAAAACAATGTTTAAAAAAATAAGAAGACTAATAGGAAATGAAGACTATAAACTCTTCATAAATCCTATAAAAATATTAGCATTCGATGGTGTTTTTCACGGGCTTATTTATAGTATGCTCTTTTTCACGCTAATAGACCTAGTAACTAAGAGTATGAGCATGCAAAAAAACTTCATCTATTTAGGAATTATGGTAATAGCCTTATTCATTCGCTTTTTTCTATTGTATTCAGGATACTATAAAGCACAAGCTGATGGAGCTAGGATCATAGCTCATCTTAGAACAAAAATGGGCGACTATATTAGAAAGCTAGGCTTAGGCTATTTTAACAAAAACAACATAGGCACTCTTTCAAACATACTCACAAATGACTTAGACGATTTTGAAATGCTTATTACCCACCTAACAAGCGACATTGTAAAATTTTCTATATTAATAGTGTATTTAAGCATTTGTATAATTTATTCTGACTTTCTTTTAGGAAGCATTCAAGTAGCAATCTTTATTTTTTCTCTTCCAATGTTTTTTTTAGGCTCTAGTAAAATTAAAGAGGCTGGGAAAGAAGCTAAAATTGTAAGAGCTGATATGCTTTCAAAGATTATAGAATATGTAAAAGGAATAGAAGTATTTAAGTCTTATAATATGTTGGGAACACGTTTTAAGAAGTTTAGTGAAGCTCTTAATGGAGTGAAAAAATATTCAATTAAAGTGGAGCTTGCAGGCATTCCTTACCTTATTCCAATGCAATTATTAGTGTTTTTGTCTTTTCCCATCCTACTCTATTTTGCAACACAAAAATACTTTAATGCTAGTCTTAATGCTAGCCAATTAGTTATCTTTATGGTGGTTTCTCTTGCATACACAAGCGTATCATTAGGCCTTGCAACAATGCTTATGCTAAGTCGCTACTTCACTTTGTCAGTTGATAAGCTCCTCAGTGTGCTAGAAACAAAAGAGATTCCTTACTCACTAGAAAGTTATAATTTTGAAGACTATTCAATTAAGTTTGAACATGTAGATTTTTCATATTTAGAAGAAAAACAAGTATTAAAAGACATAAACTTTGAAGCAAAGAAAGGAACAATGACAGCTCTGGTTGGAGCCTCCGGTTCAGGTAAAACCACAATATTAAACCTTATTGCAAGATTTTATGATGTGAACTCTGGAAGCATAAAAATTGGAGGGCTTGATATAAAAGAGCTTAACCCTGAAAGCTTACTAGAAAACATTACTATGGTTTTTCAAGATGTGTATTTAATTCAAGACACAATTTACGAAAACATTAAGATAGGAAACCAAGCGGCAACGCATGATGAAGTTATAGAAGCTGCAAAAAAAGCATATGCAGATGAGTTTATTCAAAAGTTCCCTAATGGATATAACACAATGATTCACGAAGGAGGAGATAGCCTTTCGGGAGGTGAAAAACAACGCATTTCAATTGCCAGAGCATTCCTAAAAGATGCTCCTATTGTCTTACTTGACGAAGCTACTGCATCAATTGATGTTGATAATGAATATCTTATCCAAAACTCAATAAAAGAATTGACAAAAAATAAAACTGTTTTGGTTATAGCTCATAGATTAAACACAATTCGCCATGCAGACCAAATTATAGTTTTTGATGAGGGAAAGATTGTAGAAAAAGGCTATCACGATGAGCTAATAAAAAAGAATGCAGTGTATGCAAAAATGTATCACGCTATGGAAGAAGCAAAAGAATGGAATATAGTCTAAAAAACTATTCCTGTTGCCTTGCAAAAATAGCTTAAAATTAGCTTTGTGGCAAGGCAACAAAATGGTAAAAACTTTTTACATATCAAAAAGCAATTCTAATAGACTTAAATACATATTAATTCCTTTAGCATAATCTTTATATATAAAGTCTAAACTTAAATCTATTATGCTATCGGTGCGTCTAGAATTAAGGACTTTGCTTGTGTTTCTTCCTAAAAAAGACATAGAAAGACTTGAAAGTTTTCCATCACTTCCAATTAAAATTAAAAGCAAGGTCCCTTCAAAATTTCTTTCATAAGAAGAAATATCATCTAGCATCTCATCGCATAATTCTTGTGCATCATCATATCCAAAATCTTGCACGATAGCTATAGTGTGCTGTGAATGTGTTTCATTTGAAGTTTCAGTAATCCACTTAGATATTTTCTTAAAAGAAGAATTAGATAGAACCCCAGAATCATCTATCAAAACTTCTCGTGCAAAGATAAAATTGATAGAAAAAAACATAAAAAGTAAAATGATTTTGTTTTTAGAAATTTGCATACTCCATCCTCATAATAAAATAAAAAAGCCACTAGGCATTTTTAACCAGTGGCTTAATATAACAAAAGATATAAAATTAATCTTTGAATGTTGCGTAAATTGTTACATCCTGATCAATCATAGTGTATTCCATTTCTTCTGTTTTCTTTTGCTGTTCTGTCAATGAAGAATAAGAGCCAATATTCCAAGAATCAAATTTCTTACCATTAGGGACTATTGGCTTAATTTTAACTTTATCACCTTCTTTTAATTCAGTTTCATTCTTAGGCTCTTCAGTTTTTCCAACAATCTCACCATCTTGAACTTGAAATTTATGTAATACAGGCTTTTCTGCACCTGTTGTAAAATTAAAGCGTTTTTCACTAAATTTAGTATTAGAAACAGCTCTTAAAGTATCGTCAATAACAATATAATACTTAGTATTTCCAAGAAGTGGGTATGGCTTTTGAGTATAAAAAAGCTTTCCAACCATTTTAAATGTTACTTTTGTAACAGCCTTACCACCTTCCATTACAGTTTCCCATACACCTTCTGCAAGACGTGAAGCATCATCTCCTGCTGTTCCTGAAGGTTTTATAGTTATGAAAATGCCTTGCCCTTTACTACCTCCCTCAGAAACTCCAGCAAGCTCATAAGAAGGTTGATATACTAGTTGGTTAAAATATATAGAAACAGAACTTTCAACATTTATATTTGTTTTTTCACCATCTTTAATATTCAAGCTAGCATCATCATTTATCAATACTTTTAAAACATCTGGAGCTGGTGGTGTTTCAGTTGGTTTTTCTATTGCCAATTGATATACACTTTCTTGTTTTGAATAATTCATGCCAAACTTATCAGTTATATATTTACTTATAGTAAAATCATATTTATATTTTTCATTTAACCCACCTGTTGGCATAATAGTCATTGTATTTTCACTTTCATCATATAAATAAGATAGTGGAACCATCAAAGCTCCTAAAACAAGCTTCATATGTGTATTGAGATATGCTTTTAACTTTTCCATATCATCATAAAATATTACTGGGTTATTATGAAATTTAACTTTAATTGTAAGAGGATTGGAAACTTTCATATTTTCAGAGTGAGGCTTATCATTAAAATAAACATTTTCAATTCCTGCTTTCTTTGGTAATTTTTTTGTAATACTTCCTTCTGCAATTAGTTTTTTAGAACTATCAAATGCCTTAACAGTGATTTTAACATCTTTTTCTTCTTCACCCATTAAATCATTTACTTCTATTTTTCCAGTCATTGTTCTAAACTCTGTCTTAGTTAATTCTTCATCACTAGTTTTTGCATCATTTATAAATACTTGATAATAAGCTGCCCCTGCAAAAGCATCCCATGAAACAGTAGTATCAATAACATTAAATTTCTCATTTTGTGGAAGAACACCCTTAAAATCTGTTGCTTTAAGATTTTGTAATGTTGGAAGTGCAGGCTTTTTCTTTGATAGCTTTAATGTATAGGTTCCATCTGTCTTACCAGCCTTTTTAACTTTAAACATGATTGTTTTAACACTCTCTGTAAGCATTACAGTCTTACTAACACTGCCAAAATCTACGCTACCACCATCTTCTGGAACTGCATTAATTTCTACAGTACTAACGTTAGATTCAAATTCTTTTGGAAACCCAGTTGTTTTTGCAGCTTCTTTTATATCATTAGCTGTTGCAACATAATCCCCAATGTTTAATAACTTTAGTGTTGCAACTTCAGTTTTGCCATTATCTGGTTTAGTTTCATCATTTTTAGGCTTATTTTCATCATGCTTACACGATGAAAAAGCTAACAAACAAATTAATGAAAACATCATTAATTTTCCAAATGTATTATTACGTTTCATACATATCTCCTATATAAAATAAATAAATAGCGAGCAAATTATAAACGTGTAACAAGAATTGTCAACAAGGGTTTACTTTTAGCTAATGGTTTTAGCCACTAATTATAGTAGCAATTTGAATATTTTTATGTTAAGAAATCTATTATTATAGAGTATAATATGCAAAATCCATTTTTGAGTTTGTTGAGCCTATGTTTTCAATAAGAGTAGTAATATTCACCAATAAATGATAGTTAAATTAAATTGTTATTATGAGCCTTATAAAAGGTTTTCTTCCCATTCTTTTTCTTTAAAGCCTATGAGAATTTTATCTTGCATAATAACCAATGGCCTTTTAACAAGCATACCATCAGAAGCTAAAATGCTATATATTTCATCATCACTCATATTAGGGAGTTTTTCTTTAAGATTTAAACTTTTATAAAGCAACCCACTAGTATTAAAAAACTTTTTAAGAGGTAAGCCACTTTGCTTATGCCATGTTTTTAATTCATCTATAGAAGGATTGTTTTCTTTCATATGCCTTTCGGTATATTCAATATTATGCTCGTCAAGCCATTTTTTTGCTTTAAGGCATGTTGTGCATTTAGGATAGTAAATAAAAATCATCAAAACTCCTTATTAATATTTTTTCAAAAAGATTATACTCAGATAATTTATTGAATAATTTTAACTTGTTGAATAAGTCTATAAAAAGATTTTATTTATACTTTCCAATCTGTAAGACGTTCTACTTGTTCAGGGTCGCAGTGTGAGAAAAACAAGCTCATTTTCTCATCCAATCCCCTAATCTTATTCATTTCGTATTCTGATAGCTCAAAATCAAAAATGTTTATATTTTCTTTCATTCTTTCTTTATGTGCCGATTTTGGAATTATAACCACATCACTTTGAAGTAAAAATCTTAATGCAACTTGTGCTGATGATTTATTATGTTTTTGGGAGATTGCAACCAATACTTCATTATTAAAAAAGTCTTTTCTGCCTTCTGCAAAAGGCCCCCACGACTCATGACATACACCATATTTTTCCATAATTTTGTGAGCTTCAACTTGTTGATTAAAAACATGTGTTTCAATTTGATTGACCATAGGCTTAATTTCTACAAATTTACATAAATCAACTAGCCTATCAGGGTAAAAGTTTGAAACACCTATAGCTTTTAGCTTTCCCTCTTTATATGCTTCTTCCATTGCTCTATATGTTCCATAATAATCATTAAAAGGCTGATGAATTAAGAGTAAGTCAATGTAATCTGTTTTTAGCTTTTTTAAAGAGCTTTCTATAGAAGCTTTAGCTTTTTCATACCCACCATTAGAAATCCATATTTTAGTTGTAATAAAAAGCTCATTTCTTGGAACACCACACTTTGAAATAGCCTCGCCCACTCCCTCTTCGTTTTGATATGCTTGAGCTGTATCAATACTCCTATACCCAACACTAATTGCATCCAAAACACACCTTTCAGTTTCTGTTGGATTCACTTGAAAAACTCCATAACCCAGTTTTGGCATTTTAAGCCCATTTGATAGTGTTATATAATCCATTTTATTTCTCCTTGATTTTAACTATGCTACGTTTAAAACATAAGAATGCTTTTGGCAGATACAAAGAAATAAGTTTTTAATAAACAATAATTAGCTACTTATTGCTCTCTTGATTTTTATAAATGTTTTTTGTTACACTAAACTATCATTACCGGGGTGCTTTTATGCTGAGAAATACCCGAATAAGATGAAACTCATCTTAATAACCTGATCTGGATAATGCCAGCGGAGGGAGGAAATTATGAAACGTTTTGTATTTTTGTTGTCGGTTTTTTTTGTGTTGTTTTCTTTTTCTTCATGCAAGAAAGAAAAAGATGCCAATGAAGTGGTAATCTATGCTTATAGTTCTTTTACAGGAGAATGGGGGCTAGGACCAAAGATTGCCAAAATGTTTGAAGAAAAAACAGGAACACATGTTCGCTTCATTACAGGTAAAGATTCTGGGTCAATACTAACAAATGCAGTTAAAGAAAAACAAGAGCCAAAAGCAGATATTGTGTTAGGCATTGATAATTATCTACTACACAGTGCCATAAAAGGAGATATCCTACTTCCATATAAGCCAAAACGAGCAGCAGAAATTAATAAAGACTTTTTGATCGATGACCAATACCGTCTAATTCCATTTGACTTTGGCTACTTTGCTTTTATGTACAATACAACTTCAGATATTGAAGCACCAAGTTCTCTTACTGATTTATTGGATTCAAAATATAAAAATAAGATTGTTATTATGAACCCTATGACAAGCACACCAGGCTTAGGTTTTCTTCTTTGGTTATATAAATTATCAGGAAAAGACTATCTTCAAACTTGGAAAAAAGTAAATGAAAATGTGCTTTCTATGCCAACTAGCTGGTCACAAGGCTATGCTCTTTTCACTTCTGGTGAAGTACCTCTTGTTATTTCTTACACAACAAGTCTTGCAGCCCATGTTTTGTATGACAAAACAGATAAGTTTCAGCCACTTATTTTTG
>JBQNBK010000044.1:0-12718 GCA_052169975.1 Treponema sp.
TTTTGATATTTTAACATCTGGATCTCGCATTGCTTCTTGAATCTCAGAAACTCTTTTAGGAAATTGAGGTACTTTATCAATATAATCTGTAATAGTTTCAGCAAGTTCTTCAATATCTTTTTTGAAATTCATGTTACGGGGAATAGTAATAACATTCTCGGTAACTCCATTTTCACTTGAAAATTCAAAAGCATCAACGCCCAAACCAATCTTTTTTAGCATTAGGATCATAATAACAATACCCAAACCTGCTCCTTCTGAACTATCCAATATTTGGGACATTGCATCATTTAAACTAGTAAACTGTTTTGCACGTGCAACTTTGTCAAACATTCGTTTAAACTCTGTACGAGTCATTTGAGAGTTATTTTGAACCTTTATTTTGATTACACTTTCAGAAGCATATAAAGTAACTTTAACATAAAGACGTGCATCTTTTTGCAATTGTAAATAATGAGCTTGATTGTTCAATGTATCTTCTTTGAAGTTTTTCATTCCTTCTTCATATTCAGACTGCTTAAACAAACTTAAGCCTTTTTCAGTGAAATATATACGTTTTGTATTTGCTTTTTTTGCATTAGTTGTTAGTTCTTTTAAGCAGTAAGTTATACAATCAATTATATCTTCACGATGCAATAGCTGTAAAAAAGCAGAGGTAACATCCATAATAAAAGCTTCTGTTGCACGTGGAAGCGTATATGATGTTATTGAGACTGGAGCTCCCATCTTAATAGCATTTAATAATTTCTGCTTATCTACAGTAAGTTTAGTCTGTTCCTTCATAATACTCCATATTATATGGTAAAAAATGATATATTTCAATAGAAAGAATTGTAAGCTATTTATCCAAAATTACATATATCAAAAAGTGAAAACAAATCTTAATATCTAATCTATGCTACCATATTTCATACAATAAACTTCCATACCATCGCCAAGATTATATTTTCTACTTATAGTATCTAATATTTTCCAGAGAAAGCCATTTTTTTTAATCTTAAAAGGAAGCTTAAAACGTTCAGGATGATGCCCAACTGAAACAATCTTACATATTCTAAAATGATATTTTTCTAATACTTTTGCAACTTCATTAGAATCCCAAATAGAATAATGATCTATAGGGCTGTTATAAGAAAAATCATAAACTGATTGTTTTCCTGTAATTCCAGATAGATTAGGTGTTGAAAATGCAAAAATTCCTCCAGGAATTAGTAAAGATGCAACTTTTTGTAATACTGCATCTAAATCTTGGAAATGTTCAATAACATACCACATAGTAATAGCTATAAAAGATTCATCTTTTATAGGAACAATGTTTGTTTCATAACCAGAACCTGTAAGTTGTTTTTTATATATATACTTAAATGAATCTGGCATAGCAGGAAAAGCTGAAACAAAAGCAGGTATATGCAAAGTATTAGTTACATATTCAACCGCTTCAGAACAAATATCAGTTCCAACAGGTTGCCAAATGCTCAACCTTGTTGCTTCTAAAAATGGACCATATGCACAACCTATATCTAACAATTTCTTTTCAGTGTTAAATATATTAACTTCAGTTTTACTTTGAAAGATTTCGTTATATATAGCATCTATATGCTTCATTCGTTCTAATCCTAATTTCTTAATATTTTCAAAATCTTCCAAATATGTTTTACCATACTGAGCCTTGTATTCATCAAAAAAATAAGATTTTCCATAATCACTTTGTTTATTCATTATAAAAGAAAGATAATGTATATGACACTTTTTACAATATGAAACAGTTTTATTCGGAGTTCTTACAACAACATTATTAGACCAATCTTCATCACATATTGGACAATTGCATTTTTTAGACTTAAAAAGACTTTTTATAAAATCTGATAAGTTTTTTTCTTTTGAATTAGGTCCTATAATATTCGGGACTTTTAGACCATAAAAAAAAGCTCTTTTTAGTTCATCTTTGGAAGGTTCTGGGTTTTCTATTGTAGTAAAGCCTGCCATCTTTCCTAGCTTATAGTGATATGGAGTAGGAGATAAAAGTAAAACAAAACAACCTGCAACCAATGCCTCAAAAGCAGTAAAGCCATAATGAGTTACCACAACATCCCATTCATGTAATTTCTCTCTTAAGTTTTCTATTACGGAATATGTTTGAATATTTTGTGAGCACTTTGTAATATCTTCAAAAGATAAATTAGGATCTACTACAGAAACTTGAAACCCTATTTGATCCAAATGTTTAGCAACAGGCATTGCCATATTTGCAGAGTTTTCACCACCAAAAACAACAAGTACTTTTGTTTGAGAAGGAATAATCTTATTATGCTTTTTATCTCTTTTTCTGTTCAATGGAAGTGGAATAAAAGCAACATCTTCAATATTAGCAAAGTATTTTAAATTTTCTTTTTTATTTTCTATTTTCAAGGATGGAAGTATATCAATTAAAAAATCTGCAAAGCATCTAGCCCCACCTTCATCAATAGCAACTACAGGAGCAATAGTTTTTAATTTAAGCATTTCATCTATACTAGTTCTAAAGTTATCAAGAACAATAATAGAAGTATCTTTAGGAAATTCATCAACAATCACTTCATCGGGTAAGTCTTCTAAAATATGGGAAGCAACTTCTTTAATTTGTTCTTTATTTTTAATATAAATTACACATCTTATATCTTTTAATATTTGATACATTATACCTATAACACGTCTTAGGTGACCAGTTCCTTCTCCAATTTTTACTGATGGGTAAAAAACTACTATTTTTGTTGCATATTCATATGCTTCTTTAATATTTTCAAGATTAAAGAACAAAGTAGAAGATTTGGAATTTAGATATTTCATCATATTCAATGTACGAGCGTAATCTTCTTTATTGTCTACAGTTGTTCTTATTTCTGGAGCATACCAAAAAACAGGTGAGGGTTCTCTAATGCACTTAAACGTATCTTGATGCCTATATAAAGAAGGTCCTACATGTTCTCTATCATATGGGTCTTTAGTTAATTGTTCTGCTAATAAAAGACTTTTAGCATTTAAAAGTTCAACACCACTACCTATAGGCAAACCAGTAAATGTAAAATAATCGGGCTCTAAAAGCTCAAAATATCTATCAATAGAAGCATTTGCTGCATCTACGAATATAAAAGGATTATCTGCTGTAACACGAACTATAACTTTAATAGGTTTTTCTTCAGCATTTGTGTTTATAACCTTACAAAACCTAGAAAGAACATCATCTTCTTCCCCTTCAATACACTCAAAATCTTCAAAAATAGCAAGTGGTTTTAGAGCTTCATATGAAGAGAAATCACAAGTTAATATATAACGTTCAGCCTTTATGTTTTTTGCAACACGCATAACATGTCGAACTATTGGTATCGCATTTAATGGAAGAAGAGCTTTACCAGGCAAACGTTTTGAACCTAATCTACATTGCAGTACTACAGCAACACCTTTAACTATGTTTTCCATTACATTTCTCTCCAATTACTAATTAGTTCATATGGAGGTGTTTTAAATCTTTTTTGATTTTTCTTTACCCAATCATGTCCAACCTTAAAATAGTTATATGCCATGAAAGGATTAAAACCCATACCTTTCATATAAGAGAAAAAGACATCAAATTTCATGTAAGCCTTTCCATTTTCCACTGTTGGTTTTAAGTTTTTTATGTAAAATCTGGTATATGAATCATCATGTGAGGTATCTTCTATAGGTAATATACTCAAATATTTTATTTTGAAATGTGTATTTATTAGAATTTCTTCACCCCATAAAAAGGTACGAAAACCAAAATCAAGGTTTTGCCAATAAGAATTTATTAATGTATAATCAAAGCCTCCAAAGCTTATAAACTTTTCACAATTATATATTCCTGTAAAATCAAAAGAGTATATAGTGCGAGTATTATTTTGAATAATTGGAACTGCTTCTGTATGAAAATGACCATCTTGTAAAATAGGTAACATTTGAATATTAATGATATCATTCGATTTTGTTATAGCAACAGGAGCTAAACACATTCTATTCGCACTTTTTGCTTCTTCTATTGCTAGTTTTAACATGTTACTATCTAAAATAGATATATCATTCCAGAGAACAATTGCATAATTAGCTTGAAGTTCTGATATCCCTATATTTATAGTTTCTCCTATCGTAATTTCTTCTGGTAACAATAGAAACTTAACAAAAGGATAATCATTAACCATATTTTCTAAATCTATAAACTTATCAGAAAATTCTACGGAAATTATAGATGTACAACCAGCATCTAACAAACTTTTGATAATGGAAGGAAAATTATACCAGCCACCACGGCTCATTATTATAGCTCCAACATCTTTTGAACCATCTTTAAAATCCCTACCACCTGCAATTGTATATTGACTTGTATGTTCATTAAAAGTTGTAGGTATAATATTCATCACATAATTCACATATATCTCCAAATTCTAATTTATATTGCTGAATACATTTCTCATCAAAACGTTGCCAAATATCATATAAAGCTTCATTCTTTGCATTACCTATAACATTTTGATGCTTTACATCTTCACGACACATTAAAACATTTCCATTAAAAGAAATACACATTTCTCTATTTATATGTCTACAAGGCATTCTTTTTAATGGCGATAAATCTGCAACCTTTCTATCTTGCAAAAAGGCACAATAATAATCATATTTTTGTATAATAACTTCTATGTTCTTAGCCTTCCATGTTCGATAAAAATCTTCTAAATCATCTTCATTTTCATTCATTCTAGTAATTTGTACAAAAGCATTTTTTGTAAAATATGAATAAGAAAGCTCTGCTATCTCAGTT
The DNA here is from genome assembly GCA_052169975.1 of Treponema sp. GTDB lineage: Bacteria > Spirochaetota > Spirochaetia > Treponematales > Treponemataceae > Treponema_B. The sequence goes on from JBQNBK010000044.1 coordinate 4,811, forward strand.
GCCTTACTTAATAATTCTTTGCTTTTTTCTTCGCCTACATTATAAACTTTTGCATATGTATTAGCATTTATAGCATCAATAAAAGTAATCCAATAAAGAGGTGGTATAAATGCTGGTCTCATTGAAGAGTTTTGTACAACATCTTTTATATTATTTAATTTTTCTTTTGTGTGATTGCTTGTGCCATAAGTTTCAATTAAAACTGATAAATTTGAATATGACAAAACTTTTTTTACCATTTCTTCAAATTGAGGATGTTCTAACGGGTCGCCATATAAAGAAAATGAAATAATTGCATCATCTGAAAATTCAGCAATTTTATCTATTATTAAAGAAAAGTCTTCAAAAGGCATAAAGACTTTATTTTCAGAATTTGGTCTATATATTGGCTGATATTCAGATACAGAAGATATTTCAATCATATAATAGCGAGGTAATGTTTTTAACCTTAAAGGTGTAATCATCTTGAAATAATTCTCTGCTGTTATTCCAATAAAGTTTTCACACAACATTTTATCACGTTTTGTTTCCACAATGAAATTTAATTTTAGCATTCTAACGTCTTCTGGTGCTGTATAAGTTTCAATGTCATAAGAATTAATATCTTTTTTTATTATGTCAAAAACAAAATCATGATTAATTATTTCATTATTATCTTTAGAAAACTGATATAAAATATCACATAAACCTATATTTAATATTTGGGGAAAAATAAAATTAGGAAATCCTTCTGCAAAAGAATATTCAGCTTTATATTTAATATGTTGTGTATGAAGCTCTTTGGCTCCTTTTATATCAACAAAAGGAGCTTCTAATGGAGATATAAAAATATCAGTACATTCAGATTTTTCATCACTACAGGTCTTAAAGAAAAGAGGTGCTGTTATTTTTTCCAAACTTATTAATTTTATAAAATTAATATTTGAAAAATCTTTTAATATATCTTCTATTATATTTTGACTTTTATTATCAACTAAAATGAGAACTTTTTTACATTCTGGCAACAATAAGGCATTTTCTATAGCTAGTTTGATTACTGATTTGTTTTCAATAAAACCTTCTGTTGCATATTTTGATATACCAATGGAATATAATACTACTAAAGATGGCATAGAAACATTTATCGACTTAATCGTAATTTTATTTTAATTTTTTTGCAGCAGTGTTAGCTTTTTCTTTTGTCGAATATAAGTGGACAGAAGAAGATATTAGCCAACCAGCATCTTTTAAGTTAATCCATAAAATTTGATTGCCATTTTTCATTTCAGCTTTTATAGCTTCCACCATAAAAACCTCACCACTTCTTGCATGAGAAGAAGTTATTCCATCATCAGAAGGCTTATCCCTAAAAGAAACATATGGCTCTATTATTACTGCATATTGCATAGCACTATTAATTGCAGTGTCTTGAGGTAGAGTAATTTTTTCAATTACATCTTTTTTAGTACAACCTATCAATAATAATATAATTGCAAAACATATAAATAATAAAGAACGCAAAAAATAACTCCTTATGAATAAGCCTAAAAATATGCTAATAACTTTTTAAACTACTGCCATATTTCTGCAAAAGTATGAATATGTCCACAATATTTGCAAACATACATATCATTTTTAGTTTTATAAAACATAGCTGGAACTCCTTCAGAATGTGATGGATGAGACACACAAGAAGTATTTTTGCAAGCTATATCTTCAAAGTTATATATACGAGGAGGTAAATGCACTCTATATTTTTCTTTTATTTTCCCGTTTTCTATTATGTTAAGAGTGCATCCCGGTGAAACAGCTGCAAGCCTTTTCAAGTTTTTTCTTTCAAGATTATAAACGCCGGGTCTAAAAATAAGACCTTTAAATGTATTAGGTTCTTTTGTAGATGTTGAAATCCATTCACCACCTTTACCATTTTCTAGTCTCATTACTTTTATTATAGTAGATATATGGCGACGAATAGCTTCAGGCGATTGCCCCCTACATATATGATCTATAACAATTCCTTCATTTATAGGTCTAACTCCTTCAGAAAAACTATCTGAATTCTTTTTAGAATCTTTATCTAATTCTACTTTAATAATATATTCTTCACTAGAAAAATCATCTTTATCTTGTTTTTCATTTTTATGCTCAAAATCATCTCCTATCTTACCACCAAACATAGAAAGGAGAGTCATTCTAACATACATTCCGTTAATTGATTGTCTTTCCCAACCATTAAAATCTGTTGCATCCAAAAAAGTTGGTATTGTAGGATGTTCCCTATGGCGAGGAAGAGGATGATAAAACTTAGTTTTAGGAGAAATCTTTTCCATAAACTCTTCTCTAAATGTTATAGCAGAACGTAATCGTTCTTCCATTTGCAAAACATCATCACCCATACGCTCCAACTGTGGACGTGTAAAATACCAAATAAGAGCAACCTTATTTTGTGTTAAATATTCTTCTATAGAAGAAAACTCTCTTACAGTAAAGCCATTATCTTTCATTTTTAATTTATAATATTCGGGCATTGCTAGTTCTTTTGGAGCAATTAAGTCCACCTCAACTTTATCAAAAAGCTTTAAACCATCTGCTTTTGAATGCACGGTGCGTCCATGATATAAATCCCCAACCAAAGCTATATGTATTTTATCTGTAGACCAATTATTATCTTCTAAAAATGTGAATTCATCTAAAAGTTCTTGTGTAGGATGTTCATGTTTTCCATCCCCTGCATTAATAAAACTTGGAATCTGTTTAATTCCATTACGTTTTGCAAATTCTTTAGATTCTACTTCTAACCATTTGCAAACTCCTTCTGTAGTGCTTCTTATTATAAAAATACTATTTCTATAACCAATTAGTGTGTTAAATGTATCTGCATAGCTTTCTCCTTTATTAAAAGAAGAAAGAGAGGTTATTAAATCATTTAACTTTACATGATGAAAGTTAGCAGCATTTCTAAAAGATTCTTTTGTTCGAGTGCTTGATTCCAAGAAAACTTCATAAATACCAAAATCTTTATCATTGATGCGAAACTCATCCATCTTTTTAATATCATTATCTTGAATAGCTTTTTTTAATTCCTTAGTCTTTCTAAAAAGATATTTTCTTTCTTCAATAGAAAGATCATCAATAATACTTAATGATCTTCCACTAAAATAACCAGTCATAATTATCCCTCCTCACAATACTATTTCATGTATGCAAAAAAAAACACCGTCAAATATCGACGGTGTTTTAGAAAATAATAACTTTAAGAGGTAAATCCTCTCTTTTTTTGCCCAATATATTAATAGTATTACACATGATTAAAAGGATATCTCAATAAAATGAGCTTGTCAATATAAATTTTACATAAAAAGAGGGCTTTTAGCATTATAAAGAGTGTAGTAACAAGCCTTTCAAAACAATATTAGTTATAATGCAGTATCCCCCAGCTATTTTTAGTTTAACTAATGTAAAATATTTTTTTTTGCTTCAAGCTAATTTTAATAGTTTAAGATGGGAAAATATTGTATAATTATTATCAAATGAGTATGTATTTTTATTCTAAGTTTTTGTCTATATCAATGCGATTTCCTCTTTATTCATCTTTACAAAATAACTTACCCACAAAACACACTTTAAGCATGCAATTTTGGTACATTAGCACATGTCATACTAGTACATTAGCTAGTGTTATGATTGTACATTAGTTAATGTTATGGTAGTACATTAGCTAATGTACTACCTAAAAGTACCATATATATGGTCTCGTTAACGTACGTTTTCGCATAGCAAGAACGTACGTTAACGGCATGCAAAAACGGCCGTTTTTCACATTGAAAATATAGTGTTTTGCATAACGATATCGTTCAAAATGGTTTTTAGAAATTAGATTATAATATCAAAAGAAACATTAGCTAAAAGTTCAACTTTTAAAAGCAGACTTAGACTTTAATATGTCTAAAAATGCTATTGGAAGTTCTATCAATTGTCGACCTAAAAATCCCCGTAACCTTAATAAGAGTCCTATTAATAAAAGCTAGCTAAGGTGTTAGGAGTGAGGAGTAAATTTAAGGATAAAAAAATGATGGTAGAATCCCTTACTTTAGCAAATGTTATAAAAGCTTATCTTAGTTTTTTCTGTTATATGAAGCCAATAATCTAAAAGAATAATCAAGGATTTTTTTTTCAATAGCATCATTATTCATATTGGCAAAACGTATAAGGCTTAAATTATCAAAAATTAATTTAACTAGCTTGATTGTTTCATCATTAGATTCATCTATTGCTTCTAATATTTCTTTATATGTGAAGGAATTCCAATTCTTATTGTTTTTATATATTGAAGACAAAAATAAACGTAAGGAATTTTCATATTTTTTAGTCCATTCTTTTTTAGTTTCTGAAATCTTTTCTCTTTTTTTTAATCTTTTTAATGAACGATGAAATAAGAATATTGCATATCTTTGTGAAAGCCTCTTTATAATTGAATTCTTTCTTTTTTTTAGCCAGATTATAATGAATGTTATCAAAAAGCAACTAATTAAAAGGGTAAAAATATAACCATATATTAAATATATAGTTCCCGGTAATAATAAAGGTGGGCGAGCTTCTTGAAAAGTAATACTTTTATCTATTTCTAAAACAGAAGAAACAAAGATTGAAGGAAAATCAAAATGAATGCCTATTTCTTCAAACGATGGAAAATTAATTTCACCTATCATCCACGGAATAAAATCAATTTTTATATAGTCTTTTCCATTTATTTTAGTAATTTTAATATCAGTAATTGTAAGAGAATTCTTTTGTTTTATCTTATCAAGAGAATAATCTTTGCATACAAAATTTTCAGGTAGGCAAAAAAAGAATTGTACATGATCTCCTACAAAAAATTCATTTGGTTCTAAAAAATATTCCAAGTTTATATTTTCCTTATATTGTTGTTATATGTAGAAAAGAAATTACACAAAACTTTTATAATATCATCATCTGTGTTAATAAGAAGAGGATAGGCTCCTTTGCTTAAACACTGTTTTTTCCAATCTTCTATTTTTTGAATAGCTAGGTCTTTTCTATTTTTTATAAATGTTTTTGAAGAAGTGGGAATAAGCATATCAAAATTACTTTCGTAATCTGTGCATATAATACTACCTATTTTTGGAAGAGTAAAATTAGTTTCATTTATTAGTTTTATGCAAACTACATCATGTTTTGTTGTTAATTTTGTAATTGTTGCCTCATAATTGGATATGTTAAAATCAGAGATGATAAAAATAATAGAATGAGTTTTAAGAAAAGCTAATGTGTTTTTTAATGCTTCAATAATAGGGCTACCTTTTTTTTCAGGTGACATAAATATATTTATGTCTTCCAGCATTTTAAAAACATTATTTTTATTAGTAGATGCTTTAAAAATCTTAAAAAGTTCTGCATTAAAATATATTCCACCTATTGGAATTGAACTATGTAATGCTGCAAGTGAAAGCACAAAAATAATATCATTTGCTACATCTTTTAACATTTTTTCATTATATATAGAATTCATAGAAAGAGAATAATCAACACAAAGAAAAAGATTTAAATTACAATCTGCTTTATATGTTTTAACAAAAGCATCACCAGTTCTTGCCGTAACATTCCAGTCTATGTTTTTTGCATCATCTTCTTGAACATATTTTCTAATGGAATCAAAATCTAAACCATTTCCTAAAAAACGAGAGCGAAAAATACCTGTAGTCATTTTGTATGAAATAAGACGTGAAGGAAAGGTAAGCCGTTTTATTTTATCGCTAAAATCTTTATTCATACTAAAAACTTATAAGAATATCATTATTAGAATTGTTTGGAATTCTTACATCTCTACTATAAATCTTATTATTTAATGCATTCACTTTAATTGTATATTTATTGGGTAATAAACCTCTAAATTCAACTTTACCATCACTTTTAGTTATTCCCAATGCTATAAGAACATTTTTCTCATCATAAATTGAAACAATGTGTCCAGATATAGAAGGAGATAAGGCTATTTCTAGCTTACCTCCAAAGAACTTATCTACTGGCATATTATTAGTTTTTACTAATTTTGCTGCTTCATAAATATTAATTCGACCGAATCCTCTTTTCATATTAAAATCTTCATTTCCTTCTATTTTAGAAGCAGTTTTTTCTAAAATGGTTTTAATTTGAAATGGAGTAAGCTCCAAATTAAATGTCATTAAATAAGCAACTGCTCCAGTAACAAAAGGAGCAGCCATAGATGTGCCATGATTAGAATAATAATGTTTTGTATGTTTTGCTCCAGTGCTAATTATGTTTTCACCCGGTGCAACAATTGATATATGCCTTCCTCTATCACTAAAAAAAGAAACTTTATCTTTTCCATTAGAAGAACCTACAGCTACAACACCAGGATATGCAGCAGGATAGTTGGTAAAGTTAGAACCACTGTTTCCCATAGCAACTATAGGTAAAATTCCTTCGGCTAGAGCTTTTGATATAACTTCAAGTGATAATGCTGTTGGTTTTACACTACCAAATGACATATTAAAAGGTATTGTTTTTTGCACCAACTCATTGTTATCTCTTTTTGTTTTTATGTATTTGATGAATCTCAAAATACTTTTATATGTTTCCCAACTTTTATGAATGTTTATTTTTAATGGAATTAATTGAGTATTTTTCCAAGCGACCCCAGCGATGCCTTTATCATTGTTTCCAACTCCAGCTATAATTCCCGCACAATGAGTTCCATGTCCATTATCATCTTCAATATCATTGTTATCCATTTTTGAAATAATGCTTGTGTTTGTTGATGTGAAAAAATCTTCATGTTCTTCATTAATTCCTGTATCCATAATACCTGCAATTACATTCTTTTTTCCAAAACCAAATTCATTATATGCTTTAAATGCTTGTGTAATATTAAGTGAATAGCAAGAAGATTTTAAAAGAGGGTCATTCATATTGATGGATGATGCCATATTGTTTTGAGCATTAAAAGAAAATAATGCTTGATTGATATCTTCTACACTTTCAATAATCTTTATTTCAACATCATGTTCAGCATTAATTATTCCTTTAGTTGCTAATAGATATGGCAAAATATCAGCTTTACCATCAGATATAATTTTATAATATGTTTCGTTTATTTCATCACTTACTTTTAGCTTATCTATAATTTTTGCATTTAAGTCTTTAAGAAAATTAAATGAAAAGTTATCAGTAGCTTTAACAATATATGAATTAGAAATAATATCAGTTGTTTCGTTTCCATCATCTAAATGAAAATTAAATGCTCCATTAGATGAATACGATGTTGGAAGATTTATATTTACATTTGAACTTAATGTTATATTAGCTTCCCCATCTTTTTTCTCTTTACCAAAACAACATGTAACAATATTTGGTCCTTGTAAATTAGATGAACATTTTTCATTTCTGTCTTTCTGTATACAAATATCCCAATAATATGGAACATATTTGTCATAAGAATTCTCTTTAGGCAATATATTAGTATATAATAAACTATCTTTTTTTATAGTTATTTTTCCTGTTTCTGTGTCAATAAGAAGAAAATCAGATATTGCTTTATTTTCTAAATTTGTATGTTTCTTTTTTAACTTTGCCAATGAATAATATTGCCCATTACTATCTTTTATTTCTAATTTTTCATCATCTTTATGTAAATCATCTAGCCAATATTTAAAAGTATTCAAAAATACTGGTTCATTATCATAAGAGCGAATTAAAAGACCAAACAAAAAATAATCTGCATTTTCCTTTGAAAAAAGTTTTTTTATGTTTCCTTCATTAGATGCTACCTTAAAAACAAATTGAGAAAGAGAAGGAAGCTTTGCACTATTGTTTGGGCATATTAGTTCAACTTCAAAAGGTAAGATGAGTTTAATATTTATAATATCCGATTCAACATAGAAATGGTTT
>JBQNBK010000045.1:0-12454 GCA_052169975.1 Treponema sp.
ATACTTTTAGGTAGTACATTAGCTAATGTACTACCATAACATTAACTAATGTACAATCGTAACACTAGCTAATGTACTACTATAACACCAGCTAATGTACGAAAACTGCATGCTTAAAGTGTGTTTTGTGGGTAAGTTATTTTGTAAAGATAAATAAAGAGGAAATCGCATTGATATAGACACAAAGTTAGGAAAAAAACACATACTCATTTGCTGTAATTATATAGTATTTTCCCATTATAAACTATAAAAATTAGCTTGAGAGTTAAGAAAATATTTTAGATTAGCTAAACTAAAAACCCCTGATTGAGAAGTTCAAAAACACTTTACAGTTTTTGTAAGTTTTAATATACTTACCTTCTAATTATATGAAGTATCTTATGTTTGTTTATGAATATATTGTAAATATAACAATCTGGGGGGACGACAGTTATAAGTCGATTCCCATACTTACCGTAGCCTCAAATTCGTATATTTTTTTTAAGAAAAGGTTATATACCTTTATAATTAAGCTCATATTCTCTTTTGTTTTTCCCAAAAAATTAGTTTTTGTTCTCTTGTGATGTTCTTGTACGGGAATACTATATTCTTAAATTCTTTAAGGAGGAATTATTAAGATGAAAAATATTGTTAAAAATGTATTTTTGGGCTTTGCCATTGCATCTATTGCAATGTTTTTTGCTTGCAATGGAACTGGTAATAATCCGAATAGTCCAGTTTTACCGAATGAAAAAATAACTATTGAGTTTGATGAAGTAAAAGTCAATGCTTATGTTCAAGGTCCAATTAGAAGTGGTTTTGAAGTGAAAGTAGGATATATTATTACTTTAAGTGCCTCTAATCTTGAAGCAAATAAGTTAGTTGATTACTGGTTGATTAATGACAACAAAAGAGCAGAACTCAATGCAAGAAATATTAGATATACAGTGAATGCAAATGATGTAAAAAATGAGAATGGCAAGAAAGTGATAAAATTTTCTTATGTAACAAGAGATAGGTCCAAAGAAAAAATAAAGGTCATTTTTGACAACACTGTAATTGCAACTAATCATGGTAATTCAATAAGTTCAGGTCGCTCTTTTGTTGAAGGTATTCCATTATCTTTTAAGGCTCAATTGAAAGATGGAAAAATGGTTGAAAACTGGTTCTTAAACGATTTAGAGCAAAAAGAAAAGGGCAATGAGTTTAACTACACTCTCAACATTAATGATGCAAAAGGAGAAGCTGGAAATAAGTCTATAACAGTGAAATTTAGCGAAAAAATAGCAAAAAAAATAGTTTTGAAGTTTGATGATACTGTTTTTAATGAAATGAGAGATAGGAAAGATGATGAAACTATAGCACAAAATACAGAAGTTTTAGATGGAACAAGGCTTGCATTTGTATTAAAAAAAGATGCAGAAAAAGTGAAAGTAATAGAATATATCACAACAAATGGTGTAAAAAATGATGCTTTTGTAAAAGTTTTTTTTCCTTATGGAACTGTATATAATTATGAGGTGAATGAAAAAGATGCAAAGGACGAAGGTGGAAAGCCTACCATTAATGTTGGTGCTATGTTTAAAGAGGCTAAAAAAGCAATTGTAAAGTTTGATAGCTCAAATATAGTAGCTTTTTTAGGAGGTGGATCTAATGCAAAAGAGATTCAAAATGATAGCGAAGTTAGAGAAAAAGATTATTTGCAGTTTAGTATTAAAGATGGTGTAGAAAAGATAGCGGAAAAATGGTTTTTGAATGGAAAGCCAATAGCGAATTCCTATCCTAAATTTGTGTATTTTGAAGTTTCTTCAAAAGACATGAAAATGGAAGGTGGCAAAAATATTTTGCACATTACTGCGGAGTTTAGAGATAGCAAAAAATTCACTATTAAGTTTGCAGATGAAATCACATGTTATAAGGATGGTCGTGGTACAGATATTGTTGCTAGCGGTAGCGAAGTGAAAGAAGCGCAATCCTTGTATTTTTCTGCAAAACAGCCTAAAGATAAGATTTTTGAAAAGTGGCTTGTTAATGGAAAGATAAAAGAACGTTATACTGGTAGTAGGTCAGCATTTCGATATGAAGTTGATAAGCAAGATGCAAATAGTGAAAACGTAATAGAAGTTTCAATTTCTTCACATACTAGTGCTAAAGCAAAGTTAGAGCTATTAAAGGATGATATAAAAGCTATAAAATATGAAAATGGTTCGTCTTCTCCTATACAAAAGGGCAGTGAAGTAACGGAAGGTGAGAATTTAAGCTTTAGTGTGAACTATTCTATCTTTAATGGCAAAATTATTGATTCATGGTTTATTAATGGAGAGGAGTTTATTCCTGGTGATAACGAGCATATGGAAGAAAATAAAAGTCGTATCTCTTTTTATCTTAATCCTGATCGCATCAAAAAAGAAGGAAGCGAAAACATTATAAAAGTGGACTATAAAGTGAAAGAGCCTAAAAAAGCCAAGCTAGTTTTGCAAAAAGATATTATAAAAGCCGAAAGATCTAGCACGGACTTAGCAAATGGGGATGAAGTTTCAGAAGGGGAAGGGCTTCGTTTTAGGGTTGAAAACAGTGATAAAATAGTTGAAAAATGGTTTATCAACGGCATTGAATTTCGCACTTACTTTCAAGATAAGTCTAGGATATATTTTACTTTACAAGAAAATCAAATTATAAAAGAGGGTGGTGTAGATGTAGTAAAGATTGACTGTGAAGTAAGAGAGGCTAAAGAAATAAAAATAGAATATGACACAGCAAAAATTGTTAAGGATTCTCATAATGGTGTTGATTCAGGTGCAAAAGTGAAGGAAGGTAAGTCTGTCTTTTTTAAAACAAAGGCTGGTGTTTTGGCAGAAGATTGGCTTATTAATGGAAAGGATACACAAAATTGGTCTTATTCAACTTCTTTGCAATATACAGTGAGAGCAAAAGATGCTATCGAAAAAGATGGAGAACTTGTTGTTGTAATTTCCATAATAGAAAGAGAAGCAGTTGACTGTCCTATTGTTTTTGATAGTGATAAGATTGAATGCAAAAATGGCACTAAAGATGTTGCAAACGAAGAAAAAGTGCTAGAAGGTACAGTTCTTACATTTAAGGCAAAAGGACTTTCTGAAAGTCAAATAATTAGATGGCGAACCAATGTTAATATCTATGGCTCGGATACTGCTAATAAGCCATTTCAATATACAGTAAACAAAAATGATGTTAGGTCTTATAATGGCAAAAAAGTAATTAGAGTTTGGTATGAAGAGCAATAGTTAATTTTAAGAAATAAGTTTTTTAAGGGAACGGAATCAAATAGAAGATTTTGTTCCCTTTTTATTTTTTGCACACTATGCTAGTATAAATACGTTATGGGAAAAGCTATAGGAAAGCAAAAAAAGAAAAGAAAACTACACAAACAAAATAGACAATATAAAGATAGTGTGTTTGTGGATTTATTTACGTATTATGAAGACTATATAGTCTCGCTATATAATGCTCTTTCTGGGAAGAAGCTTTCTGAGAACACTCACGTAGAAAACCTTAATCTTAAAAACTCACTTTACACAAATATTCGAAATGATGTTTCTTTCCTAATAGATAATATAATTCTAGTTTTAATAGAACATCAATCCACAATAAATAAAAACATGCCACTGCGTCTTTTGCTATACGTTGCAGAGATATACAAAAATATTTTGGATGAAAAAATTAGATATTCTAGGGAACAACAATACATTCCGACTCCAATATTTTATGTTTTGTATAATGGTAAAGAAGCATATCCTGAAGAAAGTGTATTGCATTTAAGTGACGCATTTAAGGTTAAAGGAAAAGAAATTCAGTTACAACTTGATGTAAAGGTTATTAACATAAACAATGGCAAAAATGAGAAGCTAATGAAAGCATGTAATATACTGAAAGAGTATGCTATGTTTGTTGAACAAGTGAGAAAGTATGTAGAAAAAGAAGGAGAAGCAGGTTTTGGTAATGCAATTAGATATTGTATAGAGCATGATATATTAAAAGATTATCTTTCAAAACGATTTAAGGTGGTAGAAAATATGCTAACAGCTGAATACAACTATGAAATGGATATTGCGGTGCAAAGAAGTGAAGAATATAAATTAGCTTATGCGGAAGGCGAAGCAAAGGGTGAAGCTAGAGGTGAGGCTAGGGGGCGGACAATAGGAGAAATTATAAAGCAAAAAGCTATAGCCTTAAAGTTACTTGCTATGAAAAGCCTATCCATAGAACAAGTTTCACAAGCTACGGAGCTTCCTATAGAAGAAATAAAATCGCTTATCCATGAATAAAAATGGAAGAAGTTTTATTTACAATGGTAACCTCTAGGCAAACAAGATCTATTCACTCTTTCAGAGTTAGTGTGTGTGATTGTATTTGCAATTCATTTTATGAAAAGCAATAGTTAATTTTAAGAAATAAGTTTTTTAAGGGAACGGAATCAAATAGAAGATTTTGTTCCCTTTTTATTTTTTGCACACTATGCTAGTATAAATACGTTATGGGAAAAGCTATAGGAAAGCAAAAAAAGAAAAGAAAACTACACAAACAAAATAGACAATATAAAGATAGTGTGTTTGTGGATTTATTTACGTATTATGAAGACTATATAGTCTCGCTATATAATGCTCTTTCTGGGAAGAAGCTTTCTGAGAACACTCACGTAGAAAACCTTAATCTTAAAAACTCACTTTACACAAATATTCGAAATGATGTTTCTTTCCTAATAGATAATATAATTCTAGTTTTAATAGAACATCAATCCACAATAAATAAAAACATGCCACTGCGTCTTTTGCTATACGTTGCAGAGATATACAAAAATATTTTGGATGAAAAAATTAGATATTCTAGGGAACAACAATACATTCCGACTCCAATATTTTATGTTTTGTATAATGGTAAAGAAGCATATCCTGAAGAAAGTGTATTGCATTTAAGTGACGCATTTAAGGTTAAAGGAAAAGAAATTCAGTTACAACTTGATGTAAAGGTTATTAACATAAACAATGGCAAAAATGAGAAGCTAATGAAAGCATGTAATATACTGAAAGAGTATGCTATGTTTGTTGAACAAGTGAGAAAGTATGTAGAAAAAGAAGGAGAAGCAGGTTTTGGTAATGCAATTAGATATTGTATAGAGCATGATATATTAAAAGATTATCTTTCAAAACGATTTAAGGTGGTAGAAAATATGCTAACAGCTGAATACAACTATGAAATGGATATTGCGGTGCAAAGAAGTGAAGAATATAAATTAGCTTATGCGGAAGGCGAAGCAAAGGGTGAAGCTAGAGGTGAGGCTAGGGGAGAAGCTAGAGGGAGAACAATGGGAGAAATTATAAAGCAAAAAGCTATAGCCTTAAAGTTACTTGCTATGAAAAACCTATCCATAGAACAAGTTTCACAAGCTACGGAACTTCCTATAGAAGAAATAAAATCACTTATTCATGAGTAAAAATGAAATAGGCTCTAATGCAGACAAAGAACTTTCACCATATTACTGTTTTGCATTAACTAAAGAAAACTAGAATTGAGGAAAAACAAAATGTTTTCAATTCTCTCCTTAAAATAAATGCAGTAAATATTATATACTACTTCTCTCATCTTATGGAGCACTGGCAAACTATAGAACAAAAACACCTTATACCAGCATGAAAAGAAAACTTTTATCATCATTATATTTAATTCTATCTCTTTTTCTCTTTGCTACATCTGAAAGCCAAGTAGAACTCATTATTAACCAAGCCCTTACTTTTGCTACTTCCCTTGATGCAAATAATATGTATGAATACAAGGCATTTAATCTTGAGTTTTCTCCTAAAGATAAACAAGCAAGATGGGTAGGTTATTTTATAAGTAGAGAAAGATTAGAAGGTGAAAAAATAAAAAGAAAAGGCTTTTCATTCTTAGAAGACAAAAAGATAGTGGGTGGAAGTGCTAATAATGATGATTATAAAGGTTCTGGTTATGATAGAGGGCATTTAGTTCCTGCCAGAGATATGGCTTTTTCAAAAGAGACTTTGAAAGAATCTTTTTTGTTTAGCAATATATCTCCACAAGTGCCAAAGTTTAATAGAGGTAAATGGTCAGAACTTGAAAGCTACGTGCGAGATATGGCAAAAAAGTATGAATTAATTTATGTAATTACAGGCCCTATCTTTGATGAGGAAGATGCAAAAATAGGAATGAATGCAGTTAGTGTTCCCTCCTATTTCTTTAAGGCATTGTTGTTTTATACTTCTAGCAAAATTGAGGCTATAGGTTTTATAATGCCTAACCAGAAACTTAAAGAGAACTTAGAAACCTTTGCTTGCTCTATTGATAGCTTAGAACTTTTGGTAGACATTGATGTGTTTGCCTCATTGCCTGATGAGATAGAAGAAATTGTAGAAAAAAGCTATAACAAAGAGTTTTGGTTTGAAAACGCTGATAATCTTGAACTAGATGAAGATGATGAATAATTTTTATATTCTAGGAGTGTTAGGGATATGCTTAATGATGATGTAGAAGAATTAAAAGAAATGTTAGAAAAAAAGCAAATAATAAAGATGCGAGAAAAGCTACTCGATTTAAACGAAACAAACATTGCAGAGTGCATTGAAAACATGGATGCCGGTAATGCTCTTTTAGTTTTTAGAATGCTACCAAAAGATATTGCAGCAGATGTATTTTCTCATCTTTCAAGTGATGTTCAAAGCCAAATAATAAATGCAGTAACAGACATAGAGCTTGCTCCATTACTTGATGAAATATATCTTGATGATATTGTTGACCTAATTGAAGAAATGCCTGCAAATGTAGTGAAGAGAATACTAAAAAACACAAGTGATGGAAATAGGCAATTAATTAATCAGTTTTTGAAATACCCAAAAGATTCTGCTGGTAGCTTAATGACAATAGAATATGTCAATCTAAAAAAGACATACACTGTTGGGGAGGCTCTAAAATACATAAAAGAAACAGCGTCACAAAAAGAGACAATATATACATGTTATGTTACAGGTGAAGATAGAAAGCTTGAAGGCACTGTTTCACTTAGGGATTTGGTTCTTTCAGATGAGAACATAAAAGTTGGAGATGTTTTGAATCACGATGTGGTTTCAGTGAACACTCACGATGACCAAGAAACAGTTTCATCAGTTTTCAAAAAATATGATTTTTTTGTTTTGCCTGTAGTGGATAACGAAAATAGGCTTATTGGCATTATAACAGTTGACGACATCATCGACGTTATGGAAAAAGAAGCTACAGAAGACTTTCAAAAAATGGCTGCTATGCAACCTTCCGAAAAAGCATATCTTAACGAGAATGTTTTTGTTCTTGCAAAACAACGAATAGGTTGGCTTTTAATCTTGATGGTCTCCCAAGCATTCACATCTAATATTATTGATAACTACACAAGCCTTTTAGCCAGCATGACAGTGCTTACAACCTTCATCCCACTTCTTATGGACACAGGTGGAAATGCAGGAAGCCAGTCTTCAACATTGATTATTCGTGGTCTTGCAACAGGAGAGATTGCTCCAAGAGACTGGCTCTTAGTTTTATGGAAAGAAAGCCGAATAGCCATCATTGTGGGCTTCATCTTGTCATCATTTATCACGCTAAAAACTATCTTTATATCTGGTAAAGAAGTTCGCATAGGAATTTGCGTTGGCATCACTCTTTTTGTTTCTGTTATTTTGGCAAAACTTACAGGTGCATTACTGCCTATCATAGCAAAAATACTAAAGCTTGACCCTGCTATAATGGCAGGCCCCCTCATTACAACGATAGTGGATAGTGTTAGCTTAATCTTGTTTTTCTCCATTTCTACTGTGATATTGTTTTAAGCTATGAATATCTTAGAATATCTACTATATAATAAGATATCTCATAATAAAAAAGCTCAAATTCTAATAAAAGAGGCTTTTAGAAAATGTATTCATATGATGAGTGTATTTGTGCCTCTTTTTGTACACTTCACATCTAAAAATGTGGCTATTATAACTTTGGGCCTATTAATCATTTTATATAGCATTTGTGAAATATTAAGGCTTAATGGTAAAAGATTTTGTTTTATTTCTAGCATAGTAGAAATTGCAAATAGGGAGCGAGACGAAAAACGTTTTTCATTAGGTCCTGTTACCCTTGCAATTGGTATTATCATTGTTCTCTATCTTTTTCCATTGTACATTGCTAACATAGGTATTCTTTCGCTTAGTTTTGGTGATGGTTTTGCAAGCTTAGTAGGCAAGGTTTATGGAAAGAGAAAATTCATCTTTGAAGGCAAAACATATGCAGGAAGTATAGCCTGTTTTATTGCAACATTTACAGCTCAAGCCTTATTCACACACAATTTGTTTTTTAGCATGACGATAGCTTTTATAACATTGATAGTTGAAGCTTTGCCACTAAAAGACTTTGACAATGTGTTGATTCCCATCATTGTGGCAATTAGTGCTAGCTTGCTACTTGTTTTATAAAGTAAAATGCTTAAAGCTAGCTAGATATAAATTAAAAAATATATTATAACCTTAGAAGAGCCTTATGGAGGTCTAATGTGAAAAAGTTTTATTTTGTTTTTCTTATTGTTGCGGTTGTTTTTTATTCATGTGATAAAAACAGCAATCTGAAAGAATTTAAAGTTGAATATGAAGAAAAAACAGAAACATTTCAAAAAGATGGTTTAGATGGTAAATACAAAATAACTTATCCCTATTTTAAGGACTATCCTGAATTCAATGAAATAATTAAAAAAAGAATTGAAGAAGAAAAACAGTATGTGAATGATGCTAAAGATTTACTTGAATACGATGCGTCTTTTGGTGAGATTCGCACCTCAGGTAAGTATATAGGTTTTATGTTTAACATTACTGTATACTTCTTGGGAGATGCTCATCCAAGCGTACAAGTTTATTCTGTTAATTATGATGTTGAAGCAAAAAAACAAGCTATGTTAAAAGATGTGTTTGAACCTCTTTCTAAAGACTACTTAAATATTTTTTCAAACTTTACATACAAAGAACTTACTTCAAGAGTTGAAAAAGAAGAGCTTACTTCAAGTGATGACTTCATAAAAGAAGGAACTACACCAGAAGAGAGAAACTTTGCTTGCTTTAATCTTAAAGGAAGTGAAGTAATTTTAGTATTCAATCAATATCAAGTTGCTCCTTATTCTTCTGGAATAAGCGAAGTGAGCATTCCATTAAATATTTTCAAATAAACTTAACATATATTTTACTTCAAGGTAGCCTATCTACCTTGAAGATTATAAACTGCGGGCATTTGCCTTTTAATAATAGGATATACTCAAAAGAATGCAAGAATTAAAACCACTTATTATACAAGGAGACCGTACAATACTTTTAGATGTACATACGCCCGAAGCAGACGATGCACGTTTTGAACTTATTCCTTTTACAGAATTAGAAAAGTCTCCCGAACATATACACACTTATAAAATAAGTCATTTATCTTTATGGAATGCAGCTAGTGCAGGTTTTTCTGTTGCAAAGATTATAGGTGTTTTATCAAAATACTCACGTTATCCCGTTCAGTCTTCAGTAATTGCTTGGATGACAGAGACTATGACTCGTTATGGTAAGATCTTATTGCAATCTTCAGATTGTGAATCTCACTTAGTGCTAAAAGTTGAAAATTCCCTTATCTTTAAAGAGCTATCTCACCTTGCAGTACTCAAAAAATACATAATAAAAGAAGATGAATTGGATAATTACTTTTTAATCGATGTCTTAAATAGAGGCAATGTAAAACAAGTTTTATTGCAACATGGATGGCCTTGTAAAGATGAGGTGCCTCTTAAAGAAGGTCAAGCTTTCCCTATTGAGCTTAGAGAAAGCACAGCTACAGGTGCTAAGTTTGAAATTAGAGACTATCAAAAAGAAGCTGCAATGAGTTTTGTTGGCAACAAAGAAGCTGGTACAGGCTTTGGTACAATTGCTCTTCCTTGTGGTGCTGGAAAAACAATAGTAGGGCTAATTGTTATGTCATTATTAAAGGTTGAAACTGTAATTTTGACAACAAATATTTCTTCAGTTTATCAATGGAAACGTGAGATTTTAGATAAAACAAATATAAAAGAAGAAGATATTGGAATTTATTCTAGCAATGAAAAAGTAATTAAACCTATAACAATTGCAACATACCAAATTTTAACATGGAGAGAAAATACTGTTTCAGAATTTGTGCATTTTAAGATATTCAAAGAAAGAAACTGGGGGCTTATTATTTATGATGAGGTGCATCTTTTACCTGCACCTGTTTTTAGAGTTACTGCAGAGTTGCAAGTTGTAAGAAGATTAGGGCTTACTGCTACATTGGTGAGAGAAGATGGGCATGAAGGAGATATCTTTTCACTTGTAGGGCCAAAACGCTTTGATGTTCCATGGAAAGATTTAGAGCAAAAAGGGTGGATTGCAAAGGCTTATTGTGTTGAAGTAAACGTTGAACTTGCAACTAACAAAGAAATTGAATATGCAGTTTCTGATACTAGGCAAAAATATAGAATTGCAAGTGAAAATTCTAATAAAATCCCAATTATTAAAAAAATAGCTCAATATCATAAAGATGATTCTATTTTGGTTATTGGGCAGTATATTTCACAACTTGAAGAAATTGCAAAAGAACTTGAAGCTCCAATACTTACAGGGAAAAGTAGTATTAAAGTTAGAGAAAAGCTATATGATGAATTTAGGAAAGGCGAAGTTAAAATAATCATAGTTTCAAAAATTGCAAACTTTGCAATAGATTTGCCGGATGCTTCTGTTGCAATACAAATATCAGGTTCTTATGGAAGTCGCCAAGAAGAAGCCCAAAGGTTGGGACGCATTTTAAGACCAAAAGAAAAGAATTCTTACTTTTACACAATTACAACAAAAGACACGGTTGAGCGTGAATTTGCAGAAAAGAGGCAAAAGTTTTTGGCTGAACAAGGTTATGATTATACAGTCCTAAATGAAGGTAGCATAGAAGAATATTTTGCTCAAAATTAATAAGATTAAATATGATATATACTTAAGAAAAAAATACTGGACAAAACACATAAATAGGCTTTAATATAATAGGCATATTTATAGTTTCAAAAAGGATGGGAATCTATAAATAAATTATTTTCATAAGATATCAGAATAGAATATTTTAATAACTTATTAAAATATGTCGTAAAATAAGATAAACATCTAAGAAATGCTATTTTTAGCATTTATTTATATAGGAGGATATGAGTATGCTTTCATTTTTTATTTGTTTGGCAATACTTATTGTAGGTTATTTTCTTTATGGAAAGTATGTTGAAAAAGTTTTTGGAATTTCTACAGATCCTACTCCAGCAATTGCAAGACAAGACGGTGTAGATTTTGTTCCATTAAGTACTCCAAGAGTATTTTTAATTCAGTTGTTGAACATAGCTGGGTTAGGTCCAATCTTTGGTGCAATATCAGGGGCATTATGGGGTGCATCTGCATTTTTTTGGATTGCGTTGGGCACAATATTTGCAGGTGGTGTGCATGACTTCCTTTCAGGTATGATTTCAGAAAGACATGATGGAGAAAGTATATCAGAGCTTTCTGGTATATACTTAGGTCCTATTATGAAATTTATTATGCGTATCTTTGCTGTTGTATTGCTTCTTTTTGTTGGAACAGTATTTATGAAAGGCCCAGCTGACCTATTAGCAAAACTTACTCCACAATACTTGAATTCTGATTTTTGGTTAATTATCATTTTAATTTATTATTTCCTTGCTACTATTCTGCCTGTAGATAAGATTATTGGTAGATTTTACCCAATATTTGGAATTGTTTTGATTATAATGGCACTGGGTATAGGTGCTGGTATTTTATTTCATGCTTTTAGGGGAACAATGACAATTCCAGAATTTTCATGGGCTAATGTGCATCCTAAAGATATGCCTCGCTGGCCACTTCTTTTTATTACTATAGCTTGTGGAGCAATTTCTGGCTTTCATGCTACACAATCTCCATTGATGGCTCGTTGTCTTCAAACTGAAAAAGATGGTCATAAGGTATTTTATGGTGCTATGGTTGGTGAAGGCATTATAGCTCTTATTTGGGCTGCAGCTGGTATGGCTTTCTATTATAATAATGGTGGAATCAATGGCTTAGCTAACGCTTTGGCAGAATTAAAAGGACCAGCAGGTGTAGTTTATGATATTTCATTTGGTCTTTTAGGTATTGTAGGTGGTGCTTTGGCAGTTCTTGGTGTTATTGCTTGCCCTATTACTTCAGGAGATACTGCTTTTAGAAGTGCTAGGTTGACTTTAGCAGACTGGTTTAAATATGACCAAAAGCCAATTTCAAAGCGTCTTATTCTTGCTGTTCCTCTTTTAGCTGTTGGTGGTCTTTTAACTCGTATTAATTATGACATTATATGGAGATATTTTGCTTGGTCTAACCAAACTCTTGCAATGATTGCGTTATGGGTTGGTTCTATGTATTTA
>JBQNBK010000046.1:0-12432 GCA_052169975.1 Treponema sp.
AGAAGAGCTTTTGTTGGAAGGTTATGTGAGAGATTTAGTGCGTGGTATTCAAAACTTGAGAAAAGAATGCAATCTTCAAGTAACAGATAGAATCCGCCTATATGTTTATTATAATGAAAAATCAAAAGATTATTCTCTACTTGAAAAAGCCTTTAATGCTCATAAATACTATATTGCAAGCGAAACTCTCTCATCTGATATTCTTTGGGCTAAAATACCAAAACAAGTTTTAGGAAATGAGGAAGTTGAAGCTTCAGAGCAACTTTGGAGCATTGGAATTGAAAAACATGAATAAGAATATTTTTCTTAGCATCATAATATGTCTTTTATTAGCTTCTTGCAGTACGATTCCACCCAGAGGATCTTTTGCAGGAGCTACTATTATAGGAGAAGATTCTGATGTTTTTATCTTTGTGCCTGTGCAACATAATAAAAGTCTTTTAGAAAAGATTTTGCCTGAACATAAGTATATAAAAAAAGCCTTGTATAAAACTAATTTTTTGTATCTTTCTCTAAAGTTACCTAATAATGAAAATGCTAATAAAAACATTGAAAATGATGAGGAAACTGAAGAAGATTCACTTCAAGAAGGCACTTTAATTCAAGAAGATATTTCGCTTCAAGAAGAAGTTTCGCTTGAAGAGGTTCTTACAATTGAAGGAGCAACCGATGAAACTATATCGAATGCTCCAATTGAAGAAAAAAATATATTTGATTTAGTAAGCTATGATCTTTGTGCTGTAGGTGCATACCCTAGTAAACTAATTCAGTTTTTTTTAACTAAAAAAAATGGATGGAATCGTAAAAAGGGAAATGAAGGATATACATATTATCAAAAAGAAGATCCTGAAAAAAGTTCTTTTTCGTTTTTATCCGTTCCAACAAAAGACTTAGCTTTGTTTTCTTATAATAGCAATGATAAAGATAAAATGAAAAAGGTTTTGGAAAGGGTTGATAAACCTCGCCCAGTCTATTTTGATGAAGATTTTGAAATGGCAATTCAACAAGGAAATCCTTCAAATGATATTTGTATTTTTGTTTCAAATTCTCATTTTTTTCTTTCTAAACTAATAGGGATCAATCTTGATTTACCAATTGAAAACCTAAAAGTGTATATCACTAAAGATACTTCACGCACTAAAGAGGTATACACTTATAGTATTATATTAAAGGCAAAAAACCTAACAGCTGGTTTTGCAACTAGGCTTTTGTTGAGTAAGTTACTAAAAACACAAGTACGTATTGATGGAAACACTATTGTGGTTGATAAAGCTAAGGTTTCAAGTGAAAGACTAGTAAGTCTTATTCAAAAAGTACTATTTAATAATTAAGGAGAAAGATTATATGCCAACTTATAAGTATATGTGTGATAATTGTGGAAGTAGTTTTGAAGTGTTTCAGAAAATGAGTGAATCCCCATTAAAGCATTGTAGTTCATGTGATACTGATAGTTTGCATCGTGTGCTTTCAGCAGGGCTTGCCATTAATTTTATTGGCAATGGGTTTTATGCTAATGATTCTAAAGTGGCTAGTAAACCAGTAGAAAGCACTTCTCATGCATCTTCTTGTTCTTGTTGTTCCTCCTCTTCTTGTTCTTCTTGCAATAAATAAATGGAAATCCCTAAGTTTTTTTGTGAAAATTGCGGAAAAGAAGTTAAAAGAAATGCTAGATTTTGCCCACATTGCGGAAGGTTTTTTGCATCTGTTAGATGCCCTTCGTGTAATTACTTTGGGCATTCTTCGCAATTTGCTAAAGGTTGCCCAAAATGTGGGTATGCTTTTCATCCCGAAAAAGAAAAAAAAGAAGCAACCAATACTTCTAGTTCTAAAAAGGCAAGAGCCTATGATGATGCACTTCCCAAATGGGTTTATTTCCTTGTTTTTGGTATTTTACTTGTTGTGATTGTAGTTGTATTGTTTCATTAAAGATATGTATGTCTTAGAAACATTTCTAAGACATACAATAAGATTACAGTAAGATTAAAAATCTGCACCTTTGGGAAAGCGTGGATATGGAATTACGTCTCTAATATTGCTCATTCCTGTTATGTATGCAACACATCGCTCAAGCCCTAAACCAAAACCTGAATGAGGCACAGAACCGTATTTACGTAGATCAATATACCACCAATAGTCTTCCATTTTAAGCCCGCATTCTTTTATGCGTTGCAATAAGATATCATAAGAGTCTTCCCTTTCAGAACCTCCTATAATTTCTCCTAAACCAGGAACCAACACATCCATAGCTCTAACAGTCTTTTCATCATCATTTAGCTTCATATAAAAGGCTTTTATTCCCTTAGGATAGTCAGTAACAATTAGTGGACATTTGAACACTTCTTCTGTCAAAAATCTTTCATGTTCGCTTTGCAAGTCTACACCCCAAGAAGGCTTATACTCAAACTTATCTTTGTGTTTTTCTAATTCTTTTATTGCTTCAGTATATGTTATTCTTCCAAACGGAGCATTAAGAGTTTTGTTTAGCATTTCAATTAGACCAGGTTTTATACGTGCATCAAAAAACTTTAAGTCTTCAGCACAATAAGTTAAAGCATCATCTAATAGATATTTGATAAAACTTTCAGCTAAGTCTGCATTGTCTTTTAGATGAAAAAAAGCCATTTCAGGCTCAACCATCCAGAACTCTGCCAAATGCCTTGTTGTGTTTGAATTCTCGGCTCTAAAAGTTGGAGCAAAGGTATATATCCTAGAAAGAGCCGTTGCATAGGTTTCCCCTTCCATTTGCCCTGAAACAGTTAGGTTTGCCCTTTTTCCAAAGAAATCTTTTGAATAATCAAGAGAAAAATTATTTTCTGAAACACCACTTTTAATGGCTGATTTTACAATCTCTTCCAAGTTCAAAGTGGTTACTTGAAACATCTCACCTGCCCCTTCACAATCAGATGCAGTGATTATTGGAGTATGCACATATTGAAAACTATTTTTTTGAAAGAAAGTATGTATTGAATATGAGATTCTACTGCGTACACGTGCCACAGCTGCAAATGTATTTGTTCGGGCACGTAAGTGTGCATTTTCACGCAAAAACTCAAAGCTATGGTTTTTCTTTTGTAATGGATAGTCCTTAGGATCTGCTTCGCCATAAATCTTAATTGAACGAGCTAATACTTCAACACTCTGCCCTTCAGCAGGGGATGGGTTTAAGGAACCAGTAACTTCACAAGAACAGCCAGTAGTAACTTTTTTTAAGACTTCCTCATAGCTTTCATTATTACGCTCAAAAGCTATTTGAATCGATGTGAAGCATGAACCATCATTAAGTTGCAAAAAGACAATATTTTTGGTTTCGCGCTTGGTTTTAACCCAGCCTTTAACAACAACATCTTGCCCTTTTGCTTCTTCTTTTAAGATATCTTTTATTAATGTCATAATGGGATAAATTATATCACACCAGAAATATTCAAACAAGACTTTATACAAAGAGATGTTATGCAATAACTATTATTATTGTGTTTATAATTGTGGAGACAAAACTAAAAATCAAGAAAAATAAAGATAACAAAATAAATAAAATAAAGTAAAAACGTCTTTGGATTATAGCTAAATATAGATTAAACAAGAATGAAGCACATGAAAAAAGAAAAAGAATTATAGCCACTGCGACTAAAACACGCAGGATAAGTATCTGGTTTGTATCTAAAAAATCATTGTAATTGCCAACAATGTATAATGAAAAAAAAACTAGAAAAATAGAAAAAAGAAGAAGTGAAGTAGTAGTCAAAAAAATAAAAATTAATGAGCCATTTTTCACTTCTTTATCCTTAATTATTAAGAAAATATTCCCCACTTTTTTTTGGGATATTTTTTTAACATTGCAACACCATTCCTTGAATCATTAAATAAAAAACCACCATCCCAATATTCAAGTGCTGCAAAAAGAGCATTTCCACCATCGTTATCATCGCTTTCATCTGTACGGAAGGAAACATAATCTGCAATGTGTTCAAAATCTTGCGTGTATAAGTACTCTAAACGCTTACGATTAAACTCATTCCATTTTTCAATATCTTGAAAACCTTTTCCTTCATCTTCCACAATCAAATGTGCATAAGTTTGACTAAATTTATACCAAACTCTTACTTTTTTATTAACATCACAGTTATTCCCATGTTTTACAGCATTTTTAATAACTTCACTAATTTGTTGTTCCAATAGATTAACACCTTTGATTTCTAAAGGAGCAGATTGAACAATTAACAATGTAAAATAGCGAATTTGTCTAAAATCAGAAGGAAATTCTTTATAAAGCATATCCGTCTTATCAAATAATGGATCACGTCCATCCACCTTAAGTTCTTTAACAATTTCCATAAAAAAAGCCCTCCATCTTCAATAAATAAAAGACCACTTATACGCAATAGCGGAGAAGAGGATAATTACAGCGTAAAAAATAATAAATAGTATTAAAATATTTTAGCTTTCAAGTTTTTGAATAGCTTCTTCTAAGCTATTGGTCATTGGGAAAAAACCGACTAGCTTAGTAAGCTCCACAACTTTCTTTACAGAACCATGTATATTAGTAATAAAAAGTTTGGAACCAGCCTTTTTAATAACAGAACATATGTATATCAAAGCACCAATACCAGAAGAATCAATATATTCAACTTCTTCCATATTGATAATCATACTGGCTACTTTCTTTTCCATCATCTTAATAACAAGATCTTTTAGTTTGTATGAATTATACAAATCCATTTCACCAGTTACATCAACGATAT
Source organism: Treponema sp. (assembly GCA_052169975.1). Lineage (GTDB taxonomy): Bacteria > Spirochaetota > Spirochaetia > Treponematales > Treponemataceae > Treponema_B. The sequence continues at coordinate 4,740 of JBQNBK010000046.1, forward strand.
AAATGTCCTTACTTTTTCTAATTTTTAATTCCATATTTGTTAAAGTCTCCTCGCAACTATTTGGCTTTTATAACCAATAATGTCTGATCATCATGTAATGAAGTACCACTTGTAAAATCATCAATTAAATTACGACACTCACATACAATATTACTTGCATCTTCCGAGCTTTTCTCAGCTATGAGTTTTGCAAGAGAATTTATATCAAAACATTCCCCATTCTTATCCAACATGCTCCAAATTCCATCTGTGTAAAGTGAAATAACATCACCTTTTGAAAGCCTAAATGTTAAACATTTATATTTAGAATGTATATCAATTCCAATAGGGTCTGTTTTATGGTGAAAAACTTCTACTTCACCTTTTTCAGCTCTATACAATATCATCGACTGATTCCCTGCAGCAATAAAGTCCACAATCGAAGTTTCTGGATAATAACATAAAAGAGAAACTGTTGCAAAGAGATCTATTCCAACTTTTTCAGTAATTCCTTTGTTTAGCCAATCAATTATTGTCTCTAATTTTTCATTTGTGTTAGTAATAAGGTATAAAATAGCCCTTATAATAATCATTACAATTGCAGATTGAATACTTTTTCCCGCAACATCTAAGCTAAAAATAAAAATACGATCTTTATGAGATTGAATCACATCGTAATAATCACTGCAAACACCATGTTGTTTTCTAAAATACACATCAATATCAAGTTTAGAAGTTATCTTTAATTTTTTAGGCAAAATTATTTGTCTAAGTTCTTGAGCCATATTAGCAGTATTATTCAAAACACTTGCTTCATCATAATCTCTTTGAAGAATAACCAAACTAAAAATTGCAGAAAGGTAGTTAGATAAATTACTAATATTCTTAAACTCTTCTTCTGTAAAGTCTTCTTTGTCTACATTTCGTGATATTGCAAATATTCCTGAAACACTATCATTGGTAAATAAAGGCAAAACAATAATAGAACCTATTTTAAGAAAGTCTTCTTCACCATTTTGATATACAATTCCATCATCTATATATGAACTTATGTAATATGGGCAAGCATCTTTAGCAACTTTACCAAAAACAGTTTCCCCTATATTACACTCAAAATACTTAAAGTTAGTTTTAACAATGTCTTCTTTATGAGGCACATCAACTGGTAGCTTATAAGGCGGTGGAAAATTACCTATATAAGCCTTACACTTTAGACTATCATCAAAGGCATCAGCACTAAAAAATACAGCACCATCAGAATTAAACATTTCCATTATTTTTTTTAAGATTGAAGGTAAAAGTATTGTTTCAAAGCTATTTTTTTTTGCAAAAAGATGCAACATTTGTTTAAGCCAATCTTGAGGCATTTCAAAAAGCTTTTCCATAATTTCAAGCTTAAAATTTGGTCTTTCGTTTAATCTTTTTATTTCAGACATTAACTCTGTTTCTTTATTTACACTAGAAGTATGTTCAAGAATAAAAGAAGAAGCACCTTTTATTAAACATACCACTAAAAAAACTACTGAAATAATAAGCCCTACAAAGAGTAAAAATAGCTGTTTTAAGAAAAATAAAAAGATAATAAAAACAATGTTGAGTAAAACAATTGAAAATATAACGCCCAACATTAGTTTAGAATAATATGTAGTATAACTGATTTTTCGTGCTGTAACTAATAGCATCACAATCGAAATAAGAGAGAATACTAAAAATGCAATATAAAAGGCAGTATCAACAAATAACACAAAAATCCCCTCTAAACTTCGCCAATACTAACACTTGCTATAAAAAAAATCAATATAAATGTTGTAAACATTGCCTTTATGATTAATATTACAGTAAATGGAGGTTTTATATCTTATCTATAAACATTGAACATTTTCCTGAAGGAATTGGAAGAGTTTTTTTCTTTTTATCTATAATATTTATAGTAAAATAATAAAGCTTCTCACTTTCCATATGTATTTCCCAACCTCTTTGGCTTTTGGAAGCTATGATTGTGATAAAATTGCGTTTTAAGCTTAAATTCTCAATTCCCATAAGTTCAAGTACTGGTATAGTCCAATCAACAGTTTTTCGTGGTAAACTTATAAGAAGCCCTATAATATTTTCAATCATAAGAGTAATTGTGGAAAGCCCTACAGTCAAAACATATTGTTTGCGTGGAAAATCTTCCCTACCTTCCCATGTAGACTTACCATCACGTGAAGGTAAATAAGACTCCCATAATATGCCTGTTTCTTTTGAATTTTCACCAGATGCCATAGTTCCCAAAACAGAATAAAGGTGCCTCATCGTATACTCTCTAGCTAATTCCCATTTTTCATATTTTTCCAATCCCTTAATAACAATAAAATTAAGTATAGGAAAAACACCCCCCTTATAACCTTCACCCATCTCACTATATTCTTTTTCAGAAGCGGCCAAACTTGGAAAAGGATGTTCTGTTCCAAAGCTATTAGGATTTTCTAAATGAGATATTAAACCATTTGCCTTATCAACATTGGGTATTTCTGCAAACAATGTCCAAAATGTTGCAATAGTTTTTTTAGCTATTTGCTTTTCATTTTCATCTAAATCGTAATAAAAAGCATCTTCATCATTCCACATCATATTGCTTATTCTAGTCTTAATCGTAAAATATGTTCTTTTATATTGAAACATAATTTCCTTATCATTAAGAATATCGCCTAATGCTGATAAATAAAGAACATTAATAGCCATGCTTGCATTAAAGTCAATTAAATATGCTGCCCCTTCTCTAGGAGTATTTCCCATATTGCAAGTTGCTAAAGGAGTTTTATAAAGACCATTTTCACATTTAAAGTTTTCTTCTATCCATTTTGTATGTTTTAATAAAATAGGTAAAACTTCTTTTACTCTTTTTTTGTTTCCAGTTTTGTGATATATATTAAACTCTGCCCATGAAAAAAGAGGCATAGAAAGACCTTCAGGATTATCATCACAAACAACAGGGGCATTAGTTTCAAGATTATATCTAGCTCTTATAGCACCATTTTCTTCTTGATGAGCATAAAAGTAATCAAGACCTGTACATGAAGTATAATTCTTATTGGAATAAACCAAAAAAAATGTAGAAAACACTGTTTCGTATTGATCTATTATATCAACACAATCAGAAGGATAAACAAAAAAGCCTTCAGTTGTATTCTTTGCATTTCCTGTTTGATGCCAATAATCTTCAATCAATGCCCATGTCTTATCATACATGTCAACAAAATCTTGATCATAAAAATGTATTTTTGGAAAATCTTTCTTATTCACAAAAACTCCTATATACTAAATACATAAGCTATTTAAAATATTTTTCTACAACACTATCACCTTGTTTTTTAAAGCTATCAAACAATTCTTGATTAAAGGTTTTAGGCTCATCAAAAATAAGCTTTTTAGTTTTCAATACATTATAACACGCTTCATCAAGTCTTTTTAAAAATTTAACATCTTTCTTTGCCTTATCCACTATAGAAGATATTATCTTTCCTATAGATCTTTCGCTACACATAATCATGTCAGCACCTGCTTCCAAGGCTAAAACAGCATTATCGGCAGAGGAACCTCTCATTTTCAAGGCTTTCATAGCAATATCATCTGTCAAAACCAAAGAAGAAAAGTTAAGCTTTTTCCTTACAATATCTTTTATTCCAACTTCAGAAAGGCAAAAAGGTTTATCATCTATAATAGAAAACTCAACATGCGAAAGAAGCATAGCTATACCTTGATGCTTTTTTTCTATCACCTTTTTAAAAGGCAATAAATAATTAGCATCAAATTCATCTTTAGTGCATGAAATAGTAGAAATATCTCCATGTGGGTCTACATTGCCATTACCGGGAAAATGTTTAAGTGCACATAAAACTGAAGCCCTATTCATTCCACGTATAAAAGCATTAGAAAAGTCTACAACAACATCCATCGAATTAGAAAAAGTCCTATCCACAAGGACCCTTTCATTTTCTTCTGTGCCACATTCCAAAATAGGAGCTAAGTTAAAATCAATTCCTAATAGCTTCATCTGCATGGCCAAAAAATAAGCAACTTCTTCAACATCTTTAACTTTCATTTTAGTTGCCATATCCTTTGCAGATGGTAAGATTGTTGTAAGTGAAGAAGTTCTAAAAACTCTTCCCCCCTCATTATCAATAGCAATTAATGGTGGAATATAGGTTCTATTAGTTTCATGTGAAGTTTCCTTAAAAGAATCTAATAAAATAGAAGTATACTTTTTAGTATTTTCAACAGAAGAAGCTAAATTTTGCTTAAATAAAAGAACAGCACCAGGATTCCCTTTCAAAAATTCTTTTTTTATATAACTAGATAGCCCATTACCTGATGGAACATTTACCATCATCACTTGATATGCTTTTTCTTCTAAAGTCATGCTAGAAACATCAAAACCATCACTAAATATAAAGGAAAAACTAAAAAAGAAGATTATAAAAGAAATTATTTTGTATTGCATTTTATCTCATAAAGTTTTTGCAAAAAAAGAGTTGCAGTCTGTGCCACATTCAAACTTTCAATATTCCCACTTCCTCTTACCTTTATGATATGAGTTGCTTTTTTCTTTGCATATTCACTCACTCCATAAAGCTCATTTCCCAAAACTAACACAACAGCATCATCATTAGAAACAAAGTTTGGCATTTTAGAAATATCATGGTGGGCTATCATGTCCGCAACAATAATATTCATTTTTCCTGCAGTTTGATTTATAAAGTTTCGTATCGAAGAACATAAATAAACATTAACAAACTCCATTCCCCCCTCTGCTATTCTATAAGTAGAAGGAGTGATGAGAGATTGCACTTCATCAATTGGAATAACTAGATTTTTGCATCCCAAAAAAGCCATACTTCGTATTATAGCTCCTAGATTATTGCTATTTCCCACACTATCTGTTAAAAGAACATCTTCCGCATTTTCAAGCCAATTTTCAATTACATCATCTTCAACAAATGGAAAAAAAGGTTCTTTTATAATTGCCACAACACCTTGATGATGAATAGATTCAGAGATTTTTTCTAATTCTTCCTTTTCCACCATCTTATAAAATCTTTTTTGACTTGCCAAATACTGACACATTTCTTTAAAATACTTAGCATTTTCTTTTGTAAAAAAAAGACGTAAAACTTTTTCTTTATTATGTTCACACAAAGCTTTAACACTATTAAGCCCTAAAACTTGCATTTCTCCTTTTTTTCTACTCATAGCTTATAAAAATAACACTCCAAAAACACCACTTAATAAAATAAAAAACACAGGATGAACTTTTTTTAAGACAGTTGAAGAAAGGGCTAAAAGAATTGCAAAAAAACCAAAAGCTTTATAATTAAGGATATAAGCTAAAGATTTATGTAACTTGAATAAATCAAAAGTTAAAACACTCGAAACAAAAACTCTATATATTGCAACACCAATAAGACCTGCACTAGCCGCCCTAAGACCATAAAAACATTTTTTAACTATTACATTATTTTGAAAACTGGAAGAAGCACGAGCTATCATTAAAATAGCAATAAAAGAAGGCAGAACCATTGCTAATGTAAGAGACACACTACCCAATATTCCAATTTCATTATAACCTATATATGTGGACATATTAATACCTATAGGACCTGGTGTAGATTCCGAAACTGCAACAAAAGAATAAAAGCTTGCTTCATCAATATAAATTGGTACAAGTGCTTGGTGCATCAAAGTAAGTGCTGCAAGTCCTCCGCCTACAGTAAAAAGACCTACGTGAAAGAATATAAAAGAAAGATGTAAGAGTTTGAAAAAGTCAATGATAAAAAAGCCTCCTCAAAACAATAAATCATTATTTTATATCTAAAATATATATTATTCAATACTAAATATCTATCTTATTATAGTAAAATCTTCATAATTTTTAATTGCAATTGTTTCTTTTTCAAGAGAAATGACATGAGCATTAGGATGAGCTTCTTTAACCATGTCTAAAAATTGGGAAACTCTATCACTTTTACCTTCAACTTCAATTTCAACACTTGAACCATCAGATAGGTTTTTCACATAACCTCTAACATTTAATTTAAGAGCAAGACACTGTGTCCAAAATCTAAAGCCCACATGTTGAACTTTGCCTCTAACAATTACATGATATGCTTCTTTTTCCACATACTCTCCTAAAAGCTAAAAAATTAAATACGAACTAATCTTCCTTCCAAATCAAAACCTAAAACTTTTATAATTTCAACTTTAACCTGAGCCCCTTCTTTTAGACTTTTACCACTAATTGCATCGTTTTTATAATTAATTACAATAGCACCATCTACATCAGGAGCTTGAAACCAAGCCCTACCAATAGCAAATTCACCTTCAATTAGTTCTTCAATTAAAACTGTAAATATCTTTCCAATAAAAACTTGCAAAAAGTTAACAGTTATCTTAGCTTGCTCTTCTTGCAAAACTTCCATTCGCCTTTTTTTAATTTTTTCTTTTATATGATTTTTCATAAAAAAAGAAGGTGTATCTTCTTCTTTAGAATATGTAAAAACACCAGACCAAAGACAGTTTAATTCTATTAAAAATCTTTTTGTAGTTTCAAAATCTTCTTCAGTTTCATTTGGAAAACCAACTAAAAAAGTAGTGCGAATTACAGGAAAACTATACTTTGTTTCTCTAAAAGCATTTCGTATATTTGAAACAAGAGTTAAATATTTTTCAAAACTACCTTTCCTATTCATTTTTTGAATAATAGCATCAGAACCAGATTGAAAAGGAATGTCAAAATAGGGTAAAAAACGCTCATCCTTTGCCATAATAGGAAGAATATCTAGTGGGAAATGATCGGGATGAATGTATAAAAGGCGAACCACAAATTCACCTTGCAATTTACTAATTTCTTTTAACAATATAGAAAGTGGAGATGGAGTTGTTTCAACATAATCAATCATTCCAAAAACACCTAAGTCTTGACCAACTAAATTAAACTCATACACACCACGTTTTATAAACTCTTGCATTTCTGCAACTATTTCACTCACTTCCCTACTTCTTAAACTTCCTCTAATAATAGGAATAGCACAAAATGAACATCTATTATTACAACCTTCTGTTATTTTTATATATGTTGAACCTTTAAAATTAAAGAAGTCTGGACGTATTCCACACGAAATACCTTTTTGCTCTGGCTTAATAAGAGGCTTTGATGTTTTTTTGGAAAAGTTTGAATATAAAAGTGTTAAAAACTCAGGAAGCTTTGAAAGATCTCCATTACCAAAAACACCATCCAATTCTTCCATTTCTTCTGCAAATTCTTTTGCATAACGCTCTGCAAGGCATCCTGCAAGAATTATTTTTGCACTTGGACACAATGCTCTTAATTCAATGATAGAGTTAATAGATTCTTTTTTTGCATCTTCAATAAAGCCACATGAATTAATAATAATCAAATCTGCATAATTTGCTTCTTCCACCCTAGTCCAACCTAGAGAAAGCATAATTCCATTGATTATTTCTGCATCAACTTGATTTTTTGAACACCCATGCAAATCAATATAAAACTTTTTAGTCAACATCAATTTCTACAAACAAAAACCTACCATTCTCGTCGTTTCTTATCCATTTCAAATCTTTTACAATCACTTCGCCAGGTCTTCCAACATCCAAGTCAACAGTGTTTCCACCACCGATTAATCTACACTTAACAGCATTTCCATTTGAAGCCCAT
>JBQNBK010000047.1:0-12344 GCA_052169975.1 Treponema sp.
CATGTCGCAACTCTCCACACCTAGAAAGCTATAAGGCAAAGGGCATTGAAGTGCTTATTATGGCAGAAGACATTGATGACATTGTTATTCCTATGCTTGGTAAGTATAAAGATTTTGAGCTTAAAGCTGCAAATAGACTTGGAAGTGATGAGGAGCTTAGCACAGAAGAAGAAAAAGCAAAGGCAAAAGAAAAAGAAGAAGGATTTAAGCCATTGCTTGAAAAGGTTCAAGAAGCATTAAAAGATGAAGTGAAAGAAGTGCGTCTTTCAAAGAGACTTTCTGACTCACCTTCTTGCATTGTTATTGATGATAAAGACCCTAGCTTGCAGATGGAACGCATGATGAAAGCTATGGGAAGAAACGACTATGAAAAAGCAAAGCCAATTTTAGAGATTAATGGGGAACATGCTATTCTTTCTTCTATTAAAGAAAGCGAAGACAAAGAATTTATCAGCGATCTTTCTCATGTATTACTAGATCAGGCTCTATTAGCAGAAAAAAGAGAATTAAAAGACACTACAGACTTTATTAAGAGGCTTAATAGAATCTTGGTGCGTGGAGTGAAGATTTAAGATAGCTTATTTTTGTCTTATAAGGTGGGCTTTTTAGTGAAGAGTCACACACGCCCGAGTGGGTCAGGCACACACGCTCAAGGCTAAAAACACCACCCCAGCAAAAGCTGGGGTTCTTAGGGGCAATACAAATTCCTATTCGAGAATATTAGCAAAGCTAATATTCTCAACAAAACGTCGGCACCGCCGACTTTTGAAAGCCCCTAAGCAGCGTTTGAAAAGGGTAAGGGATCATAAGGGAAAGGGACAAACTTTGCTCTGATCAAAGTTTGTCCCTTTCCCTTATAAAACCACTAGAAGTTAGCAATTTATTGCAATTAAAATAGTTGCGTTCCAAAGGGCGAAGCCCATAAAGTAATCATGTCCAAAGAAAACACTTTTGAAAAACTTCACAATATCGCCTTAAATGCTCCAAAAACCAGCGGTGTCTACCTATGGAAAAATGAGGACGGGCTCATCATCTATGTTGGTAAGGCAAAATCGCTCCGCTCCCGCCTTGCCTCATACTTTGTAGGTGGCAAGGACATCAAAACTAGGCTCTTGGTTGCATCAGCCTATTCGCTTGAATACATCAAAACACAAAACGAATACGAAGCATTGTTGCTGGAAAACACGCTAATCAAAACGCATAGCCCAAAATACAACATAAGCCTCAAAGATGGCAAAACCTACCCAATGCTCAAGCTAACAAACGAGCCTTTCCCACGCCTTTACCGCACGCGAAACATACACAACGACGGTTCTAAGTATTTTGGTCCCTTCCCGAACGTCAACAATGTCGACGTATTTTTGGACATGGTCAAAAACAACTACAAACTGCACCAATGTAAAGTGGTGCGAAAAAGGCGACTACCGTGCCTTTACTACCACATTGGGCGGTGCGATGCCCCGTGTTGCGGAAAGATAACGGAGGAGGAGTACAATAAGTCCATCAAAGAGATTACTTCAATCTTGGCAGGAAACACAAAAGCAATTATCAAAAAGCTAGAGGCAGAAATGAAAGAGGCGGTGAAAGAGGAGAACTTTGAAAAGGCAACCACACTTCGGAACAACATCGAAGCTGTTATGACCATTTCGGACAAAACCATCGTGCAAGACCTAGACCTCACTGCACGCGACTACATTGCTTGGGCAAGCTCAGGAGCGATGATAACGTTTGCAGTACTCAAAATGCGAGGAGGGCGGCTTGTCGGGCGGGACTTGTACCGAGCCGAAACACTCAAAACTGATAGCGAGGCGATGCTCGAGTTCTTTATGTCCTACTACTCAGATCCCGCAACGCTTCCGCCAAACATATTCATCTTGGCAGCCGAAGATTGCCAGCTAGCCCAAGAATGGCTCACAAAAGAGCTAAATGCGAAGGTTTCGCTTTTTACTTCGTTATTGTTGGCAGAAGAAGTGGGCTGTAGTGATGTTCAATATGAAAACGCATTTGTTGCAAGTAGCCCAAAAGCCATGTACAACGCTAAAACTGGAGAGGGCTTGCTAATCGACAACAATTTCAACAAAAAGGAGTCTCGCCATCACTATGCGGCTTTGGAAATGGCTCGCTTTAATGCAAAAGAAGACATCACCGCCCGCTTGAGAGAAACAGGAGACTTCCCAGCACTCCAAGAGTTGAAAGAAATCGCACACTGCAAAGACTTGCCGTATATCATCGAAGGCTTCGACATTGCACACTTGCAAGGGCATTTCACCGTTGCGGGCATGGTCTATTTTAGGAACGGCAAGCCTGACAAGAAAAACTACAGGATATTCAAACTGAGGAACACTGACGGTATTATTGATGACTATAGCTCAATGAAAGAGGCTGTTGCACGCAGGTACACTCGCCTAATCAATGAGAACTCAGAACTTCCTGACTTAATCTTGATTGACGGTGGAATTGGGCAAGTGAACGTTGCAAGCAAAATCTTAAAAACCTTGGGGCTAGATATTCCACTGATAGGACTCGCCGAAAAGAATGAAGAGATATATTTTCCCGGCAATTCCACGCCTCTAGTATTGCCTCGCCGCAGTTACGCCTTGCGTCTTTTGCAACGCGTGCGAGACGAAGTGCACCACTTTTCCAACACACGGGTAAGCAAGCTAAACAACAAGGCAAAAACTACGTCCATCTTTGAAAAGCTTCCACACATAGGCAAAAAAAGAGCGGGCGAATTGTTAAAGCGATTTTCTTCTATCGAGGCTTTGGGGCAAGCTGATATTGAAGAAATTAGAACTTGCCTCCACGTTTCAGAAGCACAAGCAGAAGAGATAAGAGAGTCATGTAGGAAGGCTCTTCCTTCGGGCGAGGTGGACATCTCACCCTGAGCGAGGTGAATGCCTCACCCTGCTCGGCTCGAACATCTCGAGTCGTCTTGCTCGAACCTCTCGAATCGCCCGATACGAAAAGCTCGAATTCTCAAATACTTATAATGCCAAAATCCTTAGTATAGAATTTTGCTATCGAAAGTTTTTAAATATTGTTGTAGTATTACTAATCTTTTTAGAGGTGACTTAAAGAGGTAAGTTTAATGAAAAAATGTTTTGTTGTGTTTTTCCTTTTTTGCTTTGTTTTGAACTTTAGAGTGTTTTCTGAAAATGTAAATGATAATCTTAAAAATGACATGGAAATTGCCCCTAACTCTCCTAAAAGCGAAGCTATCCAAAAAGAAGAAAATTATGAGAATGAAAAAAGCTTAGAGACGGAAGAGTATGAAAAAGATTTCAATATGTTTATTTCAGAAGGCTTTCCTATGTTGCATCCCCATGTTTCATATAATGCAGATGAGGCACAACTTTTAACAGCTTTGTGTGAAGGCCTTTTTATATATGATCCTCTCACTTTAGAGCCAATAGGCGGAATTGCAGAGTCATGGAAAGTAACAGGTGGCAGAACATGGCGATTTAATATAAGAGAAAATGCAAAGTTTGAAAATGGAGACGCAATAACAGCGGCAACATTTAAAGATGCTTGGTTTAATCTTCTGTCTCCAGAATTAAATTGTCCATATGCGTCTTTACTGGATTGCATTGATGGGGTTTCTGATTGGCGTGCTGGTAAATTAAAGAATAAAAACCAGATTGGCATACAAGTTGAAAGTGAAAGAGTTTTGACTGTTTATACAACATCGCCTTGCCAATATTTGCCTTTAATTTTGTGTCATCATGCTTTTAGTGCTGTTCATCCCTCCCAACTAAAAGATGTTGCTCGTCTTTTATCAAAAAAAGAGTTCACCAAAGCAAATGATGTTTTTAAGCCTATTTCGAGTGGGCCATTTAAGATTTCTGAGATCAATGAAAGCGAAATAACTTTAGATAAAAACATGGAATACTGGGATGAGTCCTTTGTTCGCCTTAATAAAATTAAAGCATACTTAAACTTAAAAGATGATGCTGCAAGTTATAAATTTAATCTGGGAGAACTTGATTGGCTAAACAAAGCTTCTGTTGTTAAAGACATTGCAGACAAAGCTACAGTACATGTAGGTGCAATGTTTTCCACAGAGTATTTCTTTTTTAGAACTGATAAAGGTTCCACATCAGATGAAAAAATTAGGGAGGCTTTGCTCCTATCAATTCCATATGAAAAACTTAGAGCTCAATATTTGATTCCCGCAACAACTTTGGTGTTTCCATTAGCAGAATATCCACGTGTTCAAGGCGTTGATGAATATAACATCTATAAGGCTAAAAACCTTATGGAAAACATAAAATTAGATGATAAAAATAAGCGAATAGTGATTATTTTCCCAGAAAACACTTATTATGATTCTCTTATTAAGATATTAGAAGACGCTTGGACTCCTTTAGGCTTTGTTGTGGAAACAAAGAAATATACTCATCAAGAGTATTATGAAGCTATAAAAAAGCCATGTTATAATTTAGCTGTGCTATCATGGATTGCAGACTTTGCAGACCCAACGTCTTTCTTGGAAATGTTTAGGCCTGGTTCAAATATTAATTATACTTCGTGGAATAATACTGAATATGAAAGCCTAATTCGCCTTGCAAATGCCGAAGATGAAATAAAATTAAGATATAAAAAGCTAGCAGAAGTGGAACAACTTTTATTGAATTCGCATATTCTTATTCCTTTATCGCATAATCCTTCTATTAATGTTATAGATTTATATTCAGTGGCAGGCTGGTACCCAAATGCTATCAATATCCATCCATTTAAGTTTATAAAGTTTAAGAAAAACAAAGCGTTGCCGGGTGTAGCATTTGCTTTTTAAGAAGGTAGGCAATAAATGAGTGATGTAGTGATTAGAGCAGAACATCTTTCTAAAATATATAGGCTTGGTGTAACCAACAATGATACATTTTTTCAGGATGTACAATCGTGGTTTGCTATGAAAAGAGGAAAGGAAGATCCTCATGCAAAACTATACTCTAATAGGAAAAAGGCAAATGAATTTTGGGCATTAAAAGATATTTGCTTTGATATTCATAAAGGGGACAGGGTCGCTTTTATTGGAAAGAATGGAGCTGGAAAATCAACTTTACTTAAGATTCTTTCGCGAATTACAACGCCAAGCAAAGGATTGGTTAAAATACGTGGTAAAATATCTTCGTTATTGGAAGTTGGTACTGGTTTTCATCAAGAACTTACAGGAAGAGAAAACATATATCTTAATGGTGCTATTTTGGGAATGAAAAAAAAGGAAATTGATTCAAAACTAGATGCTATTATAGATTTTAGTGGGATTTCAAAGCATATAGATACTCCTGTAAAACGTTATTCTAGTGGTATGTCTGTGAGGTTAGGTTTTGCTGTTGCCTCTCATTTAGATTGTGACATTTTAATTGCAGATGAAGTATTGGCAGTTGGCGACTTGGAGTTTCAAAAAAAAGCTCTTGCAAAAATGGGCGACCTTTCTGCAACACAAGGGCGAACAATACTTTTTGTTAGTCATAATCTTATTGCAATTAGAGCATTATGTAATAAAGGTTTTATATTAGAAAAAGGCGAATTGATTTCTAAAACAGATGATATAGATTTAAATCTTGCTGACTACGTAAAAAGGAATACAAATGCACTTTCTCAAATTGTTTTTGATAAGAAAGATGTAGACAATAGCATTGAATTATTTTCTATCAAAGTTAATGGAAAGAATGAAAACTTAGTTGATTATTCTGTAGGAGAGTCTTTAAAGATTGAGATTGAAGGCAACACAAAAATCAAACAAAACATTTCTATTGAAATAAGGCTAAAAAGTGAAATCGGAGCCCCACTTGCTTATTATAGTAGGGGGCATTTTGAAAAACTTGAAGAAATAGATGTAGGCGATTTTAAGTTGGTAGAAGAATTTAAGATAGATAATATTATAACTGGGCGTTATATTGTTGACTTATATTTGATAAACCCTGCTATAGCAGTGTTGGCTTGTATTGAAAATGCTTTCACTATTAATGCTACAGGAATTAGTACAATTACTGGTGTGCCACTTTTATATAATAAAGTTGGGTTTATTAAAATTGAATAAAAATTAACAAGCTCTTAAACTTTGATATCAACGATAGCATTACTTAAAATAGAGAATAATTATATAAAACTAGAAAACTAACTATTCTTATACCTAAATCTTGTTACAGTTTCTTATTTATTTTATCTGCAAGTCTACAAGCATGAAAATGCCCATTACCAATATCAACTAATGAAGGTTCTTCTTCGTTTGAACAAGAAGCATCTGCATAAGGGCAACGCGTATGGAAACGGCACCCACTTGGTATATTAGCTGGAGAGGGAATCTCACCTGAAATTGGAAGCTCTTTCATTACATTAAGCATCCCTGCTTTTGGTTCTGGTACTGCATTAATTAAGGCTCGTGTATATGGGTGTTGGGGATTATCAATAACATCATCAGCTTTTCCCATTTCCATAACACGTCCTAAATACATAACTGCTATTCGATCAGTAAAATATCTTGCAGTAGAAAGATCATGCGTTATGTAAAGATATGTTAGATTAAGTTCTCTTTGCACGTCTTTCATCATATGAAGAATTTCAGCACGAGTTGAAAGGTCTATCATAGAAACTGGCTCATCTGCCACAACAATTTCAGGATTTAATATAAGTGTTCTAGCAGTTGCAATACGTTGTCTTTGTCCACCTGAGAGCATGTGCGGGTATCTACCCATAAACTCTTCAGGAGGATTAAGCTTTACCTCTTTAAGTGCTTTGATTATTTTTTCGTCATGTTCTTTCCTTGAACCTTTGATTCTATGAATAATTAGAGGTTCTTCTAAAACATCTCGTATCTTAAATCTAGGATTCATAGAAGCATAAGGGTCTTGAAAAATCATTTGTACTTGTCTTCTATTAAAAATAATCTTACCATCAGTTGCTGTGTATAGCTTCATAGCAATTTTTCCAAGTGTAGTTTTCCCAGAGCCTGATTCACCTATAAGCCCAAATATTTCTCCTTTTAATAGTTTTAGAGAAACATCATCAACAGCCTTAATTTGTTTTTGTTGTTTGCTACGAGAAAGTGCTTGTGAAAGGCTTAAATGTGGGGAAAAATACATCTTGATATTAGAAAGTTCCAAAACAACATTATCTTTCATTTGTGCACCTCCAACAGGCAACATAGTGGTCTTTTTCTATTTCAATTAATGGTGGCTCAACCTCTCTACACTTATCAATAGCACAATGGCAACGAGGATTAAACTTACACCCCTTAGGTGGAGCAATTAGGTTTGGCGGAGTTCATGGAATGTATGAAAGTGAGTCTACTCTTTTATGCAATAAAGGGGTTGCTTGTAATAGCTTTTGAGTGTATGGGTGAGCTGGCCCATTCTCTCCATATATTTGAGCATTTGTCCCTAACTCTGCAATTTTTCCAGCATACATAATACATATTCTATCTGAAATCTCTGCTTCCAAAGCTAAATCGTGAGTGATAAAAATAAAAGAGCAACTAAACTTTTTCTTTAATTCTTTTAGAAGGTTGATTATTTGGGCTTGAACTATTACATCAAGAGCTGTAGTTGGTTCATCAAGAATTACTAATTTTGGGCGTAAAAATAAGCCTTGAGCAATAACTACACGTTGCTTCATACCACCAGAAAGCTCGTGTGGATAGCGTTTTAGCACTTCAGGAGGTAAGCCTACATAACCTAAATATTCTTCCATTAATTCGATAGCTTCTTTTTCTTTTATATTTGTATGCTCTTTTAGGGTTTCCATCATTTGCTTACCAATTGTATAAACAGGAGTTAAACTATTCATAGCTCCTTGAAACACCATAGCAATTTCTTGCCATCTAACATTGCGACGAATTTCTTTATCAGAAAGAGGTACAATATCTCGTCCACCAATAATTATTTGTGAACCTTCTTCTATAAATCATGGAGGTGAAGGCATCTTCAAAAGAGCCATTCCAGTTGTAGTTTTTCCACAACCAGATTCCCCTACAAAGCCTACAGTTTCTCCTTTTTTAACAGTAAAACTCACATCATCTAAAGCTTTAACAATTCCTGCTTGAGTGTGGTAATAAAGACGTAAGTTTCTAACATCTAATACAATATTTTCTTCCATACTCTTCCCCTATTACCTAGTTTTTAATTTAGGATGTAAGATTTTATCCATAGCAAAACCAATAAAAGCAAATGTCATTCCCATTATAGAAATAAAAAGACCTGGTGGAATAATCCACCACCAAAGCCCATTTAAGCTAGATCCTGCTTTTTGTGCGTCATGCAATATCTGCCCCCATGTTACAATAGTAGAATCACCTAAACCTAAAAGAGAAAGATTAGCTTCTAGCAAAATAGCACCGGGAACATTTATAGCCATACTAGCAAAAGAATAAGGTAATAATATTGGAGTGATATGTTTGAATATAAGTCTTATGTGTCCTGCTCCTAAAGCCTTTGCAGCTTCAACATAAGTTTCTTCTCTAATTTGCATAGCCATAGAACGAATTGTTTTAACAGGACCAACCCAACCAAAAACAACTTCTGCTAAAATAATATACCAAATGCTTGGCTTACTAGTTGCAAATAAAACAATTAATACAGGCATTAAAGGAATTGAAATAAAAATTTCAAACACAAATGACATGCAAGAATCTACTAAGCCACCAAAATATGCTGCTGTAACACCGTATACAACACCTATCAAAACAGAAAACACACTGGCTACAAGACCAATAAACAATGCCCATTTTAAGCCTGCTATAATTCCAGAAAAGATATCTCTTTTTTGAGTGTCTGTTCCTAAGATGCCAGAAACTGATCCTTGCACAACAACGTATGGTTCATCAAAAACATTCTTTTCATTTTGGCTAATACTTTCAGGGATTAATATTGAAATTTTATATTCACCCTTTAATGCTTCTTTTGCTTTATACATATCTCGCCCAATCTTTGCAAAAAGTAAATCTGTAGGTTTTGCATTTCCTGCTTGTATATTAGCCCCCCTATCTTGAGTGAAAGAGCGAATTGAAGCTTTTGCATCTGTATGAGTTGAAAAACGTGCATTAATGTTTTCAACATCAGCTTTTTGATATTGACCTAAAAAAACTTCTTCACCATCAGGACGTGTTACTTCAACATTAAAAAAAGCCATTCCTGAACATTTGGCTCGAACAATTAAATCTGAAGGTGCTATATCATATTGATAATTATAGCTAAATTCATATTTTTTTACTTTACCATAATTAGTAGTATTTTCTTTTATGATTTTTGCATTCTTTAGAATGCTTGTTCTGCAAGATTTTATTGATGAAAACCAATTGGTCCACACAGGTGGGGCTGCCATAGAATTATCTTCCCAATATTCTATACTTCTCCAATGTGTATTTGCTTCTTTATAGGTGAGCACAAAAGGCTCAAAATAACAATGCCAACTAGCCCTGCTTTATCTTTTTTGAAATCAGACCAAAAGTCTCTAAACTTATATGTAATATCTGATAAGCTCATATTATGCTTTGCCTCCAACTTTAATATGAGGGTCTAAAAAGCCATAGATTAAATCTAGGATGATTAAACCACCTTGATAAAGCCCAGTACTAAAAGCTAAGTCTCCCATCAAAACGGGGATATCACTTTGCTGTAAAGCAGACCAGTAGAGGTTGCCAATACCTGGCCACGAAAAAATACCTTCATAAATAACAGCACCACTCATGCTCGCAATTAAGCTTAATAGCACCATTGTAACAATTGGCGGAGCAGAAGTTCGTAAGGTGTGACCAAAAAGCACTTTATGTTCTGGAATTCCTCTAGCTCTGGCACTCATAATAAAATCCTCTTGTAGTGTCCCCAATACCAGATTTCTTACAGTGAAAGCTGTTGCCCAAAAACCAATCAAAACAAGTGTGATTATTGGAAGTGCCATATGGTGTAGGCGGTCAAGAATAAACATAAAACCTTCTGGTGTTGGCACTGAATTTATTCCGCCCGATGGAAATATCTTTAACCCATATACAAAAAATAAAATTAATAAAAGAGCAAGCCACCATGTTGGCATTCCATATACAACAAGAGTAAGTAAACTAGTGATTTTATCAAATTTGCCACCGGGCTTTTGGGCTTTTTTTAAGCCTATAAAAAGACCTATAGCTATGTTAATAATTGAAGCAAGGGTAAACAAGATGATTGTTCTAGGTAAAGCTTCTAATAAGATTTCTAATACATCTTGAGAGCCTTTTGAAGATTTAATTTTAGTTGATTTACCAAATTGAAAGGTGAGAATCTTAGTTGCATTAAACCAAACACGTTCCATAAAAGGTTTATCAAGATGATAAATTGAATACAGTTCTTTTAATCTATTTTCTCGCCAATTCAACATCTGATCTTGCTTCATGTTTCTTAAACCTTGAGCTTCCATGTGCACTTGTTCAAGAAGTTGGGAGCGAGTAGTTGTTTCATTTATTTGGTTAAACAAAAGTGAAAATATAAATATTAAAAGAGCATATATGACTATTCCGCGTATTATGCGTTTGATAGCAAACCATTTATACATATTTAAGTTGCTCCTTGTCAAATTAACTTATTATACGAATATAAGAGGAAGAACACCTAGATAAATGCCTTCCCCTTGTTGTTTTATAATAATTAAAAACTATCTATAGAATTGAAAGTTTAGCTGTTTGAACAGCTGGAGTTTCATCATTGACACTTGAAGTAACAACTATAGTATAAGTATTACCAGAAACTAATTCAGTTGTCCTGCTTGCTGGAATCACTGCTTTAAATTTTCCATCTGCAATTTTTTCAGCATTGAAGACACTTTCTGTGCCATCATCATTTTGTAATCTTAATAATACTGTACCTCTAATCATTGCTGTAAGTTCATTATTTGGGTACATAAATTGAGATATATTAATTTCAAAAACAGCCTCATCACCAGGTTTTGTAGAGTGAGGTGCTTTGATATAGTCTATGGTACTCATTGGAATTGAGAGTTTATTGCTCCAATAATTACTTTCATAGGGAAATTTTGAAAATGACTCTGCTATTATAGAATTAGTGTTTGTATCAATTTTTGTAAGCATAATAGCACCATTTCCTATGTATGCATGTCCATACTTTTCTATAAACTCAATAGAAGCTTTATATCGCTTTATGCAATAATCTTCATCTACAAATTTCTTGATATATACAGGAATATGCTTGGTGTCTATAAATTCTTGTAACTTTGCTTTTATGTCAGCAACACATGGTGGAGAAACCACATCAACTTCTGTTGCACCTTGCCCAGATTCTAGAAAGTTATATTTAGTTCCGCTTGCGGCACCATTAACTACTATTCTGCTAATGCTTCATTTATTTCCCAAGGAACAACAGTAGCTCGTCCTGGATTCCCAGCCTTAGCACTAGGAGTGCCTGCGTTTAGAATAGTACGATTCATATCAGGTGAGAAAAAGAAGTTTCTGTAAAAGGTCATAGAACAATTTTCATGATAGACAGTACCTTTGGTTATTGCTAATTCTTCTGATAAGTTTGCAGATAAAGCTTCATCATAATATGGATCATCATCGCCATCTTTTGTACACCAATCTCTTATAAAAGCTACAGCATATTGATCATCAATTTGGGTAATAAGTTCTCCATTGTGCCAATAAAAATCTTCAATAAAAGAGCTTGTTGCTCCAACAGCAACAGAAACACCAGCCCCAACTTCTTTCCATTCTTTTGCTTTTGTATCAAAAATTACAGCATTTGCAGGAACAGCTACATCGCCTCCAACTGTACCATCAGCTAATAACTTTGGACTAACTTGCACATTATTAAAATCAATATTGAAACCAAAGGCTATGTCTTCAGCTGTGTGTGGAGCTTCATCATTTTCTTTTAAGAATGTTGCACCTGTTACAACCGCGGAATATGAATCTGTAAAACCACCACGTCCTACAGGGTCCCAACTAGACATAAAAAGAGAACCACGAGCAGAATGTTGCGTTACTCTTAAAACTTTTTGCCCTTTAAATTGACCAGTTGTATCAGGTTTTACATCAGCAGAACGTATTGACCAACCATTAAGCCCATCACCAACACCATAAAGCATGCGAGAATTAAAGCGTGCTTTATTTGCAACAAAACTATCTTTAGTAGAACAAAGATATATTCTAATCGCATCTTTTAAACCTATAGTTGTTGCTTCAAGATTACCTGCCCAATAATCTTCTTCTTTTAGATACTGACCACTTTGTCCTTTTCTTCCTAATTCATCAAGGCGTGGATTTTCATAATTCCAATACCCTGCAGTGGAACCTCCAGGCATATAATGGACTGATACAGTAAAAGGGCAGTATGATAAGTTAGAAAGAAGTATAATAAAAA
>JBQNBK010000048.1:0-12328 GCA_052169975.1 Treponema sp.
TTAAGATAGAAATAATAGTTTCAAAAGAATTATGACGATATGGAATTGGCTTTTTTAAAAATGCTGCCCCTTTTATAATGCTTTTTGAAACAGGTAAACATAATGATGAAGAATTAACCATATCTTTAAACTCTCCATTTCGCCTTGCTTTTAAGATATCCCATGTTGAAAGAAAAATAATCTGTAAGGGAGCATTTTGGTTTAATAAACTTAAAACTATGTTTTCAATATCTTCTTCTTTTAAAATATCAATTGGAACACCTAAAAAATCTATACGCTCACATTCCATACCATCAACCTCATTTTTTTGTATAATATGCTTCTCTCACAGTGGCAAAAGCATAAATAGTAGCTGTTTCTGCTTTTAATATATTAGTATTAAAATGAATAGTTTTAAAGCCTCTATTGCTTAAAAAAGAATATTCTTCTTCACTTATTCCGCCTTCAGCCCCTATACACACTACAATTGCCTCTTCATTTCCATCAATTAATGAAAAAATATTTTCTGAACATTCTTCTTCTTTTTCATAAGCTAATAAAAGAAGAGCATTTTTATCTTGTATAATTTCTTCCATAATATTAATAGCATTAGTTATAGAAGTTGAGGAAAAAAGCTTTGTTGCTATTGGAGAACCCGATTGCTCTCTTGCAGAGCGAATAATTTTTTCTCTTCTTATTTTTTCATTTTCATTTTTAACTTTTGGAATGCTATATTCACCAAATACTGGTATTATATGAGTTATTCCAAGTTCTGTAGCTTGCCTAATCACTGTGTCCATCTTTGCACCTTTCAATTCCCATTGCAATAATATAAATAATGGAGAAGAAAAAGGTGTAGAATCTAAGGCATTAAGAACTTTACAAAAAACTTCTGTATCAGTAATTTTAACAATTTCGGAATCAACTAGATTTCCTATTGGAAGCCTTAAACTAAGATGATCCCCTACTTTTTTACGTAAAACAGAGATTAAATGCCTATATTCCTCACCTTTCAAAGCAATTAAGCCTGAACTGTTAGGGTTTTCAGAGCATATAACTTGTCGCATAAAAATTATTTTTCTGTTTGTTTTTCTTGCTGTTGCAACTCATAAGTTGTTTTTGTATTTTTGCATAGTTCCAACACATCTTTATTTTTCATAAGATCATAAGAAGTTTTTAAGGCATCATCATAATCTATATCAAAAATAGGAGCCACATGATTTCTACTATATTCTGAGCGAATCATAATCATTAATAGCTTTTCTCTAATTTTATATGTAGAACTAAGCTTTTTAGCAAAAGTTTCCATTTCTTTTTTTGTTAAATCTTTTTTTGAATGAGTAAATTTGCTTATTTCATTACTTTCTAATAACTTCACAGCCTCTTTTTCTTCTTCTTCTGTAAAAGAATCGTATTCAATTTTTAAATCTGGTGGAATACCTAACTTATCAATATTTGCATCACTTGGGCTATAATAGCGAGACACTGTAAACTTAAAAGAATCTTCCCTAGAAAGAGGCACAATTTGCTGAACCAAGCCTTTTCCATAGGTTTTGGAACCCACAAGATATGCTCTCTTATAATCTTTTAAGGCTCCTGCCACAATTTCAGAAGCAGATGCAGAACCTTGATTAATCAAAAGGATAACAGGTATATCTAATGGAAGCTTTTTCATCTTTTCATTCACATTATAAACCATATTGTTATTTGGAATACGAGACTTAGTGGAAACCACAAAACCTTTGTGCAAAAAAATACTTGCCACATCAATTGCACTAGTGATTAACCCACCTGGATTACTTCTTAAATCAAAGATGATTTTTTTAGCTCCCTTTTGCTGTAACTCTTGGATTGCTTGTTCAAGACGTGGAGCAGAGTTTGGATTAAAAGTGATTAAGCGAGCATAACCTACTTCATCATCAATCATTGCATGTTTAACAGTAGGAACTTCAATAATTGCTCTGGTTATTTTAACTGAAAATTCTAGCTTTTTCCCTCTTAAAATCTTTAATGTTACATTTGTACCGGGCTTTCCCCTTAATTTTGAAAGAACTTCTTCTTGTGTGATAGCATCAGTGCGAGTGCCATCAATTTCTGTTATGAAGTCACCAGGTTGTAAGCCAGCTTTCCAGCCGGGTGTGCCGTCCATTGGGGCCGTAACTTCAACATAAGCAGGCATTTCAGGTGTTGAAACAGCTTTTTTAGTGATTGTAACACCTATTCCACCAAAGGAACCAGATTGTGTATCTTGCAAATCTCTTCCTATTGTTGTGTCTGCACTTATGTATGTTGTGTATGGATCTCCTAAAGCATTAAGCATTCCTTCAAGGGCTCCTTTATAAAGCACTTCAGGAGAAACTGGGTCAACATAATAAGCTTGCAAAAAATCATATACGTACTTTATATAACGCATATGAGTGGCTTTTATATATTCATTTTCATATTCCGTTTGTGCCACCATGCTTGAAGGTAAAAACACAACTGAAAGGAAAAAGAAAAATGAAAAAAGAACAGTAAGCATACTGTGTAAGGTCTGTCTATTATTCATGCCTCTTATTTATACCTTATTATATGTTTCTGTCAAGAGTTGTAAAACTTTAAGCTATTTTTAAGAAAGTTAGTTTTATATAAATCTTAAAACTTTTTCTTGAAAATATTTTAAAAATAAATTAATAAAAAGATATCTATTAATTCATTTAACCAAATACTAAATATTTATAATAAAAGCTATAGTAATTTATTATAAAAACAATACTATAAAATTGATAAGCCAGTGCGATTATTGCATATATATAAGAAGTTAACAGGTACTAAACTTTCAAAAATTAGCAAAAAAGCACCTGTTTTCATGCTTTAATTGTTAACCGCCTCTTGCAAAAAAACAATAGAAAGTATGCAAAGGCAAAGCTTTTTAGCCTCTTTTTGAAAAAATCTCCATTTTACCTAAATAACCATTACTACGTTATATTCACTTCCTTTTTATTATTTATGGTAAAACATGTTAATTCTCTTGCATCGAGAACGGCCGTTCTCACACCCCTAAAACGGTCGTTCTTTGACCCCTAAAACGAGCATTCTCATACCCCATTAACGGCCGTTCTCACACCCATAAAATCGCCGATTTTGCGAGCGAAAAATTGCAATATTTGATATGCAAGAGAATATATTATTTCTTGCATATATGATAATTTTTAATTTTCACTAATCGGTTTAAGATATTGCATTTATGCAAAATTAAAAAAAAAGAAAAAAAGTTTTATAAATATATTGCAAAACATTATGACATTCCGGTATAACAACAACATAATTATTAAAAAAGCTTGTTGTGAAAATAGTATTAAAGGTAATAAAATAAGTTTATTTCCTTAATATATTATATGGAGATTAAGCAAAAGGTGAAGTAATTCAAATTTGGGGAATTTAAAAATTACTTTACAATTACTCTCTATCTTCAATTATATGAAAAAAATCTTCTTCTTTAATTATTTTGATATTGAACTCTTTGGCTTTTTTATTTTTGCTAGACCCAGAATCTGGTGTGTTTGTAACAAGATATGAAAGATCTTTTGTTACGCTTGATTTAACCATTCCACCAGCATCTCTTACCATTTTTTCAGCATCTTTACGCTTCATAGCATTAAGTTCTCCAGTAAAACAAAAACTTAAACCCTGTAAGCGTCCTACTTTTTCTATAGATTTAATCAAAATATATCCACTAGCTAAAAGCTCTTCCATTTCTTTTTTTACAAGATTTAATCCATTAATAAAAGATTCTGCACTTTTTTCTGCCCATCCTTCTATATTAGCTATTTCTTCTTTGGTTGCTAAAAAAAGTTTTTCTAATGTGTTAAAGCCTGCCATTTCTATTTTTTCTGCCATTATTATGCCAACATCTTCTATATCAAAACCAGCAATGAATTCTGCCAAAGAAATTTCTTTTTTTGCATGTATTGAAGCATATACTTTTTGGCTAGAAAGCTCCCCCATTCTTTCCATATTTGAAAGTGTTTGGGCAGTAATTGTGTATAAATCTTTAATGGACAACACTTTCTCTTCATCAAATAAGCGTTTTAATAAAAGCTTCCCCACTTCTTTTAAGTCTAACACATTTACCCATTTTTCAATTCTATGCAATTTCACTTTTTTGCACTCATAGTTTGGGCAATAAAGCCGTGTTCCTTCATTAATTAATGTCGTGTTACAAGACGAACAAACTTGAGGAATTGGTATTGGAGTGCTAGAAAGTGGGTTTTCCACTAAAGCTTCTATTTTTGGTATAATTTCACCACGCTTAGAAACTATAACACGGCTACCTATCATAAGATTTAATGAAGTAATTACATTTGGATTTGCAAGGCTTGCTCGTTTCACTTTAGTGCCTGCAAGATGGACAGGTTCAATCATAGCTATTGGAGTGTATGTCGCCCCTGACTCACTCCATTCAACATCTAATATAGTAGAAATTGCTTTTTCAAGTTCAAACTTAAAAGCAATTTGCTTATCTGGGCGGCTTCTTTTTAAGTCTTCAAGATCAATTTCTATATTTTTTATTACAAGGCCATCAATATCAAATGGAAGATTTGCTCGCTTTGTTGCAATTTCTTCTCTTAATTTAATCACTTCTTGGGCATTTTTGCATATCTTTGTTTGCACAACATTAAACCCAGCAGCTTTTAACCATTCAATTTTTTCAATTTCATTATTAAAGTATTGAGTGTAGGTATTTTGGCTGGCTTTTCCTGCATCATAACAGATAACTTGTAAGTATTCACAGCCCTTTCCATCCTTACGCTTCATAATCCCATTAGCTGCATTACGGCAATTAGCTTTATCCATATACATTGAATTAAAAATGGCTTTTGGCATAATCACTTCGCCACGCACAGCTCCTGTAAATGGTGTTTTGCCTTTGGGGGAAGCTTCGCCTTTTAGCTCTTTTATAACACCTTGCATTTTTATAGCATTAAAAGTTATATCATCCCCCATCACACCATCGCCTCTTGTAACAGCTTTGATAAGATGGCCGTTTTCATATTGAAGTTCGAGGCTTGCCCCATCAAGTTTATATTGCACTAGGTATGATTCATAATTATGGTTAGAAGACCATGCCAAAAAAGCTTCGTTATTTGCAGCCTTTTCTTGGCTTCCCATAGGAATAATATGTCTAGCTTTTTTAAAACCATCGCCTTCGTCTTTAGGAATGGTTGAAAATAGCTGATTATTTGGTTCTAATAATCTTAATTCATCCCATAAAAGATCAAAATCTGCATCAGATAATTCAGGTATGCCATTATAATAAAGGTCTTGGTGTTTTTTTATTAATGCTTCAAGCTCGATAGCTTTTTCATTTCGTTCCATTTTGTGATTATACTTTTCAAATGCACTGCTATCAAGAGAGCTATTTTTATAAATTAACAAAAAGACTTTTTATGTGATATCTATTTTAACTTTTAAGCATCATATACTTTGTGCACAAAAAAACACTATAATAATAGAAGATTTTTTTAATTATGGAGCAAAAATGACATTAGACGCTTTTTTAGATATTTTAAACAGTGAAAAAACAATTGAAGCAGGTTCTGAAGTGTCTTCTTTTATACATAAATTAAGTGATGAAGCCATGAAGATTACCGCTATTCTCAATAATTCTTATCATACAGCTGAACAGATTAGAGAACTCATGGAAAAGCTTACATCGCGTAAGATAGATGAAACATTTAGAATGTTCCCACCATTTTATACTGATTGTGGAAAAAATATCATTTTTGGCAAGAATGTGTTTATTAATGCAGGTTGCAAGTTTCAAGATCAAGGCGGAATAAGAATTGAAGATGGCACATTTATTGGGCATAATGTTGTTTTAGCAACGCTAAATCATGATCAAAATCCTCAAAATAGAGCAACTTTGCATCCTTCCCCCATTCATATTGGAAAAAATGTATGGGTGGGCTCGAATGCAACTATTTTAGCAGGAGTTTCTTTGCTGCAGCTGGAGCTGTGCTAACAAAAGACGTTCCTTGCAACACAGTAGTGGGTGGAGTTCCCGCAAAAATTATCAAGAAATTGTAACTTTATCTTGATCGCCAATTCTTATCAACTTTGACTTTTAATTCTAAAGAAATGAAATAAGGGAAGAGCTTAAATAACTCTTTTTCAGCGTTTATTCTTATTTTTTTGATCACACTTGCATCTTTACCAATCAAAATGCCTTTTTGGCTTTCTTTATCAACATATAATGACGCATTTACATTAAGCCTTTTGCCATTTTTTTGCATTTTCATATCATCAATTTTAACATAAACAGCATGAGGCACTTCGTCTTTTGTGTTTAGTATAATTTGCTCACGAATAATCTCTTCAATTCTAAAAGATACATCTTGATCTGTGTAAAATTCAGGTGGATATAATAAAGGTGATTCTGGTAAGTTGATTAAAATAGTTTGAATAAGTTTATCTATTCCTTCTCCTGTTTTTGCAGAAATGTCAAAAAGATGGGGCTCACCAATTTTCAAATCTGAAATCTCGTTTAATAGCTTTGGAAAAGACTTTTGTAAACTAATAAGTGAAAGTGACCTATTTGCATTTTTTGCATCAAGTTTATTAAATGCAATAACAATTGGCTTAGAAACTTTTTTTAGTATTGAAATAATAGCTTCTTCTTCATCACCAAAAACTCTGGTAGCATCAATAATATACAAAATAATATCAGCGTCATTTAAAGATTGAATTGCTATCTCTTGCAATTTTAGATTAAAATTGGCAGTGGAAATGTTATAACCAGGTGTGTCAATAAAGATTATTTGACCAAGTGGCAAAGTAACTATTCCTCTAATTGCAGTAAGTGTAGTCTGTGGCATCTTTGAAACAATTGAAACCTTGCCTCCAGCTACTTTATTCAAAAATGTAGACTTCCCTGAAGAAGGACGACCTATAATAGAAACAATGCCACAGTGTTGATTTTCTTCCATAATTTTTAAGCACAAGAAGGACAAGATTGGCAAGTCGTTAATGTAACTTTATCTTGCACATATCCTAAGACTTTTGTAGGGCATCCTTCAATACACTTTCCACAAGAAGTGCAAAGCGAATAATCCACTACAGGAATACCATCAGTTACCTTTATTGCACCAAACTCGCATACTTTCTCACATTTCATACATTTAATGCAACCTCTTTTACAATTTTTCATAATAACTGATTTCTTAGGATTTCTACATGAACAAAGAGCAATAGCACCTTTCTTTTCACTTCCAATAGTAGCCAAAATATGTTGTGGACAAGCTGCTACACAAATACCACAGCCAGTACACTTATCAATATCAACAAAAGGTAAGCCATCTTCTCTCACATGTATTGCATCAAAAGGACAAGCATGTTCACAGTCCCCAAAACCAATACAGCCCCAATCACAATTCTTAGTGCCATTAATAGCTACTTTTGCAGCTATACAAGTGCGAACTCCAACATACTCTGACTTTTTTGAACACACTTCATGTGTCCCTTGACACAAAAGCACCGCAATTTTTTTTGAAGCATCAGAAGATACACCCATTATCTCACCAACTTTTTTGGCTACAGGAGAAGAACCTACTGGGCAACCATTAGTTTTAGCTTCTCCTTTTGCAACTGCTGCTGCAAATCCATCACAACCAGGATACCCACATGCTCCACAATTAGCACCGGGTAAAACACTACGAACCAATGCTACCTTTGGATCCACTGCTACATAAAATACTTTCTTGAATGTACCTAGTAATAGTCCCAACAAAAAAGAAATAGCCAACGACACAGTCAATGTCAAAATTATATTCATCATTTCATACCCCTTATGAGGACATATGCATACTCAAGTCCTCTTATGAAATAGATATTTTAAAAACTAAAAAATAACACTCTAATTATATTGACACTCCTTGAGGATTTGCTTTAGCAACAAACATTTCCTCACCTTTTTTATTTCTACAAAAGAAATTAATACAAGCACTTGCAATATATATAGAAGAATATGTACCAGAAAGCATACCAACAATTAAACACATAGCAAAATCCTTCATACTGCCTTCAGTAAAAATATAAAGAGAAAATGCTGCAAGCATTGTTGTTATTGTAGTAATAATAGTACGACCTAAAACTTCACTCAAAGAAATGTCCAAGATATCTGTGCAAACATCTTTTGGATGCAATGCTATGTTTTCTCTTATTCTGTCATATATAACCACAGTATCATTTATTGAATAACCAATAATAGTTAAAACAGCAGCTATACTAATGGAATTAAATTCCATTTGAGTCCACACAATAAATGCAAAAATAGCCAAAGTGTCATGTAACAATGCTAAGATACCACCTAAAGCAAAATCCCATCTAAATCTAAACATTGCATAGATAAAAATAAGAACCAATGCCCCTAAAACTAATTGAACAGCTTGACGAGCTAAAGAAGTTGAAAACATAGAGCCTACAAAGTCAGTGCTCATAACCACTATATTATCTTCACCAAATTCTTTATTTAAGGCATCAGTAATGAGCTTATGTAATTCTACATTTGAATTTTCATTTTTACCATCATCTGCCATACGAATTTGAAAAACTCTATCAAGTTCCTTTCCAACTTGTTGAACAGAAGCAGATGGAAGTTCAGAAAGAGCATGGCGCACAGAATCTGTTTGCACAATATCAGAATTGGAAGGCAAATAATGAAACTTAAAAGGAGTATTTGAAAGACGAGGTAAAACTTGAGAATCAATAAATAAGTTTTCGAAAGGAGTAGAATTTTCAGCTTTAATTAGATTAATTGTAAGGCCTTCAAAATCTTTTAATTTCTCAACAAATTCACCAACTGTTTTATAATCTGAATACATAAAGCTTATTGCTTGGCTATCCCCATCTACAGCAGTGGAAGTTATATCAAGACCAGTTGAACTTAAAGAAACATTAACAGTCTTTGGACCATCATAAGAAAGAGTAAAAGCAGTAGGAGCTATACGAATCTTTTCTATAAACCCAGCTTGAAAATCAAGACCAAAATTTATTCCCTTATATGAAAGACCTACAATAGAAAAAATCATCAAAAGTAGGCTTAAAATCATGCAAGGTATAAAAAGTTTACTAAATTTAATCACAGTTTTCATTATGCCAATTTCCTCCAACTAATTCCTATTGTTTTCCTTCCCAAAGTTTCAGTGCCAAAATCAAAAATAAGACGAGAAACAAATAGAGCAGTAAACACAGAAGAAATAACACCAATTGCTAAGCTATAAGCAAAGCCTTTTATAGGTCCTGTACCAAGTATAGACAAAAATAATGCTGCAATAAAAGTTGTTATATTTGAGTCCATAATTGCCCAAAAAGCCCTATCAAAACCAGCATCTAATGCAGCTTTTCTACTTTTTCCCAGACGCAACTCTTCTTTAATTCTTTCAAAAATAACAACGTTTGCATCAACTGCCATACCAATGGTTAAAATCATACCAGCGATACTTGGTAATGTAAGAGTTAAATTAAAAGCTGACAAGATACTAAACATAATATATAAGTTTAATATTTGAGCAATACAAGCGTTAATACCAGCTTCTTTATAATACAAGATCATAAAAATCAACACACCTAACAAGCCCCATAAAAGAGCTGTTTTTCCTTGTGCAATAGCCTCTTCTCCAAGATTAGCACCTATAACTTGTTGATTTTCTAGTTGTAGTGGAACACTAAGCCAAGCCGTACGCAAAATAGTCTTTAAGTTTTCAGCTTCTTGGGTTGAAAAACCTGAAATACTACCACGTCCACCTAAAATTGGCTCTCTAATTGTTGGAGCTTCCTTAATCTTATTGTCAGAAACTATTGCAAGCCTTTTTTTCTCATTTGCAGTAGTCAAATCTCCAAAGATTTTAGCTCCTTCACTATCCAGTGTGAAAATAACAACAGGCTTCGATGTAGCATCGGTAGAAGTGTCCACACTCACTAGATATTTCCCATCGAGACCGGCATCCTTTTTTACCACTAAAAACGGCTCTCGAGTATCTCTTTGGTCAATACCATATTCATCTTTGTGATACACGCCCATAACAACAGTATCTTCCGGGATTATAGAAGGATCAAGAAGATTGTATTCAGCATCAAAAGTCTTACCGGGATTATTTCTATAGTATTCTTTAAACTTTTCTGTTGCTTCATCATCAACTATATGAAAAGCTAAAATACCGCGTCCCATAATAATTGAATTCATTCTATCGGCATCAGCGGCACCGGGCATTTCAATGTATATTCTATCCTCTCCCTGTTGCCTTATAACAGGTTCAGAAAGACCGAATTTGTCAATTCGACTTGTAAGAGTTTCCATAGCAAGCTTCATTGCGTCATCTTTTGAACTCGCCTGCCCGCCCTCTTTAACGGAAACAGCATCAAGATCCGCCTTTACTATTATA
Source organism: Treponema sp. (assembly GCA_052169975.1). GTDB lineage: Bacteria > Spirochaetota > Spirochaetia > Treponematales > Treponemataceae > Treponema_B. The sequence goes on from JBQNBK010000048.1 coordinate 10,401, forward strand.
CTCATACCGCCGGACAAGTCCAAACCCAGTTTTACAGCATTTGCCTGATAGTCCTTTGTAGTAAGAATGCTGTCCCTATATCCTTTTTCCATTATAGGGTGTAATATTGGAATTATATCATCCTTTTTCTTAACCGGAAAACTTTTAACAACTTCCCTATATGTCCATTCTACCGGCATTTCCATTTTTAGAAAACATCTATTACTTTTCGCTTTATCAATAATTGGCTTAAACTTCGCATCTACTTTCTCATTTGGTGTAGAAAGAGCAGACTCTATAAGTTTATCAATGTCAGATCGTGCCATGTTTTCAGCATAATCTCTAATCTTTTCCCTAGATGCTAAAGCTAGGGCTTTCTCTTCTTTCCCTGTCCAAAAATACCAACGTAATGTTGGATATAAGAACACAAAACACAAGCCCAAAACAAGCAGAATCAAAACGAATCTAGCTCTTTTTTTCATATATTCTACAATCTCCTATCAGTAAAGAAATTAATTAAAAACAATTTTTATGATTTTTTCTTCTTACTTAAAAAACCAAACAATCCACCACTCTGTTTTTCTTCATCTTTTTTTGGTAAAACTTCTTCCTTTTGTTCTTCTTTTTCACGTAAAACTGTTGCAATAGCACTTCTACTAATTTCAATTTTGCAACCTTCATCAACTTTCATAATAACAGTTCTTTCTTTGGTCAAAGTTACCATACCATGAAGCCCACCAATAGTTATTATCTTATCACCTTTTTTGACAGTTGCTATCAAAGCTTCACGCTCTCTTTGTTCTTTTTTTTGAGGTCTAATCAAAAGAAAATAAAAGATTAAAAAGACTAAACCAAGTGTGATAAAGAACATATACTGCCCTCCACCACTAGTTTGTAATAATGGAATAAGATTCATAACTACACACTCCAACAATAGAAAATTAGTCTATAATACTAACATAAGAGTATGTGTTGGTCAATTACAAATAAGAGTAGCAACAGGAATTTTAGCATTATAAAATTATTGAAAGGAGTAACACTATTTAAAAAGCAATAAAACATATGCTTCAAACAAAATTTACTCTTATTCAAATTACGTATCAGCAATTTATGGCAAAATAAAAAGGCTGTATACTAAAACATAAACCTTATGCTTTACCTAAAACTCAAACTCACCTACCGAACCTTTTCAACCTGCCAGTCTTCTAATGTACGCATATCTTGACTAATACTAGCTCCTATAAGAAAGATGCTTTTGTTTTTTGCACTATGCTTTTCTGCATATCCTGCACTCTTTATTTGAGCTAATGCTGTGCTAGGCTTATCCCCTACCTTAAACTCAAAGATATAGCTTGCATCCTTTGTTTCCACTTCAACATCAGAGCGTCCTTGTGCAGAGTGCACTTCAGTCCTAACATACTGCCCCATTAGAAGAAAGATAAGGTAAATAGTTGTTTGATAGTTGTGTTCTCTTAAAAATAGTTTATCAGCTGGTAATGAATCATATGGAATACTTGCCATAAGTGCCTTTATGAGGGTAAGCACTACGTCTATGTCTCCTTTTCTTATGCTATCTAAAAATTTATCTATCATAAACTCACCAGATGAATCTTTTCTTGCACTTGTATACACAGCCATCAAACACTCAAGAAAAGCGTATTTTACCTCATCATTTGGATAACCTAAAACATACATATCAAGTTCTCTATCATAATCTTTTATTGTAAGATACCCCGATTGAAAAAGCAAAGGAGCTAAATTATCATAATCGAGCCTATAGGCATCCATACTCCTAAAAGTCAATCTTATGTTTCCCTCTAAGTCTGGTATCTTAAAAGCATTTTGTTCTAGCAAATGCACCATAAAGGTAGGTGTACCCGTCGCAAACCAATAATCGCCCAATTCTTTTTTAGAAAACACATTAAATAGGCTAAATGGATTATAGATTC
>JBQNBK010000049.1:0-12113 GCA_052169975.1 Treponema sp.
TTAATCTAACACAATGAAATATTTCACTTAAAATATTAGTCGGTGCATTTATGATGAGTTATGCAAAGATCAATAAATACTTTTGCGGATGATGGTATAAAAACTTTTCCTTACATAAATAGATATTATTAAAAATTCTCATTGCATCTCATAAAACTACTTCTTATCTTAATTTAATTTAATTGTTATAATCTAACCTCGCAATTCAAATCAATAGGAGAAAACTGTGGCAATAAATTGTGGTATCGTAGGACTCCCAAACGTTGGAAAGTCCACTATTTTTAGATCTTTAACATTGGCACCAGCAGAAGCTGCAAACTATCCATTTTGCACAATAGAACCAAATATTGGCATTGTGGAATTAGAAGATGAACGTCTTGCTTTTTTAACAAAATCTTTTAACCCTAAAAAAACAATTAAAGCAACTGTAGAATTTGTGGACATTGCAGGATTAGTTAAGGGAGCCTCACAAGGAGAAGGACTTGGAAATCAGTTTTTATCTCACATAAGAGAAGTAGGAGTTATAGCTCATGTAGTACGTTGTTTTGAAAATGAAAATATTATTCATGTAGAAAATAGAATAGACCCTATTGCAGATATAGAAACCATCAATGTTGAATTAGCCTTAGCAGATATTGCAACGCTTGAAAAGAAAAAAGAAAAGGCAATGAGGCTTGCAAAGGTGAGTAAAGAAGAGCGAAAAAATAGCGAATATTTTTTTAGTGCAATGGATAAAATTATGCCTTTTTTGCAAAATGGTAAATGGGCAAAAAATGCCACTTTAACAGAAGAAGAAACTTTAGCCATTTATGATAGCCATCTTATCACTATGAAAAAACATTTATACATTTGCAATGTTGATGACGCTTCTATGAAAGATGGAAATAAATATAGTGAAAAAGTATTGGAACTTGCAAAAAAAGAAGGCACTCATGCTATTATTATGTCAGGCCAATTTGAGGCAGATTTAGCGGATATTGAAAGTCCAGAAGAAAGACAAGAGTTCTTACAAGAAGCAGGACTTTCGGTATCTTCCATTTCTACCCTTTCACGACATGTCTATTCTCTTTTAGGTTTACGAACATTCTTTACTGCTGGAGAAGATGAATGCAGAGCTTGGACAATTCATGCAGGAGATGTAGCTCCAAAAGCTGCAGGAGTAATTCACACAGATTTTGAAAAAGGCTTTATTAAAGCATGTGTTTATAGCTTTGAAGATTTTAAACAATATGGTAGTGAGCAAAAAATAAAAGAAGCTGGTAGATATAGGCTTGAAGGAAAAGACTATGTAGTTCAAGATGGAGATGTGATATTCTTTAAGTTCAATGTTTAATACATGAAGTTTTTAGAATGAAAAGCTTCATATCAACAATATTTTTGCTTACTCAAATAAGTAAACTTAAAAGCTCTCAAAGTATTGTGTAATATATGTAGTGCATTGAGAGCTTTTTATTTTGAGTAAGTTTTGCAATTTCTCTTTTGGAAGTAGTTAACCCAGCCTTAACAATAGCTAGTTATTAGGTTTTTGTTATGATATAATAAAGACGTATAGCAAGACAAAATACAACAAACAAATAATGGAAAACTATAGTTTTTAATATATGAGGGGAAAGATACATGCTTCATTTTTCAGTTGGAGTAAATAAATTACTAAATGAATATGCAACCTATGAGGCAAATAGGGCAAAAGCTCAATTTATTGAAATAGAACATATTTTACTTGCAATAGTGAAAAAGAAATCTCTCATTGGGCATAAAGTATTAGTTCATTGTGCTTTTGACATGACTAGATTACGTATTACATTGGAAAGTAGATTAAACATAAAAACCAGAGGTGCTGAGCTTACCACAATGAAAAGATCAGATGAAACAAACCACCTTTTGGTTGAAAGCAATAATATAGCAGAAAGGCTAAAACATTCTTATTTAACTACTGGTCACATAATTTTAGCAATGATAGCTAATCCTCATACATTTTTACATATATATATTGGAGATAACAATATAGATATGATGCAACTTGAACAAGTATGTAGGCTTTTTTATAACAAAGAAATTAGAAATAAAGGTAATAGACCAACACAACTTTCAAGCACACCTAAAACTAAATTTAATGATCTTGCTTATGATCTAACAAGTAAAGTTTCTTCTTCATACGACCCTGTAATTGGACGCGAAAAAGAAATTAATAGATTAATTCAAATATTATCTAGAAGAAATAAAAATAATCCCATACTTTTAGGAGAACCTGGTGTTGGAAAAACTGCAATTGTGGAAGGCTTGGCACGTGCAATTATAGAAGATCGTGTCCCTCGTGTTTTACGGGGCAATAAGATTCTTGTGTTAGACTTAGCATCTTTAGTGGCTGGAACACAGTTAAGAGGACAATTTGAAGCAAAGCTAAAAATGATAATTAAAAAAATAGCAAAAGCCAAAAATATAATTTTGTTTATTGATGAGATTCACACTATTATAGGTGCTGGTTCTTCTCAAGGTTCTCTTGATGCTGCAAATATCTTAAAGCCAGCTTTAGCAAGGGGTGAAGTTCACTGCATAGGAGCTACTACACTACAAGATTACAAAAAATATTTTGAAAAAGATACCTCTTTAGTGAGACGTTTTCAACAAGTAATTGTGAGAGAACCTCAAGAAGATGAAGTTTTAAATATCATTTCTGGTCTTAAAGAAGCTTACGAGAAGTATCACAACGTAAGATATTCTGATGAAGCCTTAAAAAAAGTTGTAAGTTTAGCTTCGCGTTATATACCTGATAGGGTTTTTCCTGACAAAGCAATCGACGTTTTAGATGAAGTTGGAGCAATGAAGCGAACAGAAAATGAGAAAATGCCAAATGAGCTTTTAACAATTGAAAAAAGAATAGAAAAGCTACAACTTGATAAGGTTCAATTGCTTGAATCTCAAGATTATGAAAAAGCAATTATCATTAGAGATGAAGTAAACGAGCTAAAACAAAATCTTATAACAATAAAGAACAATTGGGAAAATCCTGATGAAATTGAAATATTACCTATTGATGAAAAAGATGTTGCAAAAACAGTTGCTATAATGACTGGTATTCCTTCAGAACGTATGACAGAAAGTGATATGCAACGTATGAAAATGCTAGACAAAGTATTAAAAGAAAAAGTTATTGGTCAAGATGAAGCTATAAATCTAATTTCTTCTTGCATACGTCGTTCTCGTGCAGGCATTTCTTCTAAAGACCGTCCAATAGGGTCTTTCTTATTTTTAGGTCCTACAGGTGTTGGAAAAACTCTTTTAGCCAAAACACTTTCTGAATATTTATTTGGTTCTTCCCATACTTTAATTCGTATTGATATGAGCGATTATATGGAAAAACATTCTGTTTCAAAGTTGATAGGTTCCCCACCAGGTTATGTTGGCTTTGAAAACGGTGGAGTGATAACAGAAAAAGTAAAGAGGAACCCTTATTGCGTGCTTTTACTCGATGAAATAGAAAAAGCACATCAAGATGTCTTTAATATTTTGTTGCAAGTGTTGGAAGAAGGTGAATTACAAGATAGTTCTGGATACACAGTTAGTTTTAGAAACACAATTATTATTATGACTAGTAATGCAGGATCCCGTTCAATCATTAAAGATACAATTCCCGGCTTTACTATTGAAGGAAATGGAATTATGGCATACAAAGATATAAAATCTAATGCTCTTACCGAAATTAAACGCTTCCTTTCTCCAGAATTCATTAATCGACTTGATGACATGGTAGTTTTTGCCCCACTTACACAAGAATCTATAAAGAATATTTTATCTTTAGAGCTTAAAAAGCTTGAAAAAAGATTAAAAGAAAAAGATTTAATTATCACGCTAACAGAAAGGGCAATAGAATATTTTGTAGAAAAAGGTTATGAGCCAAACTATGGTGCTAGACCCATGAGACGATTAATTCAAAGTGACATTGAAGAAAATCTTGCAATGATGATAATTGAAGAAGAGGTAGTCTCTGGCTCATCTATTATTGTAGAACTAGAAAACGAAAAAATAGTTTTGAAAGTTGAAAACCACAAAGAAGAATTATTTCTTCCTTCTTCAAAGCTAATAACAACAAGTTGCTAGTTTGAATAAAAAAAGGCATCTATAAAGATGCCTTTTTTATGAGCTAAGTGAAAATAACTTATTTCATTTCAGTTACTTTTTCACTTATCTTAACCAATAATTCAATTCCTTTTTCTATTGATTTTGTGGGAACAATTTCAAAACGTCCATGAAAGTTGTAACCACCAGCAAAGATGTTTGGACATGGAAGCCCCATAAATGAAAGGCGAGCTCCGTCTGTGCCTCCTCGAATAGGTTTTACTACGGGCTTAATTCCAACATCTTCCATAGATGTTTTTGCAAGATCTATTATTTCCATACATGGAGCAATCTTATCTTTCATGTTGTAGTAATAGTCTTTCATATCTATTTTAACTATGTTGCCATACTTTACATTTAAGAACTCGCAGGCTTTTTCCAAGAGCTGCTTTTTATGGTTAAATGTTTCCATAGAATGATCTCGCACTATGTAATTCATCTTTGTTTCATCCACACTACCTTGCAAAGAAGTTAAATGTATAAAGCCTTCATACTTTTCGGTAAACTCTGGTTTTTGCTCTTTTGGGAGCATAGCTTCAAGTTCCATAGCAACACTCAAAGAATTAATCATTACGTTCTTAGCAGAACCGGGATGCACATTCTTTCCTTGTATTGTGATTTTTGCCCCTGCTGCATTAAAGTTTTCGTATTCAAGCTCTCCTAAAGGACCACCATCTATTGTATATGCAAAATCAGCCCCAAACTTTTTAACATCAAAGAGGTTTGCTCCACGTCCAATTTCTTCATCTGGAGTAAAACCTATTTTTATGTCTCCATGTTTAATTTCTGGATGAGCTATTAAGTATTCAATTGCCCCCATAATAATAGTGATTCCCGACTTATCATCAGCTCCCAAAAGCGTGGTTCCATCTGTTGTTACCACTTCTTGACCCACCAAGTCGTTCAAGAAAGGGAATTCTTTAACAGTCATTGAATACTCATCATTGAGCTTAATGTCCCCACCTTTGTAAACAAACACTTGAGGGTTCACACATTTTCCATCTAAGTCTGGGGCTGTATCCATGTGTGCAATAAAACCAATTGTCTTTTTGCATTCAGGTGAGTTTCCTTTCAAACATGAATAAACATAGCCATGTTCATCTTGCTCTGCTTCTAGCCCAAAACTCTTTAACTCTTCTACAAGTGCTTTTCCCAACACCAACTGACCAGGAGTTGAAGGACAACATTCGTTTTCTTCATTTGATTTTGTATCAAATGCTATATACTTTTTAAATCTCTCTAGTGCTTTCATAAAAAGCCCTCCTTAAACATAAATATCCTATAATTTAGATAAATAGTAAAGATAGGATGTTTTTATTTAGGCTCGATAGAATTTCTTGAGAAAATGTCGGCAACACCAACTTTTGACTTGCAAAGCCAGATATGGATGCCAAAACCAAGCTCTTGCGGTGATGGTGCCCACTCGCCTTATTGAAGGGTCGCCACTCGCTCGAGGTGAGGCAATCACCCTGAACGATGAACGAGGCCTTCCTCGCTCGGGTCAGACTATCTGATCCGCTCAGGCTATGGGTTGCGATCCGCCCGACTCGAACTCTTCGAGCAGTATTGCTCGAGAGGTTCGAATGCCACTACTCGAAGCATTCGAGCAAAGGCTCATCCTATTCAAATTCAATTGTTATTTTAATCTCTCTTTTTCCGTCATTAGCCAAAACTGTTTTTTCAATGCTTGGTAAATAATCAAAAATAGTGTTTTCTTCTTTTAAGTTCATAGTTCCACTACCTAACCAACTGGTATCATCATGAACTTCATTCCCATTCAATCTCCACCTTTTTACTTTTTTGCCCTTTGGCAAGATTGCATTAAATCGAATCCACTTTTTAGGTAGAATTATATCATTAGGCAAAATGGCTCCACCATGATATTGATAATAAAACTTACATGTCATATCACTACTTTCAAATACTATTCTTATCTTTTCTTTAAGTTTGCAAGACACTCTAAAAGTAAGCTTACTATCAATGGTTTCAATGTCTTGGGTGGCAACAGTATAATGAAAGTAAGTATAATCTGCCCAGTTTTTAGCTTTGCCTTTTACAAGCCAATCTTCAATTTCTTCACCTTTTACACTAGTAGTGAATTTGAGCTTTTCACCTTCGTATACAATACTTCCACTTGCCAAGTCTTCGCCGTATATAATATTACATTTTTCTACTGGCTCTTCAAATTTGAGAAAGAATGGAGTTAATGGGCGAGCTTTATAATCTACATTGATATATCCACCTTGTTCATCATTTGAGTCCACGATATATTTATACTCAACTGTGGATGATGTAGTGTTATTGATTTTCCAGTTTTCAAAAATCTCACCTCTAGCCTTTATGGGTTTGAATAAAAGCTCATCTCCTTGCCAGACAACACTTTCACTTTGAATAGGCGTGTTTCCCTTTTTGCAGACAATTCTTTTTTCATCAAACTTAATTTTGCTGCTTTTTAGCTTTTCTATTTCAACGTCAATCTTGATGACACCTTCGCTATTAGCATCTTCTTTTCTAACTTTATAGCGAAGCACCTCTGTTGTTATATTTTGTCCACCTTCTTTTTGAACTACATCATCAATCTTCCATGAAGAAACCTTCTCCCCTTCTTTAAGTTTGGCAAGAATAACGATAGACCAACCAGGTGTTACACCTATTTCTTTGTTTATAGCTTTGTGATCTTTTGCATATTTACATGAAATTAAAGCATCATCAAATTGAAACTTGCATTTTTGTTTTAACTTCACACCTACATTAATCACCTTTTCACCATTCACTATTTCCACATCATTTTTATTCACTTGATACGAATACTTAGAAGAAAGACCTGCATCAACTCCTTTGACCAACCAATGTTCAACCTCATCATCACCATCTAAAAGAGCTTCAAATTTAAGCCAGACTCCCTCGTGAACCGCATCACCTTTTTTAACCTTATTTTCTTTAACCTCATCCTCGTGGCAAGCAATCCTTTTTTCATCAAAGATAATCTTATATGTTTCACTTTCTTTTAGATTATAACTAACCTCAATTTCTTTATCTTGCCCTTTCGCGTCTTTTAACTCTACTGCATATATAAAACTTTCTCTTCTTTCTGTAGTTTTTACCTCTCCATTAATAGCCCAGTTTAGTAATTCAAACCCAGCTTTTAGTTTTGCAGTAAACTTTAATTTCATTCCTTGAAAAACTTGAGAATTAGGTTCTATCTTTTTGCTACTCTCATAATTTATACAATTAATCAAACTAGCATCATATTTGATAATTGCTCCATCTAAAGTCTTTTTCTCTATTCTTATGTTTATAACTCCATCTTTAGCATCTTCAAGTCTAGTTGTGTAATATAACACCTTATCTTTTTTAGCTTCTTCTTTTAGTCCAATAAACCACTTTTCAATTTCTTCACCTGCAATAAGCTTTGCAGTGATTTTTAATTTACTTCCTACTGCAACACTTTGCCCATTTTTAATTTCTGTATCACTAGATAAAAAACCACCCGGTATAACACATTTTTCAATATCATCACCAAAAGTAATAACAACTTTATTTTCATCAAGGATTTTATAACCAATCTCTATGCTTAAATCATGTCCTACATCAGTTTTTTTAACAGTATATAGTAATTCATTTTTAGCACTTTCTTCTATTTTATTATTATTGCAAGTCCAATATTCTAATTTTTCTTTTGCATCTTTCAATGAAAACTTATAAGTCTCCCCCACTTTAACTTGATATGGAGATGTTATCTCTTCATTGTTAGGCATTTTATACGCACTAATTTTTTCTTTAACAAATTTTAATGTATAGCTCTCTTCTTTTTCTATATAATCTACTAAAATACCTTCATTGTTTGCATCTTCCTTTTTTACTGTATACAAGAATGTATTTTTCTCGCTATCTTTTACTTCATTTCCATTTACTCTCCAGCTTTTAAGCTTTAGGTTTTTATCTTTTAAGCTAAATTTGATTTGCTCCCCTTCTTTTGCTTTATACCCTTTTGCAATTACATTATTTCCATGTATCCCATTCGCATTAATTTTCTCTTCATCAAATTGAATTACAAAACTAGTGTCTTCTTTCTTTTCCAATTCAACTTCAATCAAAGCGACCTTCTTAGTTTTTTTAGCATCTATTTTTAAACTCAAGCTTTTAACATGTCTTGAATCTTTTATCTTTTCTCCATTTTCTTTCCATGCTTTGATATCCTCACCTTTTTCAAGCTTGCCAATAAAAGTAAATGTAACTTCAGTTCCATCTTGCACTAAGTCTTCTGGTGCAATCCCTTTATTGCAAGAAATAATTTTATCATTAAATACAAGTTTTACTGTTTCATTCTTTTTACCATCATCAATCGAAGATAAATTATTTTGAACACTTCTTTTGCAATTAACCAACAAAAATATAAAACTCAACATTAAAATATATTTTTTCATTTTTCTTATTCTCCTAATTTACTCTACTTCTTAGTAATTCTTTCTTGAGGATAATTTGATGCTATCACCTTATTTTTTATTTCATCATTAGGAACCACCACTGCCTTGCAATAAGTATCAACACCATCAAAAAAACCATAAAAAGCAAACTTTCCTATTTTTTCAATGCTTTCAGGAAGTGTTACAGTTAAGTTGGAACAACTATTAAAAGTAAGCTTAGGTATTTCTTTAAGCTTAATGCAAGAAGATAGGTCTAATTCAGTTAGAGAAGAGCATCTTTCAAAAGCCCCCATACCTATCTCTTCTATAAAAGAATATGAAGAAATATTGAGCCCTTTGAGAGAAGTGCAATCTCTAAAAGCACTTCCACCTATTTTTGATAGCTTTATACAAGAAGATAAATCAAGACTTTCCAAAGATGCACATTTATTAAAAGCATGAATCTCAAGTTGCTTAATATTAGGGCAATTTGATACGTTCACTTTTTTTAAGTTCTTGCACCCAAAAAAGCCACAAAGAGATTCAAGATTTGTGCAACCAGAAAGATCAGCTTCTTCCAAATTTTCACAGTCTGTAAAACCATCGAATATAATTAGATTCTCATGATTTGCTATATCTATTTTCTTTAAGTCTAGGCATTTAAAAAAGCACTGTTTTCAATAGCTTTAAGGTTTGTTGCTCCTGAAAAATCCACTTCAGTAATTTTAGAAAGTGCAAAAGCAATGCGGTTAATTCTTTCCACTTCCTTAGGAATAATAACAATGCCTCTAGGCTTATCTCCTTCACATTTTAAAAGCACATTATGTTCTTCTTTATTATTCAAGATAGTGCTTCCAATTTGGAACCTAATGTAGTTACTCATTACATACACAGTTATATCAGATTGTATTTTATAATCACCATTAAGGCTAATTCCCTTTAGATTTTCTAATCTATAATCATAAATGCCATAATCCTGCTTAGGCTCAAACAAATTACTCCATTCAGCTTTTAAGCTTATCTTTTTTTCTACATCTTGCTTAATATCTGCCCAAGTTTTAGGAGCTTGAAGGCTTAATTTGATAAAATCTTCACCTCTAATTTTTAGTCTTTCATCTACATTAATTTTTACTAAAATACTATCCTTATATTTTGCCTTATAAATATTTTCAGTTGTATTAAGAGGAAAAACTTTAGGTAATGGAGGATTAAAGCCTGCAAAAATAAGTTTTTCTTTTCTTGGTTTTTCTATAACAACTGGAACTCCCACCTTTCCAATTAATACTTTCTTTCCATTTCTTTATATATTTTGATTACTGTAGAACCATCAGCATTAATCTCTTGTTGCTCAAATTCTTTTGCTTTAAAGCCTTCATATATTTTTGTTTTGGCTTCAGTAGTTGCCCATGCAACACCATAAAGTTCTTCTTGTTCATCTAATGTGTAAGTTTGGCAATCTATGTTTTCTTTCCAATGCTCCACTTTATAAGAAAGTAAAGTTTTAGATTTGGAACTAGCAAATATTATTGAATCTTTTTCAAACTTATAATTTGCTTTTAATTCCTTGCCTTCTATATGCCAAGCTTTTATTTCATAGCCTTCAGTAATTTCTTCTATTTTAGATATTGCAAATGATTTAACATTTTTCCATTCCATGCCTTTTGCTGTTTTAAGAAAGCTAGGTTCTTTTAGTTTTATATTAGTATCTGATTTTATTGTGATAGTAATTTCTTTTTGCTCATTAATTTGTTGATTTTGTTTGCAAGCAAAAAGCAACCAAAAAATAATAGATATAAAAAATAGTTTTCTTAAAAAGGAGTTTATATCTATCTTTAATTTCATATGAACCTCCTAGTTCATATTTGATAGACACGAGAATGTTAAATGCGGTTGCAAAATTATAAAAAGAAATTGAAATAAAAAAAGAGGAGCATAGCTCCTCTTTTGGAATTACTTACGTTGCATTGGTCTAATCCAGACTTCTTTAGAAAACTCACCCGGATTTAGTTTTCCATTTTCGTCATAAGCTGCAACAGAAAAGAAATATAGTTTTCCATTTTCTAAGTTATATATTCTTATAGAAAGAGAATCTTTTGCATCTATTGGTGAAGAAGGTAATAGATATTGCCCTTCCCTATCTCCAAAAAACACAAGATAGCCTTTCACATCAAAATCTATAGAGCGACTCCATGATAGGTCAACATATCCATCTCCTTCTTTTGCAACTAGATCTATCGGAGGTTTAGCAAACGTATCTCGTTCATAATCAAGTTTTAGAGAATGAATAATAGGAGATGTTTTTCCATCTTTGGTTGGGTACATATTAAAAGCTATTTGAAAAAACCTACCAGGTTGACAATTAAATATTGCTTCATTTTTAGAAACAGCTTTCCATGCAGGATAAGATTGTGTCCAGTTGTATGGACTATTACTAGTTCTAATAAAGAAAGCTACAGAGGCTTCTTTTTCAATATCCATTCTTGCATTTAGCATTTTTGGCATTGAATTAACTCCACCTGTATCAATAATATGAGAAACAACTCTGCCTCCATCCTTATTATATCTTTCTCCTTTTTCTATAGCTTCCTGAAATCCTTGAGGGGAAAAACTATTTTTAACAACCAAGTTATCAATTAAGCCAGAATATCCTTCTCCAATCAAAAGTTGAGATGTTTTTCCTTTCATAGAATAAAATATTTTGTTTGTTTCTTTGCTTGAAGGAGTTAGATAGCGAATAGAATCAACTTTTCCATTAATGCGGTATTCAAGTAATCCTGTTTCATCATCAAATGTCAATAAATGATGTGTCCATTTTTCCAAAGGCAATTGCTTATTAGACCTAACTTTTATGTCTATACCTTTACTATTATTATCACGCCAAATATTAAAGAATGACCATTCAAGCCTATTATCAACAACAGAAACAATAATATTTTGAAACATAAAGACTTTCTTTTCTAATATCTGGCTCCACCACTTTAAAATGTTGGAACCAGCTCTCAAGTCTTCTGGGCAAAGCCAAAACTCAATAGTGAATGAATTAACCTTTGATTCCCCAAAGAAAAAAGAATTATTCTTAGGGGAAAGAATCATTGAAGGTTGTTTAGCATTTGCTCTGCATAACAAAGCACCTGTTCCATACTTTGCTTTATCTTTTTTAACATAAATTGCTTTAGAAGAAACAACATCATAAAGTTTAAGATAATCCTTTGATGTATCTCCATCAAAACTTAAAAATAAATCGTAAGACTCATTACTTTTTTCTGGCGAAGCCAAAAGCTCTAAGCTTTCAAAACCATATAAACCTTGTGTGTATGTAACATTTTCTATAGAAGAAAGTTGTTTCCAACCTTTCTGGCCACCAAATTCTATAATTGCTTCATCAGAAAAAAGATGGGATAAAAAAGAAAAAACTAAAAATGTAAATAATATATTAAAAAGTTTAATTTCTATTTTAGGCATATGCACATACAATATCGGAAAAAATAAAACATGACATTATCATTTACACAAAGTTTTTTCTTTTAACTGTTTGTTTACACCTTAAACTTTCCCACTTCTCTTACTAAGCCATCAATGCTTTGTTTATTC
>JBQNBK010000050.1:0-11667 GCA_052169975.1 Treponema sp.
GTGCAAAGAACAAAAGCATTTTTCTCATAGGTGCTAGTATTAGTAAAAACAAACGTACTTTAGGTAAGTGGCAAGTTGAAAAAGTAAAATAGACAATATTGATGAAAGTGTACATGTTGTGCTTAAAATAAGTACAACATGTTAAAAACTATTAATGCTTCATCTGTTCGATTCGGGCAAGTTTGCCATGCTCCAATACAACCATCCTATCAGCTTGTTCTGCAACCTCTGGGTCATGGGTTACTACTATAATAGTGCTTCCTGCCTTATGAAGTTTATGAAAGATTTCCATAACAAGCATTTCATTTTTTTCATCAAGGTTTCCTGTAGGCTCATCTGCAAGCAATAACTTTGGGTGATTTATTAATGCTCTTGCAATGCAAAGACGTTGTTGCTCCCCTCCAGAAAGCTGATTTGGAAGATGCTTTGCTCTTTCCTTTAAGCCAACACTGGCTAAAGCTTCCATAGCTTCTTCTTCATCAGGTATACTATGATAGTATTGACTCATCATCACATTTTCCACCGCAGTAAGATAATTCACTAAATGAAATTGCTGAAAAATCAAACCAATCATGTCTCGACGAACAACAGTTAACTCCTTAGGTGTAAGCCTAGAGATGTCTTTACCAGCAAGTGAAATCTTTCCCATTGAAGCTTTGTCCATACAGCCTATTATATTCATCAATGTTGATTTTCCCGAACCTGATGGTCCCATAATTGCAAGCCATTCACCTTCAGGAACATTAAGTGTTAAGGTCTCCATAAATCTTTGAAATCTCATCAAGAACTAAAATATCCATAAAACATCTCCTAAAAACTATTCACCACGCAAAACCAAAGCAGGATCAATATCAACAGTGGTACGTACAGGTAAAAGACATGCAAGCACTGTCAAAATAATAGAAGAGATAAGTGTGAAAGGTACTAACAAAAATGGAAAAGAAACTTCCCTTGCAAACACACTTATACTCACATTATCTGCAAATAAATAGCCCAAACCAACACCTAAAACTCCCCCAAGTATGCCTAACATAATAGCTTCCCCTAAGAAGTCTTTCACAACACTTGCATTAGATGCTCCTAATGCTTTTTTAAGCCCTATTTCTTTTTTTCGCTCTGCAACAACAGCCATCATAGTTGTTGTAACACAAATCATAGTCAAAAAAAGAACAATGATAGTAACAATCCAAACCAATGCTTGTAGTTTATTAAGCACAACATCCTGCGATTCTGTAAGCCTTTTGACAAGCCTTGCTCTCACTCCTTTTTCTATGCTATTAGCCACTTCTTGCAAATATTCTTGATTTCCATCAATACTACCTTCAATAACATCAAAGTGATCATCATAGCCTACAATATCTTTCATATCTTGAAGGCCCAAAAAAACAAATTCTTCTTCCACACCACCTGTTATCACCATTCCCGTAGCAATAAACTCTGTAACAACCTCATCACCTTGCCCTTTAGGAGTGTTCACAACAAAACTATCCCCAACTGATATTCCTGTAGCACGGCTAATTTCTTGTCCAATTATCACTTCTCTTTTTTTCTTAGGCCACTCCCCTCTCACTAGCCAATAAGGACTATTCTTTTTTGCAGCCTCTAAATCTGTTGCAGCTAGCATATATGGAAGTTCATGTACCTTTGTCATTCGATATATATAAGGAGCAAAACCTATGAGTTTATCCTTTGCAATTTTCCCTTTGATGTTTTCTGCCATTTCCTTGGTAATTTTCACTTCATCATCTTCGGGAATAAACAAAATATTTGCTCCATAAGAGCGGAATATTGTTCCCATCTGACGAGGAATATCATAATATATAGTCAAAAGTCCTGAAAGAACAGTAGAACCAATAGCTATAGCCAAAAGAGCTATAACCATTCTTGACCTTCTTCTAAGAAGGGAACTAAACACCATCTTAAAATACATTCGTCTTCGTGTCATTTTTTCCTCCTACTTTCCATGCAATACTTCTGTAGGATTTAGTTTTAATAAATATCTTACTGAAGGAAGAGAACCTAGCAATGTGATTAAAAAAATGATTATCATCACAACAGGAATAACCATTGGTGCAGGTGGAATTGAAGAAGAAAACACAAAATGTCCAATTATTTGTGTAAGCCCTATACCAGCAAAATAGCCTATAGCTCCACCAACAATACCTATAATCATAACTTCAGTTAAAACAGCAATAGTAATTGCTAAATTGCTTGCACCTATTGCTTTTTTAAGTCCTATTTCTGCACGACGTTCAATTACACTTGCAGTAACCAAATTTGAAATTCCCAATGCCGAAGTAAGTAAGCTTAAAACTGTAATTAAAAGCATCAAAAGAGTAGTCTTATTTAATATTGCACCTTCAGATTCTGCTACACGTCTAATAGGCTTTGCAACAGCATCTTGCAATACTTCTTGAATCTGATAACAAATGCTACTAACATAAGCTGTGCAATACCATACTTCTTTTTCTTTAATAGTTAAACTTAATGGGTTTCTTGCTGCCTTTCTTGCCAAATCGTTATCAGGTGTTGTCAATGCACTTACTTCAATGCTTTCACAAACATTTTGTACACCTAAAAGACTTTGTACATTTGAAAGCGATGTAAAGATTTGCTCATCTTCATCACTACCTGCATTAAATATCGAAGCAACTTTTAGCTTTAAAGTTGCAATATTTGTCTTTAAGGTGAGCTCATCATTTACTTTAATGCCATTTCGTCCTGCGAATAAGCTACCTACCATGCAAGTTTGGTGATCCTCATCCTTTGCCCATTCACCTTCCACTTCCCACCATGTTCTCATTTTCCTAATTCCAGTGATCACATTTTGACCAGTTGGCATTTGAATCTCATAATCAAACCATGTTCCAACAATCTTAGTATTAGAAGAATAGTCTTGAACTTCTGCATTCACATTAAGAAAAGGTGCGTAGTCAACTATATTATATGCCCAAAATATTGTTTTAATCTTATATAATTCATCTTCTCGCAAATATTTTTTTGTCATGCCTTCTTCTTTTTCACCATAGATATCTGTTAATAAAGAAGCTTCTTTATGCAATACATTTATATTTGCACCATAAGTTTTAAGCTCTTGGTTCACCTTGTCTCCAACACCCAACATTGTGTTTAGCATTGCAGTTGAAAGCCCAGAACCCAAAGCAATAGTAAAAGCAATCATCATTGCCTTACCTTTTTGCCTAAATAGTGAGCCAAATATCATTCTAAAAAACATAAACACCTCAAAATGATTTGCAACCTTTATTTGAACCTATAAGACTCTCGCTCTAAGTCTTCCAACTTAATTTTAATTTTTCCATCATGCAAAATATAAGGAAGAGGCACTGGGTTGCAACCACCCGGAAAACCAATTGTCGCTTTATTCATCACAACATCACAAAGCTTGCACACAACCTCACCATTTCTTTCAAAATATCCTGAAGGACCACAAATATCGCAAGCATCAAGCCCTATGCCATAAGCCCCTTCACTTTTCTTAATTGCAATAAACCTCATAGATATTTTGTCTTCTGAAATGTATTGATATCTATGCAATTTATCATCTTCCAATTCTTGCAATGGAATAATTGCCATCCCATTTTCTATAACATAGTTTTCTGGGGGAGACAAAGGAATCTCTTTTCCAATATGATAGCGTAAAACACTTAAAGAAAGAAAAACAATTAAAAGAAAAAAAAGTGAAGCTTTTGCCCATCTTCTAGCATTTCTTTTTATTGCTTTTAACTTTCTAAGCTCTGCTTTATTGTTGTATTGTTCAATTATTTTGATATTCTTTTTCCACAACAAAATAGGCATCATCGAAATAAATAAAAGAATGACATATATAAAAAGATTTGTATTATTTAATGCAAAAGTAATGGTCGAAAAAAGTAATGCATTACTTGGTAAAATCTTAAAGAAATATAATCTTAAAAATATAATAGCAATTTGTGTAATTCCAAAAATAGAAAGAGACAAAGCTACAACTATGCGAAGCTCAATTTTTGATAATAATGACAATGTTTTTGAAACAGTAAGAGAAGTCAAAAACACAACTATCAACCCCAATGAATAGCCTATCACACGAAAAAGCACTAGTGTACTAATAGGGCTTTCTCCATAATTAACAAACTTTGAAGTGCCTGTAATCAATAATGGCAAATAATAAAAAATAGTAGAAGTAGTATATAAGCCTACAAATACAGCACTAAGAGTTTCATATAAAGAACTGTGTTTTGTTTTAAGCCTTTGCTCCAACAAAGATAAGATGCCTAATAAAAACAAAGATACCACTACTGGAACCATACACCAAAAAGCAAAATTAGTTTTATTTATGTAGTTCGGTATAGAGCGAATTATTGAAGAATATATACTTAAAAGCCCACCCAAAATTAAACTTACAATTAAAGTAAGTCTTCTTTTAAGAATAGATTCTAAACGAAATGATGAAAAAAGTATTGAAAGGATTAAGGAAAATCCCAAAGCCTCTTCTATAACAATTATAAAAAACTTAAAAATGGGACACCTCCACTAATACTATGCAAAAAAAGAAAGCATATCGCTTTCTCAGAAAATCAATATAAAATGTTAGTCTTCACGTACAGATAATATAAAAAAATATCAGTTGGAAGTAATCACTCCCAACTGATCTAACTCTAAAGAAGTCTCTTTAGAATTACCATTGTGCACCAGCCCATTCAAAATCTGGATATTCAACAATTAAAGGCTCTGTCCAGAAACGTCCAGTAACACCTGTTTCTTCATCAACATGGAGAAGATAATCATTTCCTGGAGCTTTAATTTCAAATCTTAATTTATATTTTCCAAGGCCTTCTTCAAACTTTACGTTTGCACCATAGTGTGGACCATCAGAAGCATTCATTGGCATAAAAGCAACTTCTTGCACTTTGTCAGAACCATGCTTTTGGATGAAAGCTTTAATGTGCAAATAAGGCACAAAGTCACCTTGTCCATAACCTAAAGCAGCACCTTCAGCATTAGCATGAATATCTGCTTCCATGTGGCAGTCTGCATCATTCTTTGATAAACTATTTCCAGCTGGTTCCATATCAACAGGTTGGAAATAAACACCGCCAACTGTTAAAGGTCCTACATCTTGTTCATCTCCCAATGGGAATTCATCAAAACCTGCTGCTCCTTCATCTTCTGGAGAAGGTGCATCCATCATCTTTGAAGAATCCATCATTTCTTTAGAATTCATGTCTTTAGAATTCATCATATCCTTAGATTCTTCTTTTTTCTCTTCACAAGCAACGAATGCAAACAATGCTGCAAACACAACAAAACCAATAACAAATGATTTTTTCATCATATTCACCCCTTTTAATATGGTAATATAAATAAATTATAAGCAAACCTCTTATGAGGTTTACTTTAAAACCCTTATTCATGAGCTTCTTAAAAAAGCTTTTCAACAAGCCAATTTCATAAATTACTTCTTCATATTAGCAAGCTCTTTTTTATTTTTAACTTGATAATAAATAGCAAGTCCAATAATAAAAGCCAAAACTATTAATTGTGGAATTAAGCTTTCATAAGTAGCATAAAGCCCAAATAAGTCAATTTCAAAACCTTTCATCCACCCAACAGACGTCTTTGCAATCCAACCTGCTTCTTGTAATTCGCCAACACCCTTACCTGTGAAAGAAACACACATAACATACATTAAAATGCTTGTTACAATAAAGAAAGGTTTTAATGGCAATTTCACTGTCAAAAATCTAAAAGCTAAAAATATCGCAAGTAAAACAACCAAAGATGTTAGAATAGCCCATATAACAGCCGTTTTTTCTGCACTAGAATTAATCTGCACACCTTGAAAAAACAAAATCAATTCTGCACCTTCTCTTGCAACTGCAATAAAAGCTGCAAAAACTAAAACAATCTGATTTCCTGTAGAAACCGATGTTGCAACTTTTTCCTTAATATACTTTTCCCATGCTTCAGCTTCTGCTTTTGATAGCATCCAGTTACTAACATAGAAAAGCACAATCACAGCAAGGAACATACCAATTCCTTCAAAGACTTCTTGTGTCATAGCACCAAATACATCACCAGAATTTTGTTTTAGTTTGTAAAAAACAAAAGCTAATAAAACACTAGCCAAAACACCACCTAAAGCTCCTATATAAACAGAAAAAACATACTTCTTTTTGTTTGTTTTAATGAGGTAAGCAATAATAGCAGCAATAACTAAAATAGCTTCAAGACCCTCACGTAAAACAAGACTAAAACTAGAAATAAAAGCTATAACTGCAGGTGTCTTCCCAGACTTATTGTTTTTAGCCCCATCCAAAGCCCTTGCGTCTTCATAAAGCATTGCAATAAGATAATCTTTATGTTGCTTTATAAGCTCATCATCCTTATCAGAAAAAACATTTTTTCTATATTCATAAAAAGCATTTTCTACAGCTGTTTTTCTACTTCCTGCTAGATATGCCATTGTGATTTTTTCCATGCCTTTAGATTCATAAAACCTAAAATATGCAGTATTCACTTCATTATAAGCAGCACGTGGGTCTGTCTTATATATTTCATAAGCCTTGTTAAGGTGCACTTCCATGTGTGAAACAATCTCTGTCCACGAACTATACTTTTTTTTCTCTTGTTCCGAATATATAGAAGACGCACATATTAAAAATATAATAGCACAAGATAAACGTAAAAATAAACTATTTTTTGCTAAAGTCATAGCAACAACCTCTAAAAGTTAGACGCATATAAATTACGTCCTTAATATAACCATTTTGCAATCACTAGTCAATAGAATTAGCCTAGTAAAACTCATAATAGTTTATAAGCAACACCACATTTCAAATCTATAAGTGAGTAAGTTTACCGCTTTCCATCTTATAAACTTCACTTTCTTTTTCTATTATAGATTCATCATGTGTAACTATCAAACAAGCAACTCCCTGTCTATGCACCCGCCTAATTCCTTCCATAACCTCTTTAGTAGTTTCAAAGTCAAGATTACTTGTAGGCTCATCTGCAACCAATAGCTTTGGCGAGTTCATAAGGGAGCGTGCAATAAGCATTCGTTTTTCTTCACCACCTGATAAAGAAGAAGGAAACTCATCTTTCAAGTGCAATATTCCCATCATTTCTAAAAGACTTGATGCTCTACCACCATCATCACTTTCACGTTTAAACATAAAAAATGGAAGTCTCACATTATCCAACACAGTCAAGTTAGGTAAAGAACCAAGCACTTGTGGCACAAAACCTATTTCAGCATTCCGATAATAACTTTTCTGCTTATCATTAAAATTCAAAATGCTTTTATCCTCAAAAAACACTTCTCCTTTAGTTGGTTTTAAAAGCCCAGAAAGCAAATTTAACAATGTTGTTTTTCCTGAACCAGAACGCCCAACAATAAAAGTAAAAGAGTTTTCTTTTAATTCAATAGAAACATCTTCCACAGCAGAAAAATCTGCCATTCCTCTTTTAAACGTTTTAGAAAGATTTGAAGCTTTTAGTAACATGAAATATTAATTTTCTTTTCTAGTCATAAAGACATAAAGGAAAGATACCACCACCAACACAACAGAAATAAGAATTACTGTAGGTTTTGTATGCACATTACAACTCATCGTAGGAGTTTTGCATGTACCAATAACAAAAAACTGTAATAATATTGCACACACAGAAATAGAAGCAAGGCTTAAAGCAATGCCATTTGCCATTTTTTTTTAGAAAATGCAAAAACAATTCCTAACACGGCAATAAGCCCACCTAACATCCTCACAGCTTCTCCCATCCAATGGCATTTCATAAAAGAACCATCACTTCTTGGATGACAAACGCAAGCTATATTAAAAGGTGTAAAAAACAATATAACACCAATTAAAAAAATCAACAAAGCAAAAAAAAGCCTTTTCTTATTCTGAATAATAAAGTTTGAAAGATTTTGCATAATAAACTCCAAAGTTAAGACAATATGTCAACTATGAGTTACATTATAGGTAGTTAAGTAATTTAGTCAAGAGCTTTTATAAAAAAACACAAAAAAGGGTTAGAAGGCATAAGCCATTCTAACCCTTAATTAGATAAAAATGCTTTAAGTTAAGCTAATAACTTTTTAGACATCCATTAATATATCACCCTTAATGAGACAATAAAAGTTCCATTATGCATGTTATTATTAACTGGAGATGCAATCATATAACCACCATCAACTCCACCTTCATACTTATTAGGAGATAGCTTACCATGCTTCCAGTTAAAATCAAATTCAACTTTTTCTACAGGACTAAAAGCAAAACCTAACTCATAAGCAACACCGAAATAAGGGTTGATTGAAATATTTCTAGCATTTCCTTTATGCAAACTTTCGTGCATACCAATATGGTTTGTTTCTCCATAAAACTCAAAATATGGCTTAATCCACATAACATCTGTTAATGAATACTTATAAGAAGCACCAATATTTAAGCCCATAGGCACCTGTCTAACACCCCATTCAGATAAACTTGCTTGTAAGTCAGCATAATTAATTGTCTTATCTTGAATCAAAGCATTATAATTAAGAAGTTGGTTTCTAATAACTGAAGAATTTGCAACACTTCCAGCTTTTCTAACCATTAAATCATAAAAGTTAAGTCCTGCATGAGCCGAAAAACCTTCCAATAATTCAGTGCTTTTATTCCCTGCAGTAGTCTTAAAACCTAAATGGAAAGCAAGATTTTCTGTATCAGGCACATCGTTTACGTCATCCCAACCATGCAAAGCAGTTCCTTTGGAATTTGCATAAAGAGCCACATCAAGCCATTTATACGAAAAACCTAAACCCATATCCCAAGCGAAGCCCCAACCATCTTTTTTAACACCACCAATTTTTGCTTCATATTTATGGTTTGCAGCACCATCAAAACCAAGTGTAACAGCCATTCCTTCAAGAGGCGTAAGTTCTAAAGCACCACCTACAGAAAGAAAGAATTTCCTATCACCGCCACCATAAACATCGTCAATTGTTACGTTATAACCCTTATCTGATTGTTTTTGTATACCACCAACTTTCCTATCTCTTGCTCTTGCAATACCATTAATAGAAAAATCAATGCTTAACATTTCAATAGGATTAATTGAAAAGTCAAAACCAAATCCATATTTACTATCATGATTTCCTGATTTTTTATCAAAAGAAGGGTCTGCAGGTTTAGACTCCCAATTACCATTAGAACCAAATTTAAATCCTAGATCGAGGTTCATAAGATTCTCGTTTGAATAACCAATTTTAGTTCCCCAACCTTCAAAACCCGGTGCAAAATGTTTTCCGAAACTGCTAGGTGATCTATTATATGAAAGTGGAGTCCATAAACGTGCAAAATTCATAGTGAAATCTGGCTTATCAAACACAGTTATGTATGCACCATAAAATACTAAACGAGCATCCACTCCACTAAGATTTGCTACAATACCTTTAGGGGTAACTTGTAATCCACCACCAGGTCCTGCTGCAAAACCAAAGCTTTCAACATTTATTGCACCATATACATTTGCATCTTTATTAGAGGAACCTCCAGAAAGTTCTGTTGCAACGGTAAAAGGCAACACAACCCTTATACTATTGCTATTATAAAAGCCATGCTTAGGAACAGCCTCGCCATCTGACTTAACATTGCGATTTACACCTGCACCTAAATCGATTCCCCACTGAACAGTTGCAGAACCAGTAACAATTGGCTGTTGTTCAGCTCCTTCTGCTTCCTGCGAAAAAGCAGGCATAACTAGCAAAAGTGCTAAAGCAAAAAAAGATAGTAATTTCTTCATTAGAAACACGTCCCCCTTCTTAAAGATTACTAAGAGTATATAGCATCACATTTTTACTGTCAAGAATAGAGAAAATGTAAGATAAAGTCTATCTTGACACTTCTTTAATAAACCCTTCTCTTTTTAAGTATATTTAAAAAGAAAAAAAGGCGACATTAGCCTAGCTAACATCGCCTTATAATTAAAAAAATGTATTTTTAGAAAACTAAACTATCAATAGATGAACCCATAAAACTCATGTTATAAGTTCCAGTGAATCCACCTGTAGTCGTAAGAGTTAATTTTCCATCTTGTTGAATATCACTTACTGTGCAATTCAATGTTTCTGAACCACGAGTTTTTGTTAGTGTAAATGTTGTAGATATTGGGCACTCACCTCTAAATCGCCTAAAACCCATAATATTATCTTGTATAGTTATACTTAATTTTTCAGATAACTTTGCAACGAATAACTTGATATATTTATCAGAACCTGCATCATATGTATAGTTTCCTTTTTGGCTATACCATTCTCTTTTGCTATCATACATCGAAACTGTTTCAAGTTTTAACTTATCTAAATAGTTTGGATCAGTTGAATCTGCTATTTCATATTCATATGAGTATGCTGCCCCCAAAAATTCTTTTCCACCTTTTTCTTGTGCTAATAGTATTTCTTTTGTTTTCTTTGCAAATTCAGCATCTGGTGTGTCTTTTGGAACACCAAAGTTTTTGACATAATATTCCTTTGAACTTTCTAAACCATCCTTAATAACTTTTGTTTTTTGGTCATTAGATAGTGCATTAAATTCAGCCCAACTACCTTGATATTTATCATACAAATCTCCATGTTTTAGGCTATCAAATATTTGTTCATCAGTTTTAGAAGAATAGTCATTACGTGATATTCCTATAAGATAAGCTTTGTATTCTTCCCATGTTATAGTAGTTTGCTTTTTTAAGCTTACATATTTATCTCCAAATAAATATTCAACATTCTTAATTTGATCTTCAGTTCTTCCACTAGTCCAGTTTTCCAATTCTACTAAGCTACCATCACTTTTTGCTTTTTTCTTTAATTGAGCTACAAATTGCTTTTTTTCAATATCCACACTCTTTAATTCAAATTGTGCTGTTTTCTTACCTTCTTCTAAATATGACAACATATTTTCTTCAGAAAAGTCCCATATTGCTTCAAATAGCTTACCTCTTTTATCCATTTTAAATCTAATTTGTTTAATTCTTTCTATTATAGTTGAAAATGTTACTTCTTTTTCTTTACCATTCCATTTGATAGTTGCTTTAAGCTCCACTTTCACATTTGCTATATCTTTCTTAATTTTTCCTGCATCATCACAACGCTTTTGGTTAAGACTTTTCCATTCAACAGTTGCTTCAGGAAAGCCTTCAACTGTTTTCAAAAGATTGATATCTTCACTTACAGTGCCATCAATCCATCCTGATTTAGCTCTTAAAGCATCCACTACATCATCAATTGTTTTAGGATCGGTTGCAGTTTTCTTCCTTTTTATTTCAACTTTAATATTCCAAGCCTGATATTTTTCTGTTTCTGCTGTGCTTATAGTAAGTATTTTGGACTTATCTTTTTCAGGAGTGAAAGGATCTGGTGAAATAGTAAAAACAGTTGGAGCATCAGCATCTTCAAATTCCAATATAACATTATCTTTAACCACAGTATCTGCATCCACTATAGTTAAGATAGGGTTTTTTCCTGATATTGCAGGCTTCCCATGTATTGTAAGCGTCTTAACATTTAACCGTGGTTTATCTGGTTCCTTTTTGCCTTTATTTGTGTCTGTTTGGTTATTTGCTTGATTACAAGCAGATAATAGCAATGAAGTGGATAAAGTTAAACATAAAATAAGTTTAGTTGGG
>JBQNBK010000051.1:0-11596 GCA_052169975.1 Treponema sp.
TAGAGTTTTCAAAATATAGGAGGCGTCTACGTTGTCATTACACAAAAATAATGATTTTTAATTAAAAATCACCTAGCCCTCGACATAGTCCGACTATGTCTTATAAAATTCCACTTTGAATATTTTTATTCAAATGAATTTCCTTTATTGATTGATCCATATCAAACCTGCTATTATTAACTAGCATTTATGATAAAAGAAAATAAAGAATACATAGAACTTTTGCCTAATTGGGCAGGTGAGTTTTCAAGAAAATATTGCTCTAAAACTGCCAATCTATATTGCATACATGGCAATGTAAGAGATTTCTTGCCTCATAGAGCATATCATGGGGTTTTTTCGTTTGTTAAAATTACAGACTACATATCTGAAGTTATCTTTGGCAACAGAGATGTAATTGCTTTTTTTGACTATTCTTGCGGCATTACTTTTTCGTTAAGTAACATGACAATAGAATATATTTCTGTAATGCACAAAAAGTATCCTGAAGAAAACCCTCAAGACTTTCTTTCACGAGACCCAACAAAGGCTTTTTTCTATCTTGAAAAATATTTTACTTACATCATAAACCAGAATAATGAAAGATATTACAGAGGCGAGATTGAAGAAAAAAGACCTATTAGAATGGTGCTGATTATTGATTATGCAGAAACTGTAGTTCCAAACGATGATATAAATAACTTAAATGATGTGGATCGCTACAATTTAGTTACTCTTAATAGATGGGCAAACGAACCTCTTTTTACTAGAGAAGATGTTTCAATTGTAATGATTGCAGAGAATTTAATTGATATAAATAAACGCATAACTTCCTCTCCTTCAACAATAAAAATAGATATTCCTTTTCCAGACGAAAGCACTCGTCTTCATTTTTTACAATATCTTGCAAAAGAAGATAATCAAGAAGATATTTTATTAAGTATGGATAGATCCTTAACTCTTGCTAAAATGGCAAATCTTACAGCAGGGCTTAATTTGTCGCATCTTTATCAAATGGTGGCTCAAGCCTATCAAGAAGATGTGCCTATTACAAGAGATTATCTGGTTAAACGAAAACAAGAGATTATAGAAGCTGAAGCTAGCTCTTTATTAGAGTTTGTCAACACAGAATATGGGCTTGACTATATCTCTGGTTATGATTTTGTTAAAAATAGATTTAAGGAAGCAGTGAAAGCTTTGTCTGGGCAAATGTATGAAGTTATGCCAATGGGATATTTAATTGCAGGCCCTATAGGAACAGGAAAATCCTTTTTAGTTTCTGCTTTTGCAAGTGAAATAGGCATTCCTATGGTGCGTCTTTGCAATTTTCGTTCTGCATGGCAAGGAAGTACAGAAGCAAATTTAGAAAGAGTTATCAATATATTAAAAGCTATGTCTCCTGTAGCAATTATGATTGATGAAGCTGATGCAGTTTTAGGAAATAGAAGTAATAAAAATGAAAGTGGAACAGACGTAAGAGTGTTTGCTCAAATTGCTAGCTTTATGGGAGACACTCAATATAGAGGAAAGATTATCTGGTTTTTAATTACAAGTCGCCCTGACCTCTTACCTGTAGACTTAAAAAGACAAGGGCGAGCTGAAGAACATCTAGCTCTTTTTTATCCTGAAACACTGGAAGAAAAGGCTAATATTTTTGAAACAATGCAAAAAAAGCTACATATAAAGACAACTGGTGTAGTCTTTAAAGATATTGTTAAAAAAATCACTTTTGAAGCTTCTGGTGCAGACATTGAATCAATATTAGTTAGAGCAAAAATGAATGCAATACTTTCTCATAGAGCAATGGTAACAAAAGAAGACTTACTTAAAACAATACAAGACTTTATTCCTCCTTCATATCCTTATGAAATTGAATTACAAAATCTTGTAGCCTCCATTGAATGCACTAGTAAAGAAATGGTTCCAAAAAAGTATAGAGAAATGTCTCGCCAAAAGCTATTAAGCGACATAATGGAAATTAAGCAAATATTGGGAGAAAAGTAAGATAAGGTAGAAATAAAGTAATAAATAACATAAAATATCAGACGATGTCATTAATTATAAGTAAATATTTAGAAAAAGGTATTCTATTATCTTATTTTCGACGCAGGGGAGAAGAATATTATCATCAACTTTCAAGTTTGTTTGCTGAAAATGATTATAAAAAGAAAGCAACAGAACTAAATAGAAATATAGAAAAAACTTATCATTCTGTATACAAAAACTTATTGCAAGTTGCCTTAAAAGAAAATTGGTGTAATGAAGTTATATTAAAAAATATTTTGTTAATAACTTATACCAATTATGTTGTAATGTTGGATATGCGTAACTCTATTTGGAAGTATGATTATATGTCATTTAGCCGACGTATTGGTGAATTATGGGAACCTTTTTGTAAACTTTGTTTTTATCATTCTTTAAAACCTCTAACATTATTTATCTCTCCGCTATTTTCTGATGTTAAAACTACAATGTCTAAAGAGATAGAAGATTTTATTGATAGGTTAGATATTTTAGATAAGGAAAAATTGGAATTAAAATCATATTATGAAAAAGTTTGGTCAATGATAACATCAGGAGAAATTCAACTAGAACTTGATTTACATTTTTATCAAAATGAAAAAAAATATAATGTTGATTTTAAGAGTGGTTTTAGTTCTAATGAAAAAGGCAATACAAATAGACTATTGCTAGTAGCAACTATATTTAAAAATATTGATCCAAATTATGAAAATCTCCTTTTAGTTAGATCCAAAGAAGATGAAAATAATCAATATTTTTGAACGTCTAAAAAATTCAAAAATATGGTCTTGTTATTGTTATAATGATACATATAAACAAATAAAATATTTTACAGGTTTTGATATTAAAAAATGGATAGAAAAGAACATAAACTGGGAAACTGATTTATTATCTTCCACAACAGAATATCTAAAAAATAATGATTTATTAAAATATCTGGAATGGTAGGTTATTAGTAATATGCAAAATATTTATCAAAAATATTATACCACATCTAAAAAATTAGTTGATTATATGATAGATAAACTTGCTATTAAGGAAAATACTACTATTATGGAGCCTTGTGCAGGAGACGGTATTTTTATAGATGCCTTGCTATCAACTAACAAAAATATTGAAATATATGCTTTTGAATTAGATCAAAAAGCTATCTTAAAACTAAAGGAAAAATATCAACTAAAAAGTTTTATTCATATAAGGCATACAGATACATTGTTAGATAATACCTTGATTCCAAATCATATAAACAATAATAAATATGATTACATAATTGCAAATCCTCCATATGGTGCATGGCAAGATTATGAAAAACGCATAATCTTACAAAAAATATATCCTAATCTCTATGTAAAAGAAACTTATAGTACTTTTTTATACCAAGCAATTAACTTATTAAAAAATAAAGGAAGACTTACATTTATAATACCTAAAACATTTTTAACCTTGCATAGACATAAGTTTCTCAGAAATATAATCTTAACAAACACAAAAATAATTGAATTGGTGATTTTTCCATCAAAGTTTTTTCCAAATATTAATTTTGGATATGCCAATCTTTCAATACTTACATTAGAAAAATGTGATAATGAAAGAACTTGCCTTTTGAATGAGTTTAATACATATACACATTTTTCTAAACCTTCTGAATTATTGCAACCTTTCAGTAGCGGTATTGTATCGTATAAGAATATTCAACAAGATATTTTTGATAATATGGATCATGCTTTCTTATTTTCAAATAAAAAAAGAATTAATATGCTTATAAAGAAAGCAAAGTATAGAATAGGTGATATTGCAACTTGTGTTACAGGTTTCTATAGTGGAAACGATAAACAATTTATAAAAGTCTTAGACCAATCTAAAAAAAATTGTGCTAAATTTGAACTTTTAGATAAACACTTAATATCTAGTAAAACGAACATAGATGGTATAGATAGTAAAAAATGTTTTATTCCCATTATTAGAGGTGGATCTATTTCTTATTATAAACCATCAAATCATTTTGTTAATTGGAATAAAGATATAGTGAACTTTTATAAAACTGACAAAAAAGCACGTTTTCAAAATTACTCATTTTATTTTAAGTTAGGAATTGCTGTTCCTATGGTATCTTCTTCAAAGATAACTGCATCAATTATTGACTATAGATTATTTGACCAATCTGTTGTAGGTGTTTTTCCTAAAGAGATAAAATATATTTATTACATTTTAGGTTTTCTTAATTCTTCAATAGCTTCACAAATGATGAAAATAATAAACCCTACAGCAAATAATTCTGCTAATTATGTAAAAAAACTGCCTATAATCTTTTCAGATGACAATACAATTGATAAAATCAATAGTTTGGTAAAAACGATAATTGAACTAAAGAAAAAATATGAAGATACAAAAATACAAGAATTAGAGGTTGATAATATTTTTTTTAATCTATTTGAAAATGAAAAAAAAGAAGATTATGAAAAGTTAGAGAGATATATGAAAGAAGAACAGCTTGTCCTTTCATTCTAATAGCTATGCGTAGATATAAACATATTTTCATTCTATTGTTTCTTACTTCTTGTGTTTCAAATAGATATTTTTCAATAACAGGTTATGACTATCACAAAATAACTACTTACCAAAAAGATGCTTATTTTAGCATTGAAGACATTTATTATACTGAGCTTTCTGATGGAATTGAAATTGCAAGATTAGATAATGAAACCATCCCCTTAATTGCAACAGTTGCAAAGATTAATCTTAAAAATCCTTTGTTAAAAATACTTAACACTGAAAAAACTCGGTTTAATAAAAAAGGGTTCGTTTTAGCTGAAAGTACTATGAGCTTTGCTAAAAGAAATGATACTAACCTAGCCATTAATGCTAACTTTTTCACATTCAAATGCTCTTTTTTAGATGTTTTATATAAACCACTTGGGCTTTATATTGCAGAAGGAAGTGTTTTATCAAATGCAAAACCCGATTTTGCCCAGCTAATATTTACATCTACTAGAGAACCTTTATTTCAAAAGCCTAATGATGATTCTAATGTGATGTGTGCCATTGCAGGATTTAACCAAGTGCTTAAAAATGGAAGCATAACAATAACAGGAAGATCAAAAAAAATAGATAGTAGAACTTTAATAGGTATTAATAAAGAAAAAGATGTGCTTTTTATTTTATGTGTTGATGGAGAGAGAAAAAAAATAAGTGAAGGAGCAACACTTATAAATGCCACAAAGATAATGCAAGAAATTGGTGCTTACGAAGCAATTGAACTTGATGGAGGAGGCTCTAGCAGTTTAATTGCAAAAATAGATGGTGTGCAACATCAACTCATCCCTTCTTCTAAAAAACAATTTAGGAAAGTTGCAACTAACTTGGGTTTTAAAATAGTAAAACCTTAATAAAAGTTCAATATACATATATAATACTTTACTTTTGTCTTTACTTTGTGTAGACTTTTACATCATTTATATTATAAAATAGATCTTTACGTTTGTGCTAATATAACAAAACTTAATAAATTAAGGAGTATTTTTATGAAAAACAAAATGTTTTTTATGCCAATTTTGGTATTGTTGTTGCTTTCTTCTTGTTCTAAAGAAGATGCATTAGTTATTGATTATAAAATGAATGTTGTCTCTCCAGCACATGAGACAAATTATTTTAACTGGAGCTTTGCAGGTGAAAAGGTAGAAGATAAATATGATGCTACTTCACAAGCAAGCTTAAAAGGTTCAACTGCTAAGTTTAATAGTGTGCGTTATGCAGGTCCTGTTTCAGAAAAGAAATTAACTATGCCAGCTGCTTTAAGAGGCCTTTTTTTATATGCTATTGCTGATTGGTCTTTAGTTGAAGGTGATGCTTTGAATGTTTCACAATCAAATGGTGTTGTAACTGTAAGATATGCACATCACGGAAAAGCATATGAGCTTATGACAGATAGCAATGGAAACTTTGATGTCTTAAAAGATGCTAAAATGGCTACAAACTTTGCAGATAAAAGTGAAAGTGGTGAATATATAATTAAAGATGAATACCTAATTGATGGTGGTGATGCTCTTTCTATGAGAGATTTGGATTATACTAAACTTAATTTTAACCCAGATAAGTATACATCTGATGCAGAACACCATTTTGAAGGAACATTAAAGTTTTCTTTTAAAGATAATGTTTTAAGTGTTTCTGGAAAACTTTATAAAAAATAATTTATCAATCAATCCTCCAAAGCCTTTAAGGCTTTGAAGGATTTTCAATTTTTTATGTCTTTAGGGCATAAACCAAAAGCTTCTTCTTCATCGTTTTTTGTTCCATGTGGTTCTATATGAATAACTACATCATATACGTTTTCAATATTTTCTTTTATTTTACAAGTTAATTCTTCTGCAATTTTGTGTGCTTCATACACTGTTGTATTGGCATCAACTTCTATATCCAGATTTATATCAAAAAGATTAGCCATTTTTCTTATTCTAGCTCTATGTGGATTATATACATTTTTCATTTCAGCTACAGTATTAAAAAGCTTCTTATATAAAAAATTATTAGTGTTGCCATCCATTAATTCAATGTTTAACTCCCAAAAAAGAGAAATACCGGAGTGCAAAATAAAAAAGCTAATTATTAAGGCAACAATAGCATCTAGTAAAATAAAATGAAAATAGTATGAAAAAGAAATACCAATTAAGACAGAAGAAGATAAAATAATATCATTTGTCATGTTTTTTGCATTAGCTAAAATAATAGCACTATTAGCTTTTTTTGCTAAAATAAATTGGTTTAATCCTAAAAGAAACTTTAACACAATAGATGTAATAATCACTAAAATTGCAACAAGTTGAAACTTATCATTAAGGACTTGGTTTTGCAAAAATAGTTTTTTTATTGAAGTAATTAAGAGTTGAAAGCCCATCATAATAATTGTCAATGAAAGTATCAATGAAGCTATAGTTTCTGCTCTTTGCCTTCCGTATGGATACTTTTTGTTTGAAGGAAGATTGATAATAAAGCTAACAGCTAAAGTCATTAAAGCAATTCCAATATCACCACCTGAATCTATTGCATCTCCTAATATTGCAAGACTAGATGTAAAATATGCTGCAATTAATTTCATTAAAAATATAAAAGTGTTTCCCACTAAGGCTATAATCGAAGCCTTTCTCACAATTTTTGACTTGTTTTCTAACATAGGAATGTGAGTTTATAGAAAAAAAAATATAGAAACAAGGTATAGAGCGATCCTTACATTGAGGTTGTAGATTGTGGTATCATAAGCTATTAAGGAGATTAATATGAAAAGTAAGATAATTTTTTTTGCATTATCTTTATTTATTATAGCACTTACTTCTTGCAAAATAAAAAATGAATTAAAAGAATTTGTAGAAAAAGGTTTTTATCAACCAAAAATAGATAGTGATATTAAATTCACAATGCAAAATATAGGAGATGATGGGCTTATTTATGTGCCTTCTAAGCAAGACATTACATCATCTTTAAACATAGAAAATAAATATAATTTAACTTTTAAAACAGAAATAATTATTCCTGAAGAAAAGAAAAACCTATTTGAAAAACTTCCTCAATTTATAAACATAGAGCCAACAAAACTTGAACTTTCTTTTAAGTTTAAAGAAGAGGCAGAACCAAAGGTAAGTAATGACTTTTTAGGCGAAAATGTTCCTAACACGTCCCCTACCCGTTTTAGATACTTCAATTACCTATAACAAAGTAAATGATGAGTATGTAATTCATACCCCTAAAAACGATGGGATACATACTGATTTAAAAGAATTAGAAATAGAACTTTCAACAGAAAAAGATAGTGAAATATATAGACAAAGATTTTCAATAGCAAATTCAAGTGAACAAGACAAAGATTTACATTTGCGTATTAAAGATTTAATTTCTAAAGCTTCAGGAAAAAGAACATTAAAAGTAAAAGTTAAAGATAAGGCTGGTTTGGTAAGCAGTCAAACAATAAAAGACTCAGGAAATAAGATATTTACTTCAGTTACCCCTATTCCATCCAGCATTAAACTTAGTAAAAAACAATCAATAAATGAAGGTTTTGCAAAGCCAAAAATTAAAGAGCTTTATGAGTTTTTTCAAAAGCCAGAAGATTGGGAAAGCTTAAACTATAAAGTAGAATACAATTCTTCAGGTACCCCGTTTGAATATGATAATGAGAAACAATTATTTTTTAATACTCAAGGTACAAATTCGGGTGTTTTTACAATAATTATTACTCTAAAACAACCTTTTGCTACAGATATTGTAAGTAATTTTACCGTAACTATAACTGCCCAAAATGATACAAGCCTAGAAATAGAAAATGGGAGCTTAATTAAAGATATAACTGATTATTCATTGTTTGAAAGAACTAAAGAGCTAAAACCACTAGCTGATATAACAAGTCTTGAGTTTACACCTAGTTCAGACCTTTTACTAGCTTATTGTGATGTTGATTATACAGGTTTTATAACTAATTTAAATATTTCATTAAAAACTAACAATAACGAAGCAAAAATAGGAAAAGAAAATGAAAGTAATCTCACTAATACATATAAAGAAACTATTCAGCTTCAAAAAGAAGCAGGTATGACAAAAAAAGTTTCTTTTGTTGTGACAGCAGAAAATGGAACAATACAAAAATATAAGATAATATTTAGAAGAAAAGCTTCTGCAAAAGTTAAAATTAAATTGGAATTTTCTCCTGCAACAGTTACAACAGAAAATGCAAAGGTAAAAGCTGAATGGGAATATAGCAAGGTAGAAATAAATAAAAATGAATTTGAATTTACTATAGCACAAGGAAAAAATATTAATTTTAATATAAATGTTCCAGATGATTGGGAAATTGAAAAAGTATTTTCTGATTTTCCAGCACATGGTTTGAGTAATGGAAAAAATAGCTCATATAATCTTTTAGTTAGTGGTAATTTTGTGCTAACTGTTATCATAAAGCCTCAAATAATAGTTTCGTGGACTAGGGAAAATGAGAATGGTCAATTTTCTAGTGTGCATATAAATGGTAAGTTATCAAATACACCTGCAACTGCAAAAAAAGGTTCAAATGCTATTTTTAAAGTTGAACCTAATGAAGGCTATCAAGTAAGAAAATGGAAGATTAATGGAATTGAAATTACAGATAGCACGCCAAACACTGTTTTAAGCGATGATGAAAGAACCCTTACAATAAATAACTTACAAGATAATGTTGTGGCAATTTCAGTTATGTTTGCAGAAGATAAGTATGAAGTTAAATGGGAAATACCTAGTAGTACAGAAGGAATTATAGAAGCTTCAATAGGTGGAGAGCCTAAAACCAGTGGCCTTGAATATGTAAAAAGAGGCACAGAAATACATTTTGAAGTGAATACTTTTGGAGGGTATAAATTTAAAAACTGGCAATGTAATGTTAAAGATGAAGAAGAAGATAAAAATGATAATTCTTTTACGGCTCATGTAAAAAAAGATATAGAATTAAAAGCAATTTTTGTGCAAGTATTTAAGATTAGTGTTGAATTAGATAGCAATGTTCCAGATGAAGCAGAAATTTATTTAAGTATTAAGGCACCTAATGAGACTTCACCTACTGCGTATATTGTAAAAAA
Organism: Treponema sp.; assembly: GCA_052169975.1. Lineage (GTDB taxonomy): Bacteria > Spirochaetota > Spirochaetia > Treponematales > Treponemataceae > Treponema_B. The sequence continues at coordinate 9,597 of JBQNBK010000051.1, forward strand.
AGGAACTGCTATTAATAATATTGAATTTGAAAAAGGAAGTGATATAATGCTTAAAGCACATGAAGGCTATGAAGTAACAAAATGGCTAAATAATGACATAGAAATAACTTCTCTTCCATTCAAAAGTGCATATATTGTATATAGTGATGTTAACTTAACTAATGTAGCCCAAAACTACAAACTAAAAGTAGAAATGAAAAGAAAAGAGTAGTTAGAAAATTCAAAACACTTAAGCTAAAAAGATTTTTTGAAAAATGCTTTAAGATTTCTTTTTAGCTTTTTTTAGCTTTATAATCTTAGGTGAGATGGGGATTATTTTGATTCCTCTTGTGCGTTTATAGCTTAATTTAATGCTTTTAGTATAAAGGTCTTCGCACTCTTTTTCCCAGTGGAATGTATAGTAAAGCCTTTCTTTTTGCTTTTTAATATAAACTGTTTGCTTTTTCCAGATGTATCTAAGAAAAATGATAAAAAGAACTAGTGGAAGCCAGTCTTTAAAGAGAGCATAAGGGGTGGTTTTATGTGAATAAATAGGAATTTCAACATGAGTAGCTCCTTCCTTAAAAAGAGGCAAATCTTTAAGTACGTTTCCTTTAGGGTCTATAACACATGTATAACCTGAATTAGTTGAGCGAACTAATGTTGTCCTTAGCTCAATTGCTCTAAAATAAGCAATAGCAAAATGTTGATATTCTGCACTTTCCATTTTTGACCACGAATCATTAGTTAAATTAATTAATAAGTCAGAACCTCTTTCATGTAAGCCTGCACAAAGAGATGGAAAAGCATCTTCATAGCAAATAGGAGTTGTGAAAAAAACATCATCCCCTTTTTTTGTTTTTATGTTAAAAAGTTTATATGTTGTGCCTTGTGCCCAGCCAGAACTAAATCCTACTAACCAATTAAAGAATTTTTTGACAATTGGATATTCTATAAATGGAAGAAACTCTGCAAAAGGAACTAATTGAATCTTAGAATATGTTTGTAATATTTCACCATCTTCATTTATAAGGGCTACACCATTATATGTTTTGGAAGGGTCTTCTTTTCCTCTTAATGGGGTGCCTATTAGGATTGGACGCTTTATTTCTTTTAGAAAAGGAATGAAAGGGTCATCAGAGGGAATGAATTCATACCAGTCTTTATAGTCTTCATAAGATTTGGAAAGAGAAGACTCACTCCACACCACTAAATCGACATCATCTTTTAATGCTTGGCGTGTTAACCTTTGTCCTACCTTTACACTTTTTTCCATAGAATCATACCAAGGGTCAACATTTTGTTGTACTAATAAAAGTGAAATGCTTTTTATTGGCTTTTCATTGTTTTTTAGAGCAAAAATGCCATAAACATTAATCATTAAAATAAGAGAAATAGTGAATAAAATAGGCTTAATCAATGGGTAATTTTGGGATTTTTTTAAGCCTGTTGTTAGCCCAAAAATTGCTAATAAAGTTTCTCCTTCCATAGCCCCTATTAAAGCTAAGATATATGAAATGCCCCACACTCCCGTAACATCAACAAATTGAATAAAATGACGGAGCTGCAAGCTTGTCATCGCAATAACACCCCAAGGATAAGCAGTGAATCCGCTAGACTTAAAATATTCCCAAAGTGTTATTGTAACAGCAAAAAGAAATGGACGATGCCTTATATCGCTAAACTTAAAAACATAATGAAAAAAAAGCCCAAAAGGATAAGCTAAAAAAAAGTATGCAACAGTGGAAGCACCTAGTGTGAATATTGCAAAATCTTGAAAATGAATTAACCAAAAGCTAGAAAATAAATGTGTGAAAGTTACAAAAAGAGAATACATTAAAGCTGTTTTATGCTTTGAATTGCTTTTGAAAAAAACATAGTAAAGTGGGACAAAACAAATGAGTCCCATTATGCTATTTCCAAAAGGAAAGATATCATTAGGAATTCCAAGTGCTAGTAGAAAAGCAGAAAAAATAACGATGATTAAAGAAGATAACATGTTAGTTTAAATTGATAATAAT
>JBQNBK010000052.1:0-11595 GCA_052169975.1 Treponema sp.
AAAAGAACGTAATACAATTATAGACATAGGGATCAATAGAGCAAGAACGCCGAAATGAGCAAAAAATTGTCCTTTAATTACCCTATTAGCAACTAAAATATCTCTTATTGCCATCAATAAAAACAAAGAAAGACCTAATAAAAAAAGTTTAGCATCTTTGTTTTTTTTAACCATGCTTATCACCACTAAAGTAATATTGTAAACCCCTAAAATAAGAACATAAACTTGTGCATAGGTAAGATAAATAGCAGATATATAAGTAGAAGCAAAAATATTTGTTAATAGATATATAAAAATAGGAATAAAAGAAAGGTATAAAAGTATCTTTTTTGTCATTCCAAAAAGTTCTTGTATGAATAGAGAAATCAAAATAATTGCAAGACTAAATGTTGCATAACCAAGTTTAAATAAGAATATGGAACTTATATGAGGGATTATTGTTGTCATTAAAAATTCATCATAGCAACATATCCTTACACTAAAGTTGGCACACATTAAACCAAAAAAGAGAGCTTTTCTTTCTTTTGAATAAAAAAGATATAATGAAGTGAAAAATGCTCCTGCAACAAGTAAATATCCTGCAAGAATCACAAAAAGGATTGTATCTTTGTTTTTTTGAGCTGAAATAGTGGAATACACTCCGAATTTGATTGGTTTTGAAAAGCCCGGATATCTATCATTAAAATTAGAAATATGAAACACTAAAACAGCATTTTGTAAACCATAATTTGGCAAAACTATAATAGAAGAATCCCATTCAAACACTTCTTCTTCTTTTGTTTTTCCCACCTTTCCTAAATAAAAAATTTCTTCACCATTCAAGTAAGCTTTGAATGCCGAAGAACAGCCAGAAGTTTTTATTGCATAAATCTCATTTGGAGCAAGATTTTTTAAGCGGACAGCATAAGTTGCATAGCCTCGCACATCTTCACCATCTTCATACATGTGCCAGCCAGTATTTATATGTTCATATCTTTTAAATCTTGAAAAATCTTCATAAGGAGTCAAAAAGTGCGAAGGCACAAAAATCCAATCCCCTTCAAGCACTACAATCTCATCTTTGCTTAAATTTGAAGCATCATACACACCATTTACAACTGAATATTCTATTTCCTTTCTTTCTGCACAAGAGAAAAAAAGGAGAGCTAATAAAATCAAACAAAGTATTCGATTTGCTCTCTGCTTGTACATTTATAATTTCCATAAACAAAATAGTAAAATAAGGTCATATTGCCTTTATTTTATTATAACACCTAAATATAAAAATACACAATAAAGAATTGCTGCTTTCTCTAAAATTATAACATTAAGTAGGCACATAAAAAGAATAGATTTTAATTAAATAAAAAAGGCAGTACTAGTTTAATACTGCCTCAAAACATTAAAAATTGCCTAGTTAAAAAATATGTTTATATTCTTTTTCAATGTTTGTGCCCTGAAATACTGCTTCATGAGTGCCAGAAAAAGCACCTGTCATTGTTACAGTGAATTTGCCATCTAAAGCATTGCTTATTGCACAATTTAAAGTTTTGTCTTGATATTTAAAAGTGAAGGAGTTGGCAGAAGATATAGGAACTATGCTATCAAATTTACCTCTATTCTGCGATGAAGCAATTTCTAACCAAACTTTTAATTTATCATCAAATCTTCCAAAGGTAAAAGAAAAATTATTATTACCGTCTTTATAATTATAAGATCCTTTTTGTTCATACCATTTCTTTTGGCTATCATAAATCGATGTTGCATCAAAGCTTAAATTGTCAGGATAGTTAGGATCAGAAGTTTTAGAAATAATATTATACTTATATAAACCTTCTTCAAACTTAGACTCAAAAGCAAGAAAACCTGATATAACATTTTTCTTTAATGCTTCTAAGAATTGCTCATCTGACAAATCTTTTGAAATACCAAGTCCTTTTGAATAACCTTCTTTCTGCTTATTTAAAGCCTCTTTAATAATATTTGTTCGCTCTGCATCAGAAAGTGCCTTAAACTCAGCCAAAGAACCTGTATAATTATTTAATGGAAACTGTTTAGCATTCTTAAATATTTTTTCTTCTTCTGTACTTTCATTCCCATAAGCTTTTAAAAGAAAAGCTTTAAATTCTTCCCATGTTATAACACTTTTGCTTTTTAAGTTTACATATTCACTTCCAAATAAATCATCATAAGATTTTGTGATCTTTTGTTTTCCTTGGGTAAACAATTCTTCCAAATCTAATAGCTTACCTTGCTCTTCTTTTTGTTTTAATTTTGCCACAAACTGCTTTTGTGCAAGGTCAAATTTCTTAAGCTCAAATTTTGCTATTGGCTTAGCATCTTTTAACAAAGACAATACATTTTCCTCAGAAAAATCCCATGTAAAAGTATGCTGATCAGTACCACTGCCCCTAACTTCTCTAATCTGTTTAATTCTTTCTATAGTAGTTGTAAACTTCACCTTTCTTGTTTCGCTATTAAAAGTGATTGTAGCTTCAAGCTCAACCTTCACATTGGTGATATCTTTTATGATGTTTCCACCATCAGTACAATGGAATTTATTAAGACTTTCCCATGTTATATGAGTTCCTGCAATGCCTGCAACCTCTGAAGGAAGTGTAATGTTAGAATCAACTTTAGAACCTGCCCAGCTTAATTGACTTTGCAAAGCTTCCACTGCATCATCCATATCCTTTGGATCAGAATCTTCCTTTGCTTTTTTCACATCAACTTCAAATTTCCATTCCTTATATTTTGCAGTTTCTGCTATAGTTATAGTTAATTTTTTTGCCTTGCCTTTTTCAGGATTAAATGGTTGGGGTGAGATAGTAAATGTATCTTTTGGAGCATCTGTTTCTGCAAATTCCAGTTTAACATCATCTTTAATAACGCTACTTTCTTTTATTGTGATTTTTCCACTTAGTGCATTACCATTATGTATAGTGATTTTTGTAGGATTTAGTGTTTTTTTGTCTTCACGTTCAATTGTAATTGTTTTTTCAAATTTATTGTATTTTGGTGTTGCATTTGTGTAGATTTTTAAAGATTTTGATTCACCTAGTCCTATAGAAAGATTAGCAGGATCGCATAATACTTCTGGCAAATCATCAGTTTTGTCAAAATATACTTTAATATTATCTTTTGTTACTGTTGCATGTTCCAAAGAAATAACAACCTTTCCATTTTCAACTTTTTTTCCATGCACCATTATTGTCTTATCATTTAAGTTTTTTGCTGAATCTTTCCCTTCGTCTGGCTTTTTATTTTGGTCATTTCCTTGATTGCAAGCAAATAATAACATAGAAAATAAAGCTAGAAAGATAATAGCTTTAGATAGCCTCCAATTAGTAATATTACATACTTTTTTCATGTTTATTACCTCCTAACATAATAAATCAAGGGTTAAGTTTATAAGATAATTAAAAATGTATCAACTATAAGGGAAGGGCTTATTAGAAAAAGGCAAAATCAATAATTTAAAAAAGCAAAAAAATCGGCGATTAACAAAAAGGTAAATTAAAAAATTACCCAAATGTATAATCGCCGATTTTTAGTAAACAAAAGCGTTTTGAACAAGGCTTAGCTCAAGCCTTCAACCTCACCATTAACTAAGTCAATATGAATAGCTTGTGGGTCTTTAGGAAGACCTGGCATTCTCACCATGTCGCCCATAACAGCCACAATCATTTCAGAACCAGAATTTAAAACAATATCACGCACATTCATCTCAAAATCTTTTGGCACACCATACAAAGCAGGGTCGCTTGAGAAAGAATACTGTGTTTTTGCAATACAAACAGGATATGAAGCAAATCCTTGTTCTTCTATTTTCTTAATCATCTTGCTAGCAGCAGCAGAATATGTTACCTCTCTAGCACCATAAATATTTTTACAAATCTTTTCGATCTTTGTTTTAATCTTGTCGTTTTCTTCATAAACAAAGTTAAGTGGTTTTGAAGGCTCTTCTGCAATCATCTTAACAACGAGATCTGCCAATTCCAAAGCACCCTCTCCACCTTCAACAAATGCATTGTTCACAGCAAAGCCAACACCAATATCTTTGCAGTGCTTTCGTAGCAATTCAACTTCTTCATCTATATCATAGCCATAGCGGTTAAGAGCCACAACCACAGATTGACCAAACTTTTTCATGTTTGCAATGTGAGCATCAAGGTTTTCTAAGCCTTTCACCAAAGCATCTTTGTTAGGTTTAGAAATCTCTTTTTCCACCACACCACCGTGCATTTTAAGAGCACCAGTAGTTGCTGCAATAATAGTAAGTTTTGGGCAAAGACCTGCTTTTCGGCACTTAATATCAAAAAACTTTTCAGCACCTAAATCTGCAGCGAATCCTGCTTCAGTGATGACATAATCACAATATGTCATAGCCATTTTAGTAGCAATTACAGAGTTGCAACCATGAGCGATATTTGCAAAAGGACCACCATGAATAAACGCTGGAGTGTGTTCTATTGTTTGAACAAGGTTTGGGTTGATAGCATTTTTCAAAAGCACTACTATAGACCCTGCAATGCCTAAGTCTTTAACAGTTACATTGTTTCCTTCAGCATCAAAACCTAAAATTATTTTTTCAATACGACGTCTTAAATCTTCAATGTCTTTTGCCAAGCAAAAAACTGCCATAATTTCACTAGCTGGAGTAATGTCAAAGCCAGATTCCATTACAACACCATTACCATCCCCAAGACCAGTAACCACTTGCCTTAAATTTCGGTCATTTACGTCCAAAACACGCTTCCATAAAACTTTTTTAATTGCTTTTGGTGTGCCTTGTGTTCTAAAAATGTAGTTGTCAAGCAATGCAGAAATCATATTATGAGCAGATGTTATGGCGTGGAAGTCGCCAGTGAAGTGCAAGTTGATGTCTTCCATAGGAAGCACTTGTGCATAACCACCTCCTGCAGCTCCACCTTTCATACCAAAGCAAGGCCCCAAAGATGGTTCGCGTAATGCAACGGCAGTTTTTTTACCACGCTTATTCATTCCAAGTGCAAGACCAATTGAAACAGTGGTTTTTCCAACTCCGGCTTTTGTAGGAGTAATAGCAGTAACGAGAATCAAGTTACTTTTTTTCACTTTCTCGTCATCTATGCAGGAGTAAGGCAATTTTGCTATATACTTTCCATAAGGAATAAGTTTTTCTTCATCAACTCCGACATTTTTTGCAATTGAAGCGATATTGTCTAGCTTCGCTTCCCTAGCTATTTGGATATCTGTTTTCATACTTCATACTATTACATAAAAACGGTCTTCAATCAATAGAAGAAAATAAATTGATTTTAACATTTAAGTGGCTAAAAACAATGTTTTTAATGAGTTTTGGTGTTTAAAATAAAAAAAGCCTGTACAAGAAACACAGGCTTTTCAAAAACTGACCCCCTACTAAAAACTATTTAAGCTTTTCGTAGGGTGCCATAAATCTTAAATTAATATGAATTTTCTTCTTTTAATATCTATTTTTTTTCAAAAGTACAAGTAACCTCGTATGTTGCAGTTTTCCCACCATTTTCTAATGTAAATACATACTTATTATTGTTATTTCTCTGTACCCTATAGTATATCTCATTTGAAACAAATATATCAGCTCCATTTGCTGTTTTAGCTTCTCCAGCACTTTCATCTTTTATCATTGCATTCATAGCATTTGTTCCACCTTTAACTATTAAAGAAACTTTATCAAATAATTTTAAAGAACCGCCTGCTGTTGCTTCAAATTTAACAGTAACTGTATATTTATGGGGATTAGATCCATCTGGTACTGCCTTAAACTTATTAGTACCGTCAGTATCCATAGTTTTATAGCCGAGCCAAAGCTCTTCAATTTTCACTTTTTCATTTATTTCTCCCATTAAAGGGTCTGCTACTTTTTTAATTTTAAACATTTTAGTAACTTTAAATTTATCTCCATTTTCATCTTTCACTGTTACTTGGTTTTCTCCATCTTGCAAATTAATTGGAGTCTCAGAAGAAAAGACACCAGTGTCTTCATCTTTTTTCAAAGTTACATCAGCATTATTTCCAACTTTCACTGTAACTGTATCATATTTACACCCATTTGGAGGAGTCACAGAAACTGTTATAGAAGTGGCAGATGTTGAATACTCTGCATTATCTTCTGGGTCTTTTACAATAAGTTTTCCACCAGCATTCACCTCTAAAGTTCCTATTATTAATGCATTTCTTTTCACTTTTAAAGTGCAAATAGTCTTTCCATTAAATTTCACAACCAAGTTATTATTAGGTTCTGTTAGCTTCCATACTTTAAGAGAGCCCTGTTCTGTCAAAGGTGGTTCAGTAGTAATTTTTTTTGCTAATTCTGGGTCTTCAATTTGTGAAGCAACATCACTATAAAAAGATACATTAACGCTTTGTGCATTTGTTTCACGTTCTTGTATGTTATTAAAGTCTGTTATTTCTGTTGTACCAAAAGCTGCACTGTACAATTTAATTTTCTTTAATTCAAGATTTTCAGCTTTTTTCCTAGTTGCTGTTATCTTAAAGCTACCTTCTTTATATTCCCCTTTTGCATCTTTAGCCACTGTTATTTCAATTTCTTTTGCTGTTCCCGGTGCTTCCAATGTGATTGGGAATCCCCCTTTCACTTGAAAGGTGAGAGTACGTGGTTTTGGTTCTGCCATTCCCGCCCATTCAAAAGCTGCTTCAATATCATCTGCTTTTTCAATTTGTGTCATTGATGTAGGAAGCTATATACTCCAATCATTTCCTTGTTGAGTTGCAGAAATCCATGCTTCAGGCGATACAGTCTTGTTTTTCACCTTAAAGCTTTTCAACATTAAATCTACAGGAGTTTTCCTACCTCCCATATCATCTTTATCCTTTTTCTTCTTGTCACCATTTGGTTGGTTACAAGCAAATAAAAATAAAGTTGCAAACATAGCTATCATAGCCATGCTTAATAATTTACGTAGTCTCATAAAAGACCGCCTAGATTTTTTAATCAGCTAATGCTGGTGCTATTATAGACTCTTTTTAAAAATTGTCAAATTACACCTAGCTTACAAATCCTAAGAATAGCCAAAATCTATTTATAGATATATAATCGAAAAGATATGACACTTTATGAATATTATTTAATATATCCTGAAGGTGATGTAGTAGAAATCAATCATGAAATTCCTACCTCCTCTATAATAAATATTTATGGTGAAGTGCTTTCAAAAAACTTATTAAACACTAATACACTTTGTTATTATGTTGCAAAAAAGCAATGCAAAGAAGAAAGAGGCATACACCAAATATTTTACACACTAGAACAACTTTCATTAAACCAGCTTTGTGGTGAATATTTGTGATTGAAACCTTAAACGAACACTCTCTCCATAACACACTAAAAATGCTATATTGTCCTCAAAATGCTAAAACAGAATGCTTGGTTGGAAAATATGTTTGCGACATTCTCTGCCCCAATAACAAAATTATAGAGATTCAAACTTGCAATTTTCGCAACATGAAAAAAAAACTCGAAACATTACTAAAAAATTACACAATAGAAATTATATACCCAATTTCTATAAACACTTATATAAAAAGCCTAGACAAAAATAAAAAAGAAAAAAGAATTCGACTAAGCCCATTGCATGGCTCTATCTTTCAAATATGTCAAGAAATTTCAGCAATTAGACATTTAATCAATGAAAAAAACTTAAAAATTAGAATAGTTTATATAGAAAGCATCACGACAAAACTAGATGATAAAAAAGGCAGAAGTAAATATAAAAATCCAAGAATTATAGAAAAAGAACTAATCAAAATAATAAGTGAGGAGTTTTACGAAAACATAACAGAATTACTTTTATCCATTTTAGCAAAACTACCACAAACTTTCACAACAGAAGACATAGAAAAACAAGGGTATAAAAAACGTAGTAACCATGTAGTATGGCTTTTCAAAAGTTTAAAAATGATTAATGAAATAGGCAAAAAAGGCAATAGAAAACTCTATTCAAGATAAAGCACAATTAAAATAAAAAAAAGGCTTATGAATATATAATTCATAAGCCTTTATAAAAGGTAGTTTTTAAGATATCATTAGATTCTCAAAACCCAACCTCTTGCATTCTACCAGAAATCTGCCATGTCATCTTTGTCGCGTAAGTCAATTTCATACAAATCGCTCACAACACGCAAATCATCAAAGTACATGTAGTAGTCTCCATATGTTTCCATCAAATCGCACTCAACTTTAAAGCCTACAATCTTTAATCCCATTCCAGTTGATGCAAAGTGATGATCTTTTTGCACAATACCAGACATTCCAGATGCTGTGTTTTGTGGTGGAATTGCAACAGTCAACATTTTCCAACCTGCATAGTTCAATTTGCCAACATAAAGTTCAAATCTTTTACCCCAAAAATCTTCAACAATTAGCTTCAAAACATGTGGGTAGCTTCTTCCAACAACCCAAACACTTACTGTCTTAGAGATCCCTTCAACAGGAAGTGGTTTCACTGCCAACACTTCAAAAGAGTTGCAACCTCTTCTATAAAAAGAAGTCTTAACACCAAGAACTTTTTCATCTGGAATATTCATTCCTTCTTCTGAAGGAATTGCTTTTTTATTTGCTGGGTTGCCTGCAAAAAGTCTTGATCTGATAATTCCTTCATCAGAAGACATTCTCACAAACCATGTTCCCTCACTCTCAAATTTATCAACGGAAATTTCCTTAATTCTTTGTTCAGCAGAGTCAACTCCGACTGTTGCTGGATTAGGAGCATCTAAATCAGAAAAATTATTATTTTCTGCTTCTTGTGCAGACACAACTCCCATCATTGCTAAAGCGAAGATTACAAAAAATAACTTCTTCATTATAGCTCCTCCTTATTGCCAGTATTGTTTGATGCTTCCCCTGCTCCAAAACTACTAGTAGCAAGTTCATATCCATCATAAGAATCTACAAACACATTTGTCAAAGCCTTAAATTGATCAATAAAGATATAAAAATCTTCAACATGTTCTGTTGGGCGTGTTCTCACTCTAAAAGCAACAAATTTCATATTCTTTTCAGCACCAAGATATGCAGAACGTTGTGGAATGCTTTTAGGAACATTAATAGATAAGTTTTTCCAACCTTTAAAATTCAAAGGAGCAACTGGAATTGTATGCACACGTCCATAACAGTCTCTAACTAAAACTTCTAAATCATAATAATAACCAACACCCCAGACCCACAAATCAAGTCTTGAAATTTCGCCCTTAAAAGGAATTTCATATGGTTGTAAGCCATTATCACCTTGTTTTGAAGGAACAATATCCAACCAGTTGTCCCCTCTTCTATTAAATTTAACTTCCACGCCTAAGAATTTAGCATTCTCGCCTTCATCATTCATAACCTTTACTGCACGTGGCATTCCATCAAAAAATTTAAGAACTGGAAAGTTCTCTGTAACAAACTTGCTTCCAACAGCATGCCATGACCATTCCCCATTAGGATTATCAAAGGTATCAACCATGTATGTCTGATAGTTCACCTCAGATTGTTGGGAAGAAAGAGGAAAGAACGTACACAGAAATACCGCTACAACACTAGCAAAAATTAAACCGCCATGTCTCATGTATAACTCCTTTTATTCCATGATAAATAAAGTTGAATTATTATATGTAAAACCCAAAGCATTGTCAAATACCTATAAGTTTTAATATTCACAATTATCATGTACTTTAGCTATATCGGTTATTTTTATTCAATTATTAAGATGTCTAAAAGTCTTTTATAATAATCACCAAATAGCAAAACATTTTTAGAAAAAGCCAACCTTAAAAACCTATAAGATTGGCATTTATTATAACTATTTTAATGCTTCCAAATACTTCAACAAAAACTTCCACACTCTTTCAACAGACTTAATATCCATGTGTTCATTTGGAGTATGCACATCATGAAGGTTTGGCCCAAAACTAATAGCATCAATCTGTGGCAAAGCTTTTTTAAGAAGACCACATTCAAGACCCGCATGAATTGCTGAAACAGTAGCATCTTGTCCAGTCATTTCTTTATATGTCTTCACTGCAATCTCTCTAACAGGAGAGCTTTCTTCATATTCCCATGCTGGATATTCAGATTTTTTAACATACTCACCTTTTGTATATTTTGCACAAAGATCTAGCTTATTTAACACTTCGTCAAGCATGCTCTTAACACTACTTCTAACAGAAATAGTAAACATGAGTTTGCCATCAATTTCTTCCAATATTCCATTGTTTAAGCTTGTTTGGCATAAGCCCTTAATTTCCATATTCATATATTGAACAGCATCTGGCACCATCACCATAAAATCGATTAAACGTCCTGTTAAGCAACTTGTAAACATTTCTTTTTTTTCTGATGTGCTTTTTTCAATTGATATTTTCATATCTGGGTCAGTAGTTCTATATTCTTTCTTTAAGAAAGTAGAAAACTCATTAGCAATTTGCATTGCAGAATCAGCTTTTTTCACTGCAATATAAGCGTAAGCATCCTTTGGAATTGCATTATGTTTTGAGCCCCCATTTATTTCAATGATATTCAACTCTTCTTTTTCTTTAATAGAATAAAGAATTCTAGCAAGCATTTTAATTGCATTAGCTCTTTGCTTGATAATCTCCATTCCAGAGTGTCCACCTAAAAGATTTGAAATTGAAATCTTAACAATTTCTCCTTTTAATACTTCTCTTTGCACATCAAAATAAACATTCACATTGGCTCCACCAGCACAGCTGACCAAAAAAGAACCTTCTTTTTCAGAATCTATGTTTAGAAAACGTGTTCCTGTAAGGTGTTCGCCACTAACTGCCATAGCACCACCCATTCCAGTCTCTTCTTCTGTTGTAATCAACACTTCAAGAGGTGGATGCACCACATCATTTGAATCAAGAATTGCAAGACAATAAGCCACAGCAATACCATCATCACCCCCCAATGTTGTTCCTGTTGCATAAAGCATATCACCTTTAAGCTGCCACTTAATTGGGTCTTTCAAAAAGTCGTGCTTACTTCCAGCCTCTTTTTCTGGCACCATATCCATATGCCCTTGCAAAATTACAGGCTTAGAGTTTTCAAAACCCTTTGTTGCAGGTTTTTTGATAACAACATTCATTGCCTTATCTTGCCAAACTTCAAGATTTCTAGCCTTTGCAAAAGAAACTAGAAAATCACTAATACCTTTTTCATTCCCAGAACCTCTTGGTATTTGAGAAATTTCATAAAACCATTTAAATACATTTTTTGGCTCTAGTTTTTCAAATTCTTTTTCCATAAAACAACTCCTTAATGTGCGTGCCTACATAGACTTCATTATATTATCACTGATAAGTATAAAAATCTATTCTCTTTTACTCCACATATTATGGAAAACAAAGCTTTTAGCATTATAAAGACTGCAATAGTTAAGCTTTTAAAGACAATCTTCTTAATTTATAAGGAAGAAAACCTGTAGTATTTATTTTAGCTAAGATAAAATATTTCTCTTGAATAAAGCTTAACTTTATAGTTTATAATGGAGGAAGTATTATATGATTACAGCAAATGAGTATGTATTTTTGTTCTAATTTTGTGTCTATATCAACGCTATTTTCTCTTTATTCATCCTTACAAAATAA
>JBQNBK010000053.1:0-11506 GCA_052169975.1 Treponema sp.
CTCTAAAGTCCTTCTTTTTAATATCAACTCCTCGAAAAAGCTATTTGTTTTTATCTTACATTTCTAGGAGTAGCATATCCTATTGACCTCAAATACAATTGAATATATACTCAAGTCTACAACTGTTCAGTTGTTCATGTAGGAGATATATTTTATGGAAGAGAAGAACGAAGATGAAGTGTCTGAGGGAAAGAGTGTTGTCTCTTATGCAAAAGAAAAGATGCCTAGTGAAAAGGTAATAAGCGACTTAAGTGACTTTTTTAAAAACTTCGGTGATTCTACTAGACTTAAAATTGTTTCTGCACTTATGAGCGGGGAGCTTTGTGTGGCAGATATTTGTGAAGTGTTGGAAATGTCTACTTCGGCTGTTTCGCACCAACTTAGGATTTTGCGTCAGGCAAAGATGGTAAGAAGCCGTCGGGATGGAAAACAAATTTATTATTCAATAGATGATAACCATGTAGGCATTCTTTATAGTGTAGGTCTTGCCCACTTAAACGAAGAAGAAAATAAAGAAGACCTTTAATTAGGAGGAAAAAAATGAGCTGTAGTTGTCATTCTTGCCATAGCGAAGCTTCAAACAATAATTGCCCATTAGAGCATTCTCACCATGAACATTCGCATCATAATCATGAACATTCACATAATAATAGTGAAGTAATAAAATTTGCAATTGCAATAGTATTTTTCTTGTTAGCTTTTGCATTTAAGTTTTTTGCACGTAACTTAAATTTTTATGGTGTTAAATTATATATTCCGTTTTTTGTTTTATCGTGGCTAATTTCTGGTTATGAAGTAGTTTTAACTCCTATTAAGAACTTTAGTAAGGGCATAATTTTTGATGAAAACTTTTTAATGTCTGTTGCAACAATAGGTGCTTTTATTTTAGGTGATTGGACAGAGGCAGCAAGTGTAATGCTATTTTATAATTTAGGGGAAATAGCTCAAGGAGCTATAATAGAAAAAGCCAGAAAAAGCATAGTAAATGTTGCAGAACTTAATTCAAGCTTTGCACGTGTCCTAAAAAATCATGAAAGCGAAGAAGGCTTAAATGATGAAGCTAACTACGAAATAAAAGAGCCAAAAGATGTTGAAATTTCTTCTACATTATTGGTTAAGCCGGGTGAAAAGATCCCTCTTGATGCAATAGTGATTAAAGGCACATCTGAATTGAACACAGCTTCTATGACAGGGGAAAGCTTACCACGAAAAGCTAGTGTAGGAGATGAAGTTCTTTCTGGCTTTGTTAATTTAACTGGGCTTTTAGTTTTGAAAACCACTGCAATTCTAAAAGATACTGAAGCATCTAAGATGCTTAAACTAATTGAGAAAGCCCAAGAGCGAAAAACTAAAACTGAAAAACTAATCACTTCATTTGCAAAAGTATACACTCCAATTGTTTTAATTCTTGCACTCACCATTTCTATTTTTCCTCCTGTTTTTACACATTATTTTTTAAATATAAGCATAGTAGGTTTTTCATCTTTTAGCACATGGATACATAGAGGTTTAGTCTTTTTAGTTATTTCTTGCCCTTGTGCTTTTATATTGTCTGTTCCACTAGCATATTTTGCAGGCTTAGGTGCTTTTGCCAGAAATGGAATATTGGTTAAAGGAGCTGATTATATTGATGGTATTTCTAAAGTGGGAAAGGTAGTATTTGATAAGACAGGCACACTTACTTTAGGAAACATGGAAGTAGCAAAAGTAGCTAACGAAAAGATGGTAAGCGAGCAAGATCTTATAATGTATGCAAGCTTAGCTGAAAGTGCTTCAAACCACCCAATAGCAAAAGCGATTAAAAAGTTTTCATCTTTTTCTAAAAAATTTGAAAACGAAACCAAGTATATTACTGACTATCAAGAACAAACAGGGAAGGGAATTAAATGTAAGTTTAAAGGGCTTTCTCTTTGTGCAGGCTCTGCATCATTTATAGAAGAAGAACTAAAACAAAATATTGTATTTAATGAAGAAATAGGCTCGCATGTTTGTGTATCTTATGATGGAAAATATTTGGGTTCTTTAATTTTACGTGATGAAATTAAACATAATGCAAAAATGGTAATTGAACAGTTGAGAAAATTAGGTGTAAAAGATGTTTCAATGCTAACAGGAGATGTGGAAAAAGTTGCTAAAGATGTTGCTTCTTCTTTAAACTTAAACTCTTATAAAGCAGAGCTTTTACCACGTGAAAAAGTTGAAGTTTTTGAAAAAGAAGCAAAGGTATTCAAAGAAAAGAATAATGATGCAAAAGTTATTTTTGTTGGTGATGGAATAAATGATGCAGCAGTGCTTTCTGTTTCTGATGTTGGCTGTGCAATAGGCGAAGGAGCTACAGCTGCTGCTATGGAAGCTAGTGATGTAGTTTTCTTAAATGACGATCTTTCCCTTCTAGCAAAAGCTATTATGCTTTCAAAAAGAACTCGTAGCATTGTAAAACAAAATATTGCAATTAGTTTAAGTATTAAAATTGGCTTTTTACTTCTTGGTTCGTTGGGGGTTGTAGGGCTACAATTAGCTGTGCTAGCTGATGTGGGAGTTGCTTTGCTTGCAACATTAAATTCAATAAGGCTAAAAAGATAAAAGTTCTTGAGGTGATTTATGGATATTGAAATGTTGGAGTTTCGCTCCATTGCTATGCAAGCTGTGCGTTCTTTTCTTTCTAGTAACGGTTTTTTAGAAGTTGATACACCATCTCTTTCTTCTACGTTGATCCCTGAATCATGTTTGGAAGTGTTTAAAACTGAATATATTAAACCATACCAAAATAAGAGTGTTCCGCTTTTTCTTACGCCCTCTCCAGAGCTTTATATTAAAGAGCTTATTGCAAAACATAAAAGATCGTTTTTCCAGCTTTCTAAATGTTATCGCAATGTTGAATCCATAGGTCATCTCCATAGCCCTGAATTTACTATGCTTGAGTATTATGCTATGGAAAAAGATTATAAGTTTTCAATAGAACTTACAAAAAATCTTCTATTATATATGGCTAATAAATTAAAAGATTCCCCACTATTATCTTTAGAAAACATATCAATTTTAAACAAAGGTTTTTTAATTAAAACAGTGGAGGAACTTTTTGTGGAATATGCCCATTTTTCACTAAAAAAAGAGCATTCAAAAAAAGCTCTTTTTGCCCATGCAAAAGCATTGCAACCAACATTAGAGCTTGACTTTGATAGCTTAAACGAATCTAGTCTTTATGACATGATTTTTGTGCATGCAATAGAGGCAAATTTACCAAAAGATAGGCTTGTTTTAGTGATTGACTATCCTCAATTTTCTTCTTGCCTTGCAAAAGAAAAAACTTTAGAAGATGAACTTTCTTGGGCCTTAAAAGAAAGATGGGAACTTTATGGTAATGGCATTGAAATGTGCAATTGTTATACTGAAGAGCGAGATAGTAAAAAGATTGATTCTTACTTTGAAAACGAAGAAAAAATTAAAAATGAAAGTGCCATTGTAAAGCATCCTTCAATAAGTAATTTTGGAGCAATATGCGAAAGAATGCCATTGTGTTCGGGTGTTGCAATGGGCTTTGATCGCCTCTTAATGTTTTTGTCAGGAAGGAAGGATATTTCTTCTGTTTTGCCCTTTCCATTAATGATAAAATCTTAAAAAAGCAATAGTTAACTTAGCTTAAATATTAGCTTAGCCTTAAAAACACTTTGTTTATTAAAACTAAAATATTTTTCCCTTTTTTTAAGTCTTTTTTTTCTAAAAAAAGGGCCTTAATTTAATAGAAAACACTAATTAAAGTTTATTCATATCTTGAGAATTTTTTATAATTTATGCTAACATAGCCATATCTAATGCAAAGGTGGTGAGTATGGTAGTTTTGTCTGTTGGGGGCTCTATTGTTTCTCCAGGAAATCCTGATGTTGATTTTATAGTTAATTTTACTAATTCAATTAAGAAATATCTTTTGCAAGATGAAAAAAGAAAGGTTATTTTGACTATAGGTGGAGGCGGTGTTGCTCGCTCTTATATTCAAGCTTATAAGGCAATTAGAGAAGGTCTTTCGCTTGAAAATGCTTCTTATGATGCAGACATGATAGGCATTATGGCAACTAGACTTAATGCAGAACTTATTAGGGCAACCTTTGCTGAATTTTGTCTTTCTCCTGTGGTATATGACCCAACTATAGTAGAAGATTTTAAGGGACGTGTACTTGTTGCAGCAGGCTGGAAACCCGGCTTTTCTACAGATACTGATGCGGTTATTCTTGCCTCAAGGTTTTCTAGCAATATGGTTGTTAATCTTTCAAACATAACAAAGGTTTACACAGCTGACCCTAAAGAAGATCCATTAGCTAAACCAATTGATAGTATTAGCTGGGATGACTTTATTAAAATGGTTGGTAGTGAGTGGGTGCCCGGAAAGAATGTTCCTTTTGATCCTGTTGCAAGTGCTAAGGCAAAAGAAGCAAACATTAAAGTAGTATGTGCTAATGGTAAAGACATAGCAAACTTAGAAAATATTTTGAATGGTAAAGATTTTATAGGCACTGTTATAGGCTAATAGGTTTGATGAAAGATTATTATAAGATATTAGAGATAGATAAAAATGCCACTCAAGAAGAAATTAAGCAAAAGTATAGAGCTTTGGCTAAGAGGTGGCACCCTGATGCTAATGGCAATAGTGCAGAATCAGAAGAGAAGTTTAAGGACATAAACGAAGCATATTCTATTCTATCATCTGAAGAAAAAAGAAAAGAATATGATGAAGCTTCAAACCCATATACTAGAAGATATACTTATGAAAATACACAATGGCAAGAAAGTGAACCTTTTTACACCTTTTATTACACTTCTAATAAACGTAAAAAAAAGAATGAAGATGCAGGTTCAATCTTAAAAGGGATCTTTCAGATTGTGATAGGAATTATACTCTTTCCATTTCCTGGTTTTTTCCCCTTTCTTGGCATTTATGCAATCTTTTCAGGCATTGTAAACATTAAGAAAGGAATTAAGCATTATTAAAACTAATATTTAAGTTTTGGCTTTTTTTAGCCGATATCCGTAATAGGTCTTTGTGGGGCGTGTTTTTTAGTGGTATTTTAAAAGACATCCGGTATCACCAATTGATACTGCCTTACGTAAGATGCTCTTTCTTTGAGGCTGTTCTTAATAAAGAATAGCCTCATCTTTTTTACTCTTCTAATATATAATTTTTCTCTAATATAGTAGTTTAAACGAAATGAAAAAATGCCGACTATATTATGGGATTGGTGGTAGGTAATGAAAAAAATCACTTTGTTTTCTTTTTGCTTTGTGTTTTTGTTTTTTAGTTGTGGGGATGGGAAAGATTCTCTTCAAGATTCTGAATTAGAAATTAAAAGTTTAACCCTTTGTGGTAAGTATATAGAACCAAATCATGAAATAGAACTTAGAGATATAAATGAAATTACCACTCATGATATAAAAGCAACATTTTCATATAGCAAAATTGATGGAGTGGTGGAGCTTCCTGTTGTTTTAAAACATGCTCCAATTCTTTTAACAAAGGATGTCCCTGTAAAAGTGGAAGTGTATGTCCCTTCAAAAAAAGATGAATATAAGGGATGGAAGGGTTATTTTAACGCGATATTAAAGTAAGCTTAAAAATGTTTTATGTGAGGAATATATGTTTTTTGTTTCTTTTCCTAATGGTAAAAATCTTGAATGCAAAACACCGGTTAAATGTTTAGATTTATTAGATTATTTTGAAAAAGATGAGAGTAGTATAGTTGCATTAAAAGTTAATAATGAAGTGTTTTCGTTAAATAGAATTATTGATGTTGATGCAAAGGTAAAACCAATATTTTTGAATACAAGAGAAGGTGCTGAAATATATAGGCGTACCTTGTGCCTACTTTTAGCTGCAGCTTCTAAGTCTTTATACCCTAAGCTAAGGCTTTTAATATCTCATAGCTTGGGCTTTACTTATTTTTATACCTTTGAAGGTGAGAATGCCGAAAAGATTAACCTTACTGATATAGAAAACAAAATGCGAGAAATGGTAGCCCTTAATTTACCAATTAGTACTTATTGGCTATCTTATGAAAAAGCACTATCTGATTTTTCTAATTCCAACCAACCTGATACATATAAATTAATTGAACATACTAGTAAGCCTAAGATTATGGTTAATAGGCTAGGGGACTATCAAGACTTATATTTTCAACCTGTAATGCCTAGTATTGGAGAATTAAAAGTTTTTGAATTAAAAGCATACCACGACGGCTTTTTATTACGCTTTCCATCTCCTAAAACTCCAAACGAAATACCACCTTTTGAAGATATTCCTCATCTATTTGAAATCTATAAAGAATCTAAGACATGGGGGCGACTTGTAGGGGTTTCTTCTGTTGGAGAACTTAATGATTTAATTCTTTCGGGCAAAGTGAAAGATTATGTTGAAATTAGCGAAATAAGGCAAAACAACACGCTTGCACGAATAGCAAATGAAATATTGATGAAAAAGACTGTAAAAGTCATTTTGATAGCTGGTCCTTCAAGTTCAGGAAAAACTACCACTGCAAAAAAGCTTTCTATGCAATTAAAAGTGCTTGGGATCAATCCTGTGGTTATTAGCTTGGATGATTTTTATCTTGGAAAAGAAAAAGCTCCAAAAGATGAAAAGGGAAATCCTGATTTTGAATGCTTACATGCCTTAGATGTGGAACTCTTAAATAAGCTATTATTGGAGCTTATGGAGGGTAAGACTGTAGAAATGCCTTCTTATGATTTTAGGGTGAGTGCAAGGCGTGAAGTGGGAAAACCCCTTTCTATTTCTAGCAATGATATTTTAATTCTTGAAGGAATTCATGCCTTAAATGATGAACTTACATACAAGCTACCCCAAAGCACAAAGTTTAAGATTTATCTTTCTGCATTAACACAGCTTAATTTGGATGATCATAATAGAATTCCAACTAGTGATAATAGGCTTTTACGACGCATTGTGCGTGATGCAAAATTTAGAGGCACAAGTGCTGATTACACTATAGCTATGTGGGCAAATGTCAGAAAAGGTGAAGCAAAATATATTTTTCCATTTCAAGGAACCGCAGATGCTATGTTTAACACAGCACTTGATTATGAGCTTGCTGTGCTTAAAATTTATGCAGAACCTCTTCTTAAAGGTGTAAAACCAACAGATAAGGGCTATAATGAAGCATCTCGCTTATTAACATTTTTGAATAACTTTTCTTCTATGCCTTCTTCCTTTGTGCATGGGCAATCAATATTAAGAGAATTTATTGGAAATAGCGAATTTTCTTATGATTGATTTTAAGGCTTTATAAAAATGAATGATATTATAAAGAGAATTAATGAAGAAATTGCAAAAGCCATTAATGAAGAGAGTGTTAATTCATATTTGGGTTTATCTTTTGATGCAGTAAAAACCCATTTTATTGAACCATGCAATGACATGATTTCGCGTGGGGGAAAGCGAATTCGCCCTCTTTTAGTGGTTCTTTGCACAAAGCTATTTTGTGGTAATGAAGAAGAAGCATATAAATTTTCTCCAATTATTGAAGCAATACACACAGCAAGTTTGATTCATGATGACATAGAAGATGCATCTTCTAAAAGGCGTGGAAAGCCAAGTGTGCATATTACATATGGGCTTGATGTTGCATTAAATGCAGGGAGTGCCTTGTATTTCTTTGCTTTAAGCTTAATTGAAAGACAAGAGGTTTCAAAACAAAAAGATTTATATCAATTATGCTTAAACGCCCTAACTCGCCTTCATATTGGGCAGGCAATGGATATTAAATATCATTCAAATTATAATCTTGAATTTGATGATGCAATGTATGAGCATTTGGTATCATTAAAAACAGGGACACTTTTTTCTTTTGCAGTGGATGTTGCAAGGCTTTTTTCCAATAAAGATGCGATTAAGAATTTTAAGTCTTTTGAAGCTGTGGCTTTTAATGATCTTGGTATTAGTTTTCAGATGCTAGATGACATTAAAAATATTGCAAGCGGAGTGAAAGGCAAAGAAAAAGGAGATGACATAGTTGAAGGAAAATTGAGTTTTCCCATTGTGTTATATCTAAAAGAAAATCCTAAAGACAAAGAGAAAATAATTAAGCTATTTGGGCAAGCTAAAAAAGAAGGCATTTCTTCAAAAGCTGTTGAAGAATGTTGCTTATTGCTTGAAAATTCAGGTGTTGTGGAAAAAGGCTTAACTATTGCAAAAGATAAGCTTGACCACTCACTTAATAGATTAACTAAAGTCTATGGCACCTCTCCTTATATGAATGTGATAGCATCTATTTTTAAAGACTTAATTATAATAAAGTAACTTAAAAACACTATTTTTTTATTTGTTGCAATTGTTCTATTAGATGCCTTGAAGCATGGCTATCATTTGTGTTGTAAATCCAATTGTGATCGAAACAGGCGATAGTGTTGTTGTTTCCAGTGTTTCCTATTACAAGGCTATAAAATGAAGTATTTTTATTTTTTTCTGCTTCAATAGCAAGGTTTAAATCATCTGAAAGATTATTCATGACAAAATCTGAAATCATAAGCACATCAGCATTGCTATAACCTTCTTTCTCATCTTCACCTTTTAGCATTTGAATTGCCTTTTTTAATGCAGGTTCTGCATCTGTGCCACCATTAAAAGACATAGCCAAAAATTGAACCAGTTTTTGTATATAGTTTTCTTCTTTTACACTTGTCATTTCTATGTCTTCGTTTGGCTTTACTTCAAGTGTTTCTATATCTGTTGAAAATGAGATGACAAAACATTTACGTTCTTCATTAATTGCAATTTTTGCTAATGCAAAAGTAACTGTTTTTGCAATGTTTTCTGGGCTGCCATGCATAGAACCACTAGTGTCAACACAAATAATAATAGGTCCTTTAGGCTCTTTCTTTTCTATGCTTACTTCTTCACTTTCCACCTCTTGTTTTCTTATAGCTACTTCATTTTGAAATTCAAACGAAAGCAATTGTTTTTGTGCAAACTTTAATTGAAAAAGCTTTTTTGTATTAGCATTTTTTAAGAATGCCATTTCAGTTGGCAAGCTAGAAGCTATGTCGTTTGAATATTTTAAGCCATTTATCTCACCTCTATATGCAGGTTTTGCATGCCATTCGGTTTTGATTACAATTTTATTACGCAGTTCTTTTTTAAAACTAGCTTGTTCCCTAGCTTGCCTACCCAATAGGTTTGCTAATTCTTGCAATGATTCATCTTCTTCTAATAGTTTTGCAAAAGTTTCAAGAAGTTCAAAACCGCTTGTTTCAAATGTACCAATAGAGAGATCCCATAATCTTCCAAAATCTTTTATTAATGGAGAAAGCAATTTTTCTAGCTTCATAAAGTTTTGAATCTTTTGGTAAAGCTCTTCTAAAAACTTTTTACGAAAAGCATCGATTTTTTCTTGTTCCCAGTTATTTTTAGGTTCGATAAAGTTTTTTTCCATATCTTGAATAAAGTTTCTTTTTAATGCTTCTAGCTTTTCTTCATCTTTCCACTGACTAGAAGGATTTTTCTTATCTTTTGTTTCGCTTTTTACCTTTGTTTTTTGCAAATCAAATTCTTTATGATAAAAGTTAAAATCTAAGGAACTTTTTTGAATATTGCCACGCTTTGCATCATTAACTGAAGGAAGTTCTTTGTACTCTTGGGCTATTTTTGACTTTTCATTGGAAAGATCAGCACCAATTTCTGATGCAGAAAGCTTTTTTTGCTTTGCAATAAAAACTTCTTCTTCAAAAAAAGGATTATCTTTTTCTAGCTTCTTTTGTGTATTTTTTAAGAATTCCAAAATATCTGTTTGAATATTTTCTGAAAGCACTTCATGAGCACACATATAGTCTTTTATTTCTTTTTTGTTGAGGATTTCATTAAGGGTATCCTTTGCCACTAGCGAAAACTTATTTTGTGGAAATTCGATTACTTCATCTTTTGGTTCAATAGGAGCTATAGCATCTTCCATTGCATCAATTAATTGCTTTCTTTCATTAATGGAGCCAAAGGCACTTTCAAGAAATGCAGAGTTTTCAAACTTTCTTTTTTTCTTTTGTTTTTGTTTATCTTCTTGAATAAAAGTATTTAAATCTTCTCTTATGTTGGCTATATTAGAAAATAAAGTAGTGCATAACTGAGAAAATGATTCATCAGATAAATCTTCTTTTGTATGAGCTATTTTGTTTCTGCTTATTCTAAGAGGCTCCCACCAAGTTGATGTGCTAAAGTGATGCCACATTGGTTTTAAGCACTCTCGCATGTGTTGCACTTTCACTTGCAACCAAGCACATGCTTCGTCAGTAATTTTTGCTATGTCCAAAATGCCTGAAGGATATTTTGTTATAACTTCTTCTATAGCATGTAATGCTTTTCTACCATTTCGTCTTGCGTTTTTAGTACTCATAAACTGTTTCCTATTTTTTTTTCAAATACTTTTTTCAATTTCTTCTATGTTTTCAAAGATAAAATCCACCATTTTTTGCAGCTGATTATCGGGAATGTCTTCAGTTGCATGAAGCAAACGCTTTCGCATGTTTTTTAGAACCATACTGTATGCTTGTGATTCTTCTTTTGTAATGGCTTGTATTTTAATTACAAGCCATGCCTTTGCTTCATCAGAAAGCTTTGCAACTTTAGGCGAGCCTTCAGGATACTTTTGTTTTAATGCGGTAAGGGCAGAGTTTTGCATTATTTATCCCATTCACGGATTAGTCTAACTGCATATTCATGGTCTTTTGTGGTATGATCTTGAGGGCCTTTTTCATCAAACATTTGATAGAATGCTGCATCTTCCTTTTCAGTTGATGACCAATATCCTTGTGCACTAAGAATAGGTAATCCAAGTGTGTTTAACGAAGTATTTATCGTACCTATGTTTTTCCATATTTTATTTAATTCTTCTTTGCTTGGCACTTTCCAATTTGTTGAATACTCTTTAGGTAAATCTTTTCCATAATTAGAAGCATAATCTTTCATATCTTCCCAGCACATTACATGTTCATTTATTCCAAGTGCATATGTTTTGTTTCCTGAAATGCACACAACTGCAATAATATTCTTTTTTCCTTCTTCAGCAATTTTTGCTATTTCATCTTTTGAATAAATAAGCCCGTTTTTAAAGATAACATCACCTTCATGCAAGATTGCATCAAGTGACGCTTTGAAATATCTATTATGTTGTTTATTAAGAGCTATTTCTGCATCTTCAAGTTGATGAATTGCTTCGTCAGTTTTTGCACTAAGGCTTTTGTTATAGTCTTGGTTTGCAAATAGATTTGCCTTAAATGGCAGTGCATCTTTTTCTTTTTTTTCTTTTAGTCTTTTAATTTCTGAATTTATTGCCTCTATAATTGGCTTATAATGAGTATTATCAAATACCTTTTGTCTAGTTTCTTGTGTTATATCTTTACATTTTATTTGTTCTATATGTGTTTTTGCAGGATTTTTCTTTACAGTAAAATCATAATAGCATCTAATATCATCTCCATTTTTACTAAAGCTTGAGTTTTTATAATAAGTTTTATTTGA
>JBQNBK010000054.1:0-11269 GCA_052169975.1 Treponema sp.
AATCGGTCTATACCAATAGAAGCACCAACACCAGAAACTTTTTCTTTCATATAAAAGGAAGTTAAATTATCATATCTACCACCAGAGCATACAGAACCAATATCTTCTATATCAGATAAAAAAGTTTCATAAACCACGCCTGTGTAATAATCAAGCCCGCGAGTGATAGACATATCAATAATAAAGTCTTTTTCAATGCCTACACTTTCAAGAAGTTCATATATTTCTTTTAGAAAGTTTAACTGTTCTTTTGCTGAAGGCACTAATTTATTAAGACGAGAAAACACAACATTAAAAGGAGAATTATCTTCATTGCATAAAACAAAGTATAATATTTTTTTTGCAATATCTTGGGAAGTTAACGATGTAAGTTCTTTTTCAACTTCTTCTTTTCCAATCTTTTTAATTTTATCCACAATTCGTAAAACTTCTTCAGTATTTTCTTTAATTGAAAGAGAGGATAAAAACTCATTAAAAACACCTCTATGAGATAGGTGTATCTTAAAAGGAGAATTAATGCTAGCAAAAGAAGTATGTATTAATTGTAAAATCTCAAAATCTGTGCAAAAAGATGAAGAGCCTACAATGTCAAAATCACACTGCATAAACTCCCTAAAACGTCCACCTTGAGGCTTTTCGCCTCTCCACACTTTTGCAATATGATAACGCTTAAAAGGAAAATATAGCTCTTGATAATGCTCTGCAATAAAACGTGCAAAAGGAACAGTTAGATCAAAACGTAAACTTACATCTCTTCCACCTGCATCATTAAATCTAAATACTTGTTTTTCTGTTTCTCCATTACTTTTTCTAAGAAGTATTTCAGAATATTCAAGACATGGAGTGTCTATTGGAACAAAACCAGCTTTTCTAAAAATATTTGTGAAATTATCTATTAACATTGATCTTGAGATTTCATTAGAAGGAAGAAAATCTCTAAAACCTTTTAGTGTTTTAGGGGTAATATTCATACAAAGCTCCTTAAATTAATTATTGAGCATGATATTTTAATTATTATCATTTTTCAACTATTTTTTAAGTTTAATATTCTTTGAATGATATAACCTGCAATTAAAAGACCTGCCACACTAGGGCACCATGAAACAGAACTTACAACATTGCCTTTGCAAATAGGAGCATCTTTTGCATAAAGAATAGGAAGACTTTTTACATTAAGACGTTTTAATCTTCCTCTTAAAGTGCGGCATAAAGGACAGTTTTTTGTTTTATATATATCTGTAATTTCAAAATTAAAAGCATTAAGCCTATTCCCTGTTCCTCCTGATGAAACAATTAAAATATTCCTTTCTTCCGCTTCTTTAGCTAATGCAACTTTTAGAGAAATATCATCTGTGGCATCAACTATTGCATCAATTTCATTTAAGAAATTAAGAGATAGCCTTCCTTCAAAATTGGGTTTTACCATTTCTTGAAGAGTTTTAACATTGCAAAGAGAATTTATATCTTTAACTCTTTCTTTTGCTATTTCTGTTTTTGGCATTCCTATTGTGGAATTAAGAGCTAAGAGTTGCCTATTAATATTGCTAGGCTCAATCACATCGCCATCAATTAAATACAATGTGCCTATGCCACTTCTTGCCAATGCTTCAAGTGCATAACCCCCAACTCCTCCAAGCCCAAAAAGAGCAATTTTAGTTTCTTTTAACTTTTGTATTTCTTCTTCTTTTATTAGTGGGTAAAGACGAGATAAATCCATACTAAAACTCCTTAAAGTTTAATAGATATAGGTTTTTACACCTTATAACTAAGTTTAGCAAGCATTAATATTGTTAAGGAAAACTATACTCTTGAAACAAAAACTATTTTAGATTTATTATGTTGGTAATTATTTAAGGAGACATTTTATGGAATATAGGAATGCAACAATAGATGATATTAAGGGTGTGGCAGAACTTCAAAAGAAATATCATGTTTCAAGTGTTTCAGAAGAAGATAAAAAAGATGGTTTTGTTACAACAGAGTTTACTTATGAGCAATTTAAGGCAATTATAGAAAAAGAAAATGGGCTTACTATAGCTTTAGATAATGGAAAAATCATAGCTTATGCAATGGCTGCTTCTTGGGAATTTTGGTCAGCTTGGCCTATGTTCCAATTTATGATTAAAGACCTTCCTAACGTAACTTATCTTGGAAAAACTTTAAGCACAGAAAATTCTTTTCAGTATGGTCCTGTGTGTATAGACAAAGCATATAGAGGTAAAAATGTTGTGTGCAGTTTGTTTGAAGCTTCTAGGCGTGAAATGTGCAAGAGGTTTCCTATTTTAATTACATTTATAAACCAAGCTAATCCTCGCTCTTTTGCAGCACACACTAAAAAGGTAGGTTTTGAAGTTATTAAGACATTCGATTACAATAATAATCATTATTATGAACTAGGATATGATATGAGTAAGGCAATGAAAGGGGCGGATATATAGAAAAATATCTTATGTATATTTATCCTGCCATTTTTTATAAAGAAAGAGAAGGTTATTCTGTTGTTTTTAATGATATTGAACTTTCTACTATAGGAGAAAATTTAGAACAAGCCATTTTAATGGCTGAAGAAGCATTAACTGGTCGTTTATATTTAATGCTTAAAGATGGAGAAAGTTTACCAACTCCATCTAAAATAGAAGATATTACAAAACCTAAAGAGGCAGAGTTTATAACTCTTATAAAGACAGATAAAAAGTATCTTTCAAAAGAAAAAACTATAAGAAAGAATTTAAGAATACCTATGTGGCTTGCTAATGCGGCTGAAAATGCTGGATTAAACTTTTCACAAGAGTTACAACTAGCCCTAAAAAATAAATTACATATAGAAAGTTTTTAAACAAATCTTTTTTATTCTAAAATTACTACACCTTAACATTTTTAATGTTTATTTGTAAAATGCCTTGCTATGAACTTATTAGATGCTTTTAAGAACATTGGTCAAGTGCAAAACCAAATAAAAGAAGTAAAAGAAAAGCTAAAAAATGTTGAAGTTACGGGGACATCTGGAGCAGGCTTAGTGAAAGTTACATTAAACGGAGCTTTTGCTTTGACTAGTATTGAACTTGATCCAATTGCAGTTGACAATAGAGACGTGAAAATGTTGCAAGATTTAATTGTTTCAGCTCATTATGATGCTATGCAAAAATTGGAAGAAAAAATGCAAGAAGAGCTAGGTCCTTTTGCTCAAGGATTTTTAAACGCATGAGCTTATTAGACGACATTATTTCATCATTTTCAATGTTACCGGGATTAGGCAAAAAAAGTGCTGCAAGAATTGTCTATCATCTATTAAAATCTTCCCCTCAATACTCAAAAAGATTAGGAAATCTCCTTAATGAATTACACGATAAAGTTAGATATTGTGCTAATTGTGGCTCTTTTAGTGAGGGAGAGATTTGTGAAGTTTGTTTAGATGAGGGGCGAGATAAGCATGTTGTATGTGTAGTTGAAGAAGCTAAAGATGTGAATACATTTCTTTCAGTGCCAGAATATACTGGTTTGTTTCATGTTTTAGGGGGAGCCATATCTCCTTTAAATGGAGTAGGACCTGAAAAACTTAATATAGAATCATTAATTGAAAGAGTAAAAAAAGATGATATTAAAGAATTAATATTAGCAACAAATCCAACACTTGAAGGAGACACAACTGCATTGTATATTCAATCTTTACTTAAAGATTCCAATGTGAAAATGACACGTTTAGCTTTTGGTCTTCCTGTTGGGGGAGATTTGGAATATGTTGATAGGCAAACTTTAGCTCGAAGTCTTAATGGAAGACTACAGTTTTAGAAAAATAGGCGATAGGGATTTATGATTAAATTTGCAGATGAAGCAAAAATTAGAGTTTCTTCAGGAAGAGGTGGGGCTGGTTGTGTAGCTTTTAGACGCGAAAAATATGTGCCAAATGGAGGTCCTGCTGGAGGAGATGGTGGGCGTGGTGGCGATGTTATTTTTCAGATTAAGCAAAACATGAGAACACTCACTCATTTAAGAAACAAAACAGTTTATAAAGCTCGTAATGGGCAAGAAGGTATGGGTAAAAAAAGATTTGGAAAAAAAGGTGATGATGTAATAATTCCTATACCACCAGGATGTATCATAAAAGATGCTAATACCGGAGAACTCTTACATGATTTTAAAGACATGGAAGAAGGAGAATTAGTCTTTCTAAAAGGCGGAAATGGTGGATGGGGCAATTGCCATTTTAAGGGACCTATATCTCAAGCTCCGCGTGTGGCATTAAAAGGACAAGATGGTCAAGAAAAAGAAATTATTGTAGAGCTAAACATTGTGGCTGACATAGGTTTTGTTGGGCACCCTAATGCAGGAAAATCTTCATTATTAAACTATTTCACTAATGCTAGAGCAAAGGTTGCAGACTATCCTTTTACAACAAAGTTTCCAAATCTTGGTGTGTTAAGGCTGGATAATGAAGGAGATATTGTTCTTCTTGATATACCTGGTCTTTTAGAAGGAGCTGGAGAGGGTGTAGGCTTAGGCTTAAGATTTTTAAAGCATATTTCAAGAACTGTAGCAATTGCCTTTTTAATTGACCTTTCAGATGAAAATTATCTCACTGCTTATGAAACTCTTTGCAAAGAACTAAAAACTTTTTCTCCTGAATTAGTAAAAAAAGAACATATAGTAATTGCAACTAAGCTTGATCTACCAGAGACAGAAGAACATCTTGTTAAGATGAAAAAAGAATTGGAAGGAAAATGCAAAGTAATAGGTATTTCTGTTTTTAATGACTGGGGAATGGAAGAAGTTAAAGAAGAATTGATTAATCTTTTTAATAAATCTAAAAAAATAGAGGTAGAAGAAGATTATTCTAACTTTATGATGCAAGAATTGGAAGATATTTCTTATGAAATACGAGATGACTTTGGAGCTACTGTCAGCCTTTCAAGAAAAAGACGAGCAAAAAGATGAAAATTGCTATGTTTGGTGGGTCTTTTAACCCAATACATTTAGGACATATAAAATTAGCTCAAGATGTTTTAGCCGAATACGACAAAGTTATTTTTGTTCCAACATTTATTTCTCCATTTAAGTTGCATGATCTATCTAATTTTGAAGTTTCTCCTATCGATCGCTTAAACATGGTAAACCTTGTAGTAAAACAAGAGCCAAGATTTGAAGTACTTCCTTTTGAAGTGTTTAGACAAGAGCCTTCTTTTACTATTGACACAGTAAAGCATATTTGTAATGAAAAGTTAAAATCTAAAGAAAAACTTGGTCTTATTATTGGAAGTGATAGTCTATTAAGCATAAAAAGATGGAAAAATTATGAAGAACTAGCTAGGCTTTGCAATTTTATTGTGGCAAAAAGAGGTGATAAAAAAATAAAATATACTAGAGTTCCATATAAACTATTACCGAATCCAATTATGCCAATTTCTTCCACAATGATTAGAAAAAGAATTAAAAAAGGTGAAGAATGGAAAAGCCTAGTTCATAAAGAAGTTGCATCATATATTGAAGAAAATGGTTGTTACACTTTACCATTTGAAAAAATTGAAGACTTAATTAAAGATATTTCTCTTTATGCAAAAGCTCATCTTTCAGAAAAAAGGTTTTTACATTCTATTCGTGTAGCTGAAATGGCAGAACATTTAGCTTGTTCATATTCTAATCTTTTACTTTTTCCACTCATCGCATATCTTGCTGGAATTGCACATGATATTACAAAAGAAGAAACAAATGCATGGCAAGAAGCAACAATAACAGAAGCAGGTGAAACTATTGACGACATTGAAAAAGCTAATTTAAAGCTAGTGCATGGAAAAACCTCAGCTATAATTTTACAAAAACAGTTTGGAATAAAAAACAAATCTATTTTGGATGCAATAAGATACCATACATTTTCTCATCCCAATTTAGATTATTTAGGAAAGATTTTATACATTGCAGATAAAATTGAAACTGGACGAGATGGTGTAGAAGATATTCGAAAACTAATCGGCATAGTAAGTATAGATGAAATTATGTGCATGTTACTTAAAAGAGGAGAAAAACTATTACAAGAAAAAGGGCTTACTCCACATCCTTTTGCAATTTCTCTTTTAGAAAAACTAGGTAATAAATTTTAACTATTTCATATCCTATCATTTTTATTTTAATAATTTTGACTTAAGGAGAATAAAAGCATTTTGCTTTAAAAACATGAAAAAATATTCATTTGAAGATTCAATTTTGGCTATAGCAACTTCTTTAAGTTTTCAAGCACTTTCGATAATAAGAGGAAGTGGAAAAGAGTGCATAAATATTGTTGCAAAAGTATTTTCTAAACCAAATGTTTTACTTAATTCAAAAGGAAATAAAACATATATGGGGTGGATTATAGATGGGGATAAAAAGCTTGATCAAGTGGTTGTAGCAGTGTATAAATTTCCTAATAGTTTTACAGGAGAAGACAGTATAGAAATTACTTGTCATGGAAGCCCGTACGTAACTCTTTCTATATTTAATCTTTTGCTTAAAGCAGGCTTTAGACAAGCAGAAAAAGGTGAATTTTCTTTTAGAGCTTTTCTAAATGGCAAAATCAATCTAACTCAAGCAGAAGCTATAAAACAACTAACATCTAGTAAGACAGAGCATGAAGCAAGACTAGCGTTAAATAGCCTTTCCAACAATTTATTTTGCACAATTGATAAAATTAAAAATAATTTACTATCCATTCTTGCAATGATAGATGTGGTTCTTGAATATCCTGAAGATGAAGTAGAATTTGATGAAAGGGCTTTTTTTGAAAGATTAAATGAAATTATAAAACAAATTGAAGACTTATTGGGAAGATGGAATGTTGATAAACTTTTCATTGAAGGGGCAAAAGTTGTAATTGCAGGTAGAGCTAATGCAGGAAAATCATCACTTTTTAATGTGCTTTTAAATGAAGAGCGTTCCATAGTATCTGATGTTGAAGGAACAACAAGAGACTATATTGATAGCAATTTAAACTTTAAAGGAATACCAATAACCCTATATGACACCGCAGGAATTAGACACACAAAAGACACAATTGAAAAAATAGGCATGGAGCGTTCTTTTAAAATAATAGAAGAAGCAGCATTAATCTTATATTTAATTGAAGGAAATATAAAACTTGAAGACATTAATTTTTTATCTTCATTAAAAAAGCCTTGTATTGTTCTTTTGACAAAAGTCGATATTGTAATTCCATCATCTGAAAATTATCAAACATTAAAAGAATTAAAAATAAATGATGTAATCAATGTAAGTAGTAAAACTCATGTAGGTATAGAAGAGTTAATTGAAAAAGCATATAACAAATTATGCCAACAAGATATTGAAGAAGCAGAAAGTGCTGCTATAACCTCAGAAAGACAAAAAGACTTATTGATAGAAACTATGGAACACTTAAATTTTATTAAAAAAAATAAAAACTATCTTGATATTATTGTGCAACATTTGCAGGAAGCATTAAATGCTTTAGCAGAGATTACAGGCGAAGTAAGAAGTGATGATATCTTAGATGCAATATTTTCAAGCTTTTGTGTAGGAAAATAATAAAATTGTTAAGCTTTATTGTGATAAGTAAGCTATAAAAGCTAAATATCTGATTATTTTTTTCTTTTTTCTTTTAT
The DNA here is from genome assembly GCA_052169975.1 of Treponema sp. GTDB lineage: Bacteria > Spirochaetota > Spirochaetia > Treponematales > Treponemataceae > Treponema_B. The sequence continues at coordinate 7,608 of JBQNBK010000054.1, forward strand.
TGTGCTAATTACATATCCTAGTATTCCACTTGCAATAATCACATAAAAACCTGAAACACTAAAAAACGCAATAGCAACAAAGGCAATTAAAAAGATAAAGAATGTTTTAACATCAATAATTGTCTTTTTGCTTATAGAAAAAAATGCACGTGCTAAAAGAGTGGCAACAGCAATATTTACTCCCTTCACAGCTTTTTGAAACCACACAACTCCCGAAGAAAGAGAAATAAAATGAGCTAGAATGATAATCACTATAAAAGAAGGAAAAATCACTCCAAGTGTTGCAGTTGCAGCACCTAAAACACCAGCTCTTTTATATCCCACAAAGGTTGCCACATTCACTGCGATAACACCGGGAGTGCATTGGCTAATAGCAAAGTAATCAAGCATTTCTTCTTCTGTTATGTAATGAAGGTCTTCAACTAAATATTTTTTTAACATTGGTAACATTGCAATGCCTCCACCAAAAGTGAAAGCACCAACCTTAAAAAAAGCACAGAATAAGATAAAACATTCTTTTAGCATAGTTATTTAATTTTCTAATTGGTTGCTATTATAAATTTTTAAGAAAGTGTTATAAAAATTAATAAACTTATCTTTTTGTATGGCGTCCCTAATCTTAAACATAAGATTACTTAAAAATGCTAAGTTATGATGTGTTGCAAGTATTGAATACAATATCTCTTTAGCCTTAAAAAGATGACGTAAATAAGCCTTGCTATATCTTCTACACACAGCACAATTACAACGTAAATCTATAGGATTATTATCAAATTCATATTGCTTTTGTTTTATGGAGATAGGACCATTAAAAGTAAATAAGTTTCCATTTCTTGCATTTCTGGAAGGTAAAACACAATCAAAAAGGTCAACACCATTTTTAACAGCTTCTAAAATATATTGAGGTGTGCCTATTCCCATTACATATATAGGTTTTTCCTTTGGAATAATAGAAGAAGAAAAAGATAAAAACTCATTATAAACTTCTTCAGGCTCCCCAACAGAAAGACCTCCTATAGCAATGCCACGTGGCGAATGCTCTAAAATAGCTTCAAGACTTTTTTCTCTTAAATCTTTATAAAAGCCACCTTGCATAATTGGAAAAAGAGACCCATTATAAGAAGAGTCAGTACCACGCCAAGCAGCAAAAGCACGTTTCATATAGTTTATAGTAATTTCAAGATGCTCTGTTGTTTCTTTTTTTGTAGAACCATAAGGAGATAAGACATCAAGTTGCATTTGGATATCACTATTAAAGCCTGTTTGAAGGTTTACTACACTTTCAGGCGTAAAAAGATGGTATGAGCCATCTATATGGCTTTGAAACTTTATTCCTTCTTCAGTAATTTTTCTAAGACGTGAAAGAGAAAATACTTGAAAACCACCAGAGTCTGTTAAAAAGTTTCCCCTCCAACCTGTAAAGCCATGAAGCCCACCTGCATTTTTAATTACTTCAATACCAGGCCTTAAATTAAGATGATAAGTATTAGCTAAAATAATATCAAAACCAAGCTCTTCCAACATCTCTTTAGTCATTGCCTTAACAGTTGCCAAAGTGCCAACAGGCATAAAAGCAGGTGTTCTTACCCTTCCGTGTGGTAAGTTCAAAATGCCAACACGACTAGAAGAACCGGCATCTTTATGAAGTGTTTCAAATATTTCAATATTTTCTTTCATATAAAAGTACCTACTTAAAAATGAAGTGTTATTCTTTATGTTTTAATACTGCTAAAAATGCTGATTGAGGAATTTCTACATCTCCTACCATCTTCATTCGCTTTTTACCTTCTTTTTGCTTTTCAAGAAGTTTTCGCTTTCTTGTAATGTCTCCACCATAGCATTTTGCTAAAACATCTTTTCTCAATGCAGAAATTGTTTCTCTTGCAATTACTTGGCTTCCTATGGCTGCTTGAATAGGAATCTTAAAGAGTTGACGTGGTATTTCATCTTTTAGTTTTTCGCATACTACACGTGAGCGATCATAGCTTGAAGGGCGATAAAGTAACTGAGCCAAAGCATCAACTGGCTTTCCATTAAGCAAAATATCCACTTTCACTATGTCAGTTGGTCGCATATCTATTACATCATAGTCAAAAGATGCAAAACCTCGACTAATACTCTTTAATCTATCATAAAATTCAAACAAAACTTCAGATAATGGCATTTCATAAGTTACTTCTACACGCTTTTCATCTAGATAGTTCATATTGGTTTGAACCCCACGTTTTTCAATGCAAAGAGATATAATATTTCCAAGATATGTTGTAGGAGTAATGATTGTAGCTTTTATGTAAGGCTCTCTAACTTCTTGAATGCTTCCATCTTCGGGATAGTTTGCAGGATTATCACACATAAATTCTGTACCATTTCTTAACGTGATAGAATACATAACTGAAGGAGCCGTAAAAATAACTGATTGGTCAAATTCCCGTTCAAGACGTTCTTGCACAATTTCCAAATGCAACAGCCCTAAAAAGCCACATCTAAAACCATGACCTAATGCTATAGATGAATCTTTTTCCCATGTTAGGCTTGCATCATTTAGCTTTAATTTTTCAAAAGCATCTCGCAATGCTTCATAGTCGTTTGTGTCTGTAGGGTATACAGAAGAGAAAACCACAGGCTTAACCATCTTAAAACCAGCCAATGGTTCTTTGCAAGGAGATGCTATATCTGTAATTGTATCTCCAACTCTTACGTCAGAGATTGTCTTTATTCCTGCAATTATATAGCCTACCTCACCTGCCTTTAGCGAATTAGTTTTCACTAGGTCAAGCATTAAATATCCAACTTCTTCCACCTTATATTCAGAATTACTATTCATAAAGCGGATTGTTGCCCCTTCTTTTATTTCACCTTCAAATACTCTTACTTGAACTATAACACCTCTATAAGCATCATAATTGCAATCAAAAATTAAGGCTTGTAATGGATTATTAAGAGAACCTAAAGGAGCCCTAAAGTTTTTTATAATAGCTTCAAAAAGTAAGTCTATATTTTGCCCTGTCTTTGCTGAAACAGGAACAGCTACAGTGGAATCTAAACCTAAATCTTTATCAATTTGCTTTTTGCAAGCTTCCACATCACTTGCGGGAAGGTCAATTTTGTTTATAACTGGTAATATTTCAAGATCATGTTCCAAAGCTAGATACATATTTGAAAGAGTTTGAGATTCCACACCTTGGCTTGCATCAATTACAAGTATTGCTCCTTCGCAAGAAGCTATTGAACGCGAAACCTCATAAGAAAAATCCACATGTCCCGGTGTGTCAACAAAGTTTAAGATGTATTCGTTTCCGTCTTCTGCTTTGTATGGAAGACGAACTGCATGGCTTTCTATTGTGATACCACGCTCTCGCTCTATATCCATATCATCTGTCATTTGAGCTCTCATCTTTCGAATATCTATAATTTTAGCTTTTTCTATTAGACGATCTGAAATTGTAGATTTTCCATGATCTATATGGGCAACAATACAAAAATTTCTAATATATTGAGGATTGTACATTGCAATATAGTATATAAAACTTATCTAATTGTCTATTAGGTATAACTTTCCTTATGTTTTCTCATTTTCTTTTACCTCCTTATACATCTTAAACAAAATGCTCACCCTTTCGGCATCGTCTTTAAAAGGTGCTTTGCGATATAGGCGATCGACA
>JBQNBK010000055.1:0-11231 GCA_052169975.1 Treponema sp.
TAAATACTATTGTATACGAGCTCTATGGTTTAACCGAAGAAGAAATTAAGATTATAGAAAAAGATTAAAATATTCACTTCATTAATACAAAAACTAAAATTTTCCGAAATAAGCAAGATAGATGCAAAGTGAAAATCCAGAATTCTTAAAAGCACAAATTATTACATATTTAGGAAATAAAAGGGCTTTAATTAACAATATAGAAAGAGAAGTTGAAATAATAAAAGCTGAAATAGGTAAAGATCTTTTATGTTGTGCTGATTTATTTTCTGGCTCAGGAATTGTTTCTCGTATGCTTAAAAAACATAGCCATACATTAATAGTAAACGATCTTGAAAATTATTCTAGCTTGCTTAATGAATGCTATCTAACTAACAAAAAAGACTATCCCAAAGTTCTCTGTGATGATTACCGATTATATATTGAAAATCAATGTCAAAATAAAAAGATAGAAGGCATAATAGCAAAACACTATGCAGCTCAAAACGATGAAGCAATTCAAAAAGGAGAAAGAGTTTTTTATACTCATGAGAATGCTCTTTTAATTGATACTTATAGGGCTTTGATTGATGAGATTGTGAAAGAAGAAAACTTAAAGAAGTTTTTTTTAGCTCCTTTAATTGTGGAAAGTTCTATTCATGTAAATACCGGTGGAGTATTTAAAGGATTTTATAAAAATAAGCATACAGGAGTGGGTTCTTTTGGAGGAGCCAAAGCTGATGCCTTATCCCGCATTTATGGCAAAGTGGAGTTAAAAGAACCTATTTTTAGCAATTTTGATTCTGATGTGAGAATATGGCAAAAAGATGCAGTTATTTTAAGTGAAGAACTTAAACATATAGATATTGCATACCTTGACCCACCATATAACCAACACCCATATGGTTCAAATTACTTTATGCTTAATTTGATAATTAAAAATAAGCTTGATGTACCTATTAGTAAGGTTTCAGGTATTACACAAGATTGGAATCGCTCTTCATTTAATAAAAAAGCATTAGCTTACTCTTCTATAGAAAAAATTGTTGCTTCTCTTAATTCAAAATACATTATTGTATCTTATAATTCAGAAGGTTTTATTAGTTTTGATGAAATGGAAAACATGCTTAAAAAATATGGCAAGTTAAAAAGAGTTGAAATACATTATAACGTTTTTAGAGAAAGTCGTAATTTGAAAGGAAGAGATATACATGTTAAAGAATATTTATTTGTGCTTAAAAAAATAGGGTGAGAATATCTTTATGACTCATATTCTTGAAACTACAAAGTATGTTTTTTCTGGTGCTTCTCTTGGTTATCTAAATGGAAAAGTAACTTTTGTGCCTTTTTCACTTCCTAATGAAAGGCTAAAAATTGAAGTTGTAAATGAGAAAAAAAACTATATCAATGCCAAGATTGTGGAAGTGTTGCAAGCATCTCCTGATAGGATTATTCCACGTTGTAAATACTTTTACTTCTGTGGTGGTTGCAATATGCAGATGGCAAAAGATGAAGTGCAACGTCAATTAAGATTAGAAAGTGTTAAAGATACGTTTTTTAAGTTTCACCTTGATTCTCCTATAGAAATAGTTTTTGATAAAGATTGGGAATATAGAGTTAGATTTCAGTTCCATATACATAAAAAAAACTTATCGCTTTTAGGGCAAAAAAGTTCTACTTTCATTCCTATAACTGATTGTCCTGTAGCATGTGAAAAGATAAGGGAATGGCTTAAAGCATCTCCTATTTTTGACGATGTAAAAGAAGGAACCAGGCTTCATGTTTTTTCTTGTAATGGAAATATTTTTACTGACTTAAAAGAAGAAAATGTTTCATTAAACCTATTGAATAAACAGTTTTTATTTTCTTCAAAAGTTTTTTTTCAATCTAATCTTGGAATGCTAGAAAAACTAATATCAATATTAGATACTCATATAATAGAAGGAAATACTTTATTAGATTTTTATTCAGGTGTTGGAACTTTTTCTATTTTTTTTGCTAATAGGTTTAAGGAAGTGCATTTAGTGGAACACAATAAACATTCTCTTGATATGGCAAAAAAGAATTTTGAATTAAATAAAAATAAAAATGATAAAATATTTTTTCATGCAATTTCTTCAGAGAACTGGAAGTCTCTTGAAGCTTCAAAACTCTGTTATGATGTAGCAATAGTTGACCCCCCTCGTACAGGAATAGATAAAAATACTCTTAGTGTGTTTTGCAAAAAAAATATTAAAAAGCTTTTTTATGTTTCTTGCGACCCTGTAACTTTTTCTCGTGACGCTTTTGTTTTAATTCAAGGTGGATATAAATTGGAAAAATATTATTTACTAGATTTTTACCCACAAACTCACCACATAGAAAGTTTAGGAATTTTTACTTTATGAAAAATAGATTTATACTACTGTTTTTGTTTCTTTCATCTTTTATTTTTGCACAAGAAATGGAAGCTTTTTGGACATTAGTTTTTGCAGGAAAAAATATCACAACACCTGTTTTTTCTAATGGAAGAATATACACAGCAGGGGCTGATAGGGCACTAAATTGCATCACAACAAAGGGCACATTTTTGTGGAGACGCAACACAACAAACTATCCTACTAGCTTTATTTCAACTTCCAATGATGGGGTGGTCTATTTAGTAACACAAGGCAATAATATAGAAGCTTATTCTTCACAAGGAATGCCAATTTGGAACTATAAATGTGAAGAAGAATTACTTTTTCCTCTTTATGTTTCAAATGATGGTTATCTACTTGTAACATTCAAAAAAAAGCTTTTATGCCTAACTAGGCAAGGAAAACTTAAATGGGTTTTAGAATTGCCAGAAACACCTATTAAAGCTCCTGTAGAAGTTGACCAAAAAAACGTTATTTTAATACTAAAAGATGAAAGTTTTTTACGTCTTTCTATGTTTGGGAAAGTACTGGAACAATTATCATTAAAGAAAAATATAAATGTAATTCACACAGCTCCTAAAGGCTATGTAATCTCTTGCGATGACTCTTCCATTTCATATTATCAAATTGCTTCTCCTTCTAAGCTTTTGTGGCAAACAAATGAGAAAAGTCTTTGTAGAAGTTTTTGTTATAAAAATGGAAAACTATTATGTGTTTTTTCTAATGGAGATGTCGTATTAAAAAATCTTAATGATGGTAGTGTTTCTTGGCAAGAAAACTTAGGTGTAAGCTTTGGAATAGGGGCCAAATGCAGTGTTAATGGAAATGAATTTAACATAGTAGATAAGGGCTTTGGAGCAACATTAACAGATAAGGGAAAAGTAAGATGGAAGCGAAATATTCCAGAAAATGATTTTATGCCAATTATAACAGAAAACGGTCTTTTAATTGGTATAAAAAAAGAAATATTAAATGCTTATCGTGTGGAAACAAAACTATTAAGACAAAACGAAAAAAGAATTGACCATTCTAAGTTTTATATGAGCGATAAAACAATAAAAAATGAAAAAGAAGTGTTTTCTGATAGGGCTTCTATGCTATACCTATTAGGGTTTTCAACCTTTGATTTTTTTAACAATATTCAAGATGATATAAATAATGGTGATGTTGGGGTAAGAGAAGGTTTTTATGCTCAAATGCTTACAGGAATTATTCAAAATGATGCAAAGGGTAGTTATTTTCCACATGAGTTTTCTTCTTTTGAAAGAGGAAGGGCTGCTGCATTATTAGGGCAATTAGGCTTATATCAATATAGAGATGTACTTCTTTCTCAAATAAATATAACAATGGATGCAGAACTTGCTTTAGGTATTCTTAAAGGTTTAAGTGCTTTAGCTTATGACCCTGACGGAAGAACAATAGAAGGAATCAATTTTATATTAAATAGGTTTTCCGCTTCAAATGAAGAAGTTGTAAAAGGTGTGGCAGATGCTTTTTTTGCTTTGGCAAAGTTTGGAGATGAAGTAACTGCAAAAAGAGCTGTAAAGAGTGTATTTGCTATAATGAACACCGCTTATCCCGCCGTTATTAGAGAGTATGTGAGAGAAAAAATAAAAGATATAGGAAAATAGTGATTATTTTTTTAACTTCTTTCTTTGCACAGAGGAAATTATAAAATATCTAAAAACTATTGATGTTGTGAGTCATAGCATGTTAGCTAGCTTTAATCAATAGTTAAATGCTATAATACACAATAGGGGGGAAACTTTATGAAAAAGTGTACTATATTTTTGACTTTTATATTGTTAACTATTCCATCTCTTTTTGCAATAGATGTGGATGAAAAAGAAATAAGAGATGGAGGAAATACTACAATTGACTTTATCAATTATAACGGACGACATGATGAAATAGATTCTGTTGAAGCAATTAGGAGAATAGGAGCTGATCTAAGTGGAGCTTCCACTTATGGGCAAGCAGGTGCTAGTAATAGGTATCTAATTATTCATGCTGTGGATGCATCCATTAAAGAAGGATTGGATGCTGATATAATCATTTTAGGCTCCCAAGTAAATGTAGACCACATTGATAACTTGAGGTTAATCATCGAAGGATACCTTTCTAGTAGCTATGGCTATTCACGCCAAGATGCAAAAACCCTAGCTCACTTTATCACAATATATAATGCTGTATATCGCGGAAACATGCAAGCTTTTTCTAAAAAATATAAGAATGTTGTGCTTAAAAACCTTTCTAGCGACAAGGTTGGTTTGGCAACTAATTATACTGAATGGCCTGGCAAAACACAGATTGTTATTCCATTAACTGACCAAAAATATTCTGGCACTATCAGCACTGTAGATACTGGTGTAATCTCTGACAAAGCTGTAGTTGATAAGATGAAAGAGCAAGATGATAAAGACATTGAAGCTAGAAAAGATATGGTTGACCTTAAAGAAAAAGAAAGTGATGAAGCTAGAAGACGTGCAGAAGAAGCAAGAAAGCAAGCTTTAGAAAAAGAAAAAGAAGCTAAAGATGCTCAACAAAAAGCAAATGATGCAAATAAAAACTTAAAAGATAAAGAAAAACAATTGCAAGATAAAGAAAAGGCTGCACAAAAAGCTCAAAAAGATGCAGAAGATGCAAAAAAGAATAATGCAAGTGACAAGGACGATAAGCAAAAGAAAGCAGACCAAGCAAATAAAGAAGCAGAGAATGCTAAAGCAGAACGTGATAGAGCAAAAGAAGAAAAAGATAGACAAGAGGCTGAAGCTAAAAATAAACAAGATGAAGTTGATAGCTTAACAGAAGATGCCACAAACGAAGAAAAAATGGCAGAAGATAAGATGGAAGATGCTCAAAGTGACAGAAAAGACATTGCTGCCGACACTCAAAAAATTATAGAGGATAAGAAAGCAGAAAAGAAAGCAGAAACAGATGCTTTAATTGCTTCTGCAGTTCGTGCTTATGCTCTAAAAGTTGTGGATCAAGAAACACTTTCTTCTAGTATTGTTATGTTGGATTTAAGAAATGCAAGACAGATTAAAACTTCTTCACTAGACACAATACGAGGTAGGCATGTTTACGAAGTTGGGGAAAACCTACTTGCAATAGCTGGTTCATCTTCTGGTAATGGTATTGTTTCTCTTGTCTTAATTAATGCAAGAAGTCTTGAAGTAGTTAAACAAAGTAGCGATGTAATTGCAGAAGAAAGTATGTTAGCTCAAGATGGAGATTATTATTATGCTATAGTAAGCAGTAGTGGTAAATATTATCTTGGAAAGTTTAATGCAGAGCTTGAAAGACAATCATTATCTCCTATAGCTGTTATGCCATATTCTCCTATTTCTATTACAGAGCAAGGCATTTTAGTACAAGATGAAAGTAGTTCAATACATCTTTTGGATAAAACTAATCTAAAAGATACAGCAGCTGGTGAAAAAAAGAACTTCACTAGCTTTAAAAATGAAACAAACTAGGTGAATTATGAAGTGGTTTAAGGCTTTTCTTTTTTTATGTGTTATTTCTATTTTAAGTATTGCTGTTTTTTTGCAATTTCATGAAAAAAAGTATGAACGCTATCTCATGTTTTTTAAGCATAAGATAACAGGTGAAGTGCAGCTTGAAAATAGATATATTGTTTTAGACCCAGATAAAGAAAGCCTAAACTGCTTTGTGGAAGAGTTTTTATTAGGACCTGCAAACCATCAGCTATGTTCTTTTTTTCCACATGGAATGAAATATAAAACACTATTTACTAAAAATGGTGTTTTATATCTTGACCTTCCTAGAGATTCTTTATTGCACATGCCAAAGGGTGTTGCATTTGAAGACTTTTATAATCTTTTCAAAAAGAGCTTATTCTTAAACTTTCCTTCTATAAAGAATGCTTATATATTTATAGAAGGTGTTCAAGCTTACGAAGAAAATGTTGCAGTTAATAACTAAAAACATTCTTTAAAATAAAAAAAGGAGAAGAGTTATCTCTTCTCCTTTATATATCTTTAACTAAAAAAGCTTTCACTATTCATCATAATCATCGTCTTCGTAGTCGTCATCATCATCGTAATCGTCGTCATAGTCATCATCATCGTCCCAATCATCGTCATCATCCCAGTCTTCGTCATCGTCGTCCCAATCATCATCGTCATCATCCCAGTCTTCGTCGTCGTCATCGTCCCAATCATCATCATCGTCGTCATTATCATAATAATCATCGTCATCAGAGTCTTCAAAAAGACCTAACCTAACGAGCATTTCTTCATAGTCTTTTTCTTTATCATTCGACAAGTAAAGTAGCTCTCCCACAAACATGCTTAACCTCCAAAGCTCATTTCACAAAAATAACTGTTGTATAAGATGCAAAACTGTAATACTAAAATAGTCATCTTGTCAATAGAAAAAAAGAAATATTTACATAAAGGGGGGTGTTATAGATTATAAGAAAATTATATCTTAAATTTTTTCACTTCAACAACTAAAAGTTCAATGCTATCTTTATTTCTTTCAGTTAAATTAGCAACTTCTTCCACAGCCTTAGTAATTTGCACGGCTCCTGAATCCATCTCATTCATGCTATCTGTAATTATTTGACTGACATTTTTTAGTTTTTCTATTTCTTTTGCAATTTCTTCACTAGATTGAAACATTTGCCCCGAATGCAATTGCACTTCAGTAGTAACTGTGTTTATATTCTTAAAAGCTTCCATAACTTCCTTACTTCCAGCTTCTTGATCTTTCATAGCTTTCGTTAGCTTATCACTTATTTCCTTAACATTTTCTGCTAAAGTAAAAATTGAATTAAACTTAGTTTCCACAATCTGGCTCGATGCAAATAAGCCTTCAATTTCATTTGAAACTAGCTTTAATGTTGAAGTTATTGTTTTACCTTGCATGCTGGAATCTTCTGCCAATTGCCTTATCTCATCAGCTACAACCGCAAAGCCTTTTCCTGCCTCTCCTGCATGAGCTGCTTCAATTGCCGCATTCATGGCCAGAAGGCTAGTTTGGCTGGCTATATGCTGAATTACATCTGAAGCTTCCATTAAAGCTCCCGATTCTTCCAATATTTTTTTTGTTGTGGTATTTGAAGTGCCTAATGTTTTTTTACCATCAGCTGTTGCAATAGATAATTCTTGAATTAAAGTATTACTTCCTGCTAGCATTTCTGTAATATTAGTGATATCCGAAACCATTTTGTCCATAGAAAAAGAAGACATCATAACAGTTGCAGCTTGGCTTTCAATACTAGTGTTTAAGCCTTCGATTGTCTTTATAATTCCTTTAATAGTGTGTGTTGTGTCTTTTAACCTACTAGCTTGATTTAATGTTTGTTGCTTTAAACTTGTAATGCTAGAACTAATTTCATGCACACTAGAAGATGTCTGTGTCATATTAGTGGTAAGCTCCAAAGCCACTTTATCCATTGAAGCAACACTATCTCTTATGTTTTTAATACTAGATGCTATCTTTTTTATTGTCTTATTAAAGTATGAAGCTAAATTTGCAACTTCTTTGCTTCCGTTAATTGGTAGTTTATAAGTTAAATCACCTTCACCTTCTGTTGCTATGCTTTTAAGAGCCGAAACTACATTTTGCATAGGTCCTAATATCTTGATTGCCAGAATATAAATAACAAAGAGTGAAACCAAAACAATAGCAGAACCTATTGCAATCATTGTGATTCGTAATAACGAAATAGCATTCAAAAACTCTTCAACAGGAGCTTGAATGACTACAACCCAATTATTAAACTTTAACTTTGAAAACGAAGAAAGATAACTTATTTCTTTTGAATTCCACCTAACAACTGACTTAGTAGAAGAAGCTAATGCAAGTTTTTCTAACTCTGCTTGCGATGCTAAATCTGGATCTGTTTTTGCACTTTCTATAGTATTTTCAAACTCTTTTACACACTGAAGATCTTCATCTGCTATTGTTATGCCTTTTTTATCCAATATATAGCAATATCCCGTTTCTCCTATAAGAATATCTTTTATATTATAAGCTAGCCAGCAACCATCAATATCAGCATATAATACTCCAATGATAGACTTCATATCATCATATATTGGAACAGAAAGACGCATAACAAATGAATTATTTTCATCATAAAAAGGCTCTGTTATATAAGAAGCTCCACTTTTGCTTTTTAGAAACCATTCATCATTTGCATATGAAACTTTTCTTCCATCTTCAAAATAATGAATGCCAGATTTTTCAACTGAATATAGCTTTTTTAATGTTTTATTAAATTGGGTTTCTCTTTTAAGATATCTTGCTTTTTCTATATTTGAAACATCTTTGTCTCATAAAAAAGAAAGACGAGAAATACCTTCAAGAAATTGAAAAAGTGAAGATATTCTTCCATTAATAATGTATGCAGTGTCTTCTGCCTTGTCAATTAAATGACTTTCAACTTCGCCTAAAATAGCTCTTTTAGATTTTTTATTGCAAGAACATTTTCAGTAGCTGTAGCAAAAAGCACTAAGGCACCAAAAATGATAAGAAATTTATATCGTAAAGAAAAGCGTTTTTTAGTCTTTACATTCATAGAAAAAGCCTCGTGATTGTTTATTGAAGATAAAGATCGTAAAAACTATTTTACAGTTCAACATTATACAACCATTTCAAACATTTTTCAATAAAAATTCTTATGTTATTTTTCTTCTATATATAATCAATATGGTTTCTAAAATTACTATAGTTTTTATATTAAAAACAATGGAGTTTTAGCCTCGATTATATGCGGGTTTGCATGCCGTTAACGTACGGTTTCACTATGCTAAAACGTACGTTAACGAGACCAGATATATGATACTTTTAGGTAGTACATTAGCTAATGGTGTGCCATAACATTACCTAATGTACAATCGTAACACTAGCTAATGTACAACTATAACATTAACTAATGTACGATTTAGTTTTACTAGAATCTGCTGAAATGATGTTTTTAAGAATTGAGCGAGCAGTGCCTTCTTCATTGTATGGCTGCACTCTATCTTTGAATATGATGGAATTCTCGTGCCCTTTGCCAAGAAGAAGCACAACATCACCTTTGTTTGCAATGGAAAAAGCCTTTTCAATTGCCTTTTCTCTTTTAGGAATGATAAAAAGAGATTCACCTCTTTTTTTATTGTTGATTCCTTTTGCAATCATTTCTAAAAGTTCAGTTGAATCTTCTCCTCTAGGGTCTTCGTCTGCTAAAATGATAATATCAGAATATAGGTCGGCAATACGTCCTTGTTCTTCTCTTTTTTGGATATCTCGCTCGCCACCTGAGCCAAAAAGACTTATAACTTTTCCACCTCTTTTTTTAATACGTTCTTTTATTGTAGGAAAAATAGCATTAAATGAAGAAGGTGTGTGTGCATAGTCAATAATTACTTCAAAATCTTGCCCTTCATTTATAGAAAACATTCTTCCTGTAATAGGATCTATTTTTTCAATAAGAGAAGATAATTCTTCAAGGCTTATATTTAAAAGATGAAAAGCTACTATTATAGATGCTGTAATGTTATCAGCATTGTATGAGCCGTGAAGCTTTGTTTTAATATTTAGCTTTTTAAACATTCCATTTTTAAAATACAAAAGCGAAAAGCTTAAAAACTCTGCTTCTTTAACATCTTCAATTAAAAACACATTGCCTTCTTTGGTATTTTCAAACTTTTCTTTATTATGAGTGAAAGAATAAACAGGAGTTTTTATAATTGTTTTTAAGTATGAAGAATGCTTATCATCTTCATTAATCACTGCAAAAGAAGCTATATTAATAGAAGATTTTTGATGAATCTTTTCTTCTCCAATCATTCTAAAAAGATTTGCTTTGTCACTTCTATAACACTCTATAGTTTTATGAAACTCTAAATGTTCTTGGGTAATGTTAAGGCACACACCTACATCAAATAAAACACCTTTAAGCCTGGCAGTTTTTTCTGAAAGCCCATGAGATGAAGATTCTAAAACTGCGTAAAAGACTCCTTTATCTTTCATTTTTGCTAAGTGTTCTTGCACTTGAGTTGATTCAGGCGTTGTTTGGTGTTCTGGGTTTGGCTTAGTTTCATCTCCATAAGAATAACTAACAGTAGAAACAAAACCTGCTTTTTGTTTGCATAATTTTAGTAATTGGAAAATAAAAGAAGTTGTGCTACTTTTTCCTTCTGTACCTGTTACACCAATAACACAAAGAGATGAAGAAGGCTCATCATAAAAAGAAGAAGAAATATGTGCCATAGCATCTCTTATATTTTTAACACTAATATATAAAACATCATTTTGAAACTGTGTAAGCTCCCCTTCGTAAATTATGACTTTAGCACCTTTTTTTATGGCATCGTTTATAAAAGTTTTTCCATCTGTGTGTATGCCATCAAGAGCAAAAAATGCAGAATTAGGAACTACTTTTCGAGAATCATAATGCAATGCAACAACCTTTTGTGGCTTACCTTTAATGGAACATACATTTACGTTATCAAGGCAAGTTGTTATGTCTTTTTCGTACGTATTCATAAGAATGCCAATAATAACACAGTTTATTATGATTTTGTAGTGGGAATTTGGTGAAATATAAATTGGAATGTTGAGATAATTTTCCTCAATTTTAATATTTGTATTCTATTTTATTTTTTGTTATAATAAGCTTATGGAAGTTGAAAAACCAAAGCGTCAATATAAGGATTCTGTGCTTGTAGATTTATTAAAGAATTGTAATATTAATATGATAGATGTGTATAATTCTTTAAACCACACCAATTTATCTGAAAAAACTAATATTGAATATATCAATATTGAAAATAGTCTTTATACAACACAGAGAAATGATGTGGCTTGTTTGATTGAAGGAAAAATTATGGT
>JBQNBK010000056.1:0-11174 GCA_052169975.1 Treponema sp.
TTCTTTCTAAAGTTTATAGCATGGACGAACAAAAAATGAAGGAGATGACAGGTGGGGTTATTTAAAGAAAAACTTATAACAAATCTATCTAATGTATATTTAGCTGCTGTGGCAATATTTTCAGTTTTCCTATTATTATTGCCTCCGATGCCTGCGTTTCTTCTTGACACATTAATGGTGCTTAACTTGATGTTTAGCATAATGATTTTGTTGGTTATTCTATTTGAAGAAGACCCAACTCAATTTACAGTTTTTCCTTCTATGCTATTGATTGTTACTGTGTTTGGCTTAGGGATAAATGTTTCTTCTACAAAATTAATATTGCATGATGGTATAAGATTTAATGGCAAGATGATTAATGCTTTTGCATCTTTTGTTATTGGCTCTAATGATGCTTCAACTTCTAGCTTGGTTATTGGCCTTGTTATTTTTATTGTTTTAATTGCAGTGCAAGCTTTTGTCATTACAAAAGGTGCATCCCGTATTTCTGAAGTTGCAGCTAGATACGCTATGGAATTTAATAATACAAAGAGTATGGGAATAGATGCAGATATGAACTCTGGTGCAATCACTGAAGAAGAAGGAAAAGCAAAAAAGATGGCATTGGAGCGTTCTACTAACTTTTATGGAGCTATGGATGGTGCAACTAAGTTTGTTTCTGGTAACGTAAAAATAGGTATTTTCATAACAATTATAAACATAGTAGCAGGTTTGATTATTGGTTCTGGAATTAATAACGAGCCTTTTGCCCAAGCTTTAAGAGCTTACACGCGCTTTACCATAGGTGACGGACTCTTATCTCAAATTCCTTCCCTTTTGGTTTCTATTGCAACAGGTCTTTCTGTAACTAGATTCGTTGCTGTAGGATCATTTGCTAATGACATAAAAAAGCAATTTACTCAATCTGCAAACATATTCTTTATTACTGCTGCAACATTATTAGTTATGGCTATTTTACCGGGCTTCCCTACAATTATATTATTAGTGATTGCAATTATTGTGGTGCTATTTGGTCTTAGAGTTAGGAAAGCAGCTATTAACCAAACATCAACTACAAAAGATGGTGTCGCTTCAGAAACACAATCTGCTGCGGTTGGTGGTGGAACTGGAGCAAAAGAAACAACAGAACCAATTATCCCACTTGATCATCTTTCTTTGGAAATTGGCTACACATTAGTTCCGCTTGTTTCAGATAAAAAAGGAGCAGATTTATTAAAGCGTATTAGTGCTATTAGAAAAGAAATTGCACTAGATTTAGGTCTTGTGGCACCTAATATTCGCATAATGGACAACATGAGCTTAAACCCTGATGAATATTGTTTTAAGATTCAAGGTGTAGAAGTTGCAAGAGGAAGTATATTGGTAGGTTCGTATTTGGGAATAAACCCGGGTAATGTGCAAGAAGAAATACCGGGAATTAGAACAAAAGACCCAACCTTCGGGCTTCCTGCCATTTGGATTGCAGAAGAAAACAGAGCAAAAGCAGAAATGCTTGGCTACACGGTTGTTGACCCTTCTTCTATTATAGCAACGCACCTGACACAGGTAATAAAACAATACGCACACACAATTTTAACAAGGCAGATGGTGCAAGATATTTTAGATTCTGTTAAGAAGAAAGATGCTGTTGTGGTTGACGAAGTTTTGCGTGTTAGCAACTTGGGTGTTATCCAAAAGATTATGCAAGAATTACTCAAAGAGCAAGTATCTATTAGAAATACTTCAGCTATTTTAGAAACAATCTCAGATATCTATCCTATTGCTAAGAATGTGAGCATCACAGTTGAAAATGTAAGGCAAACTTTGGGAAGGCAAATTGCGTTGCAATATGCAGATGAAAACAAAGTGCTTCACGTGATGAAGGTTGATAACGAAATCATACAAAAGCTGATAGAAGGACGTGTAGATTTAGTTACAGGACCTGTAGTTTCTATAACACCTGATGCACAGCGAGCTTGGATATATTCATTGCAAAAATCATTTATGGCATTTCATCAAAATGGGTATATGCCTGTTTTATTGGTGCAACAAGAAGCTAGAATATTAGTTAAAGTTTCTACGGAAAAAGAATTCCCATCATTAGCTGTTTTAAGCTATCCAGAAATTCCTACAGATGTTCAAGTTGAAACACTTGGCATTGTTAAGATTGAACCATATTAAATCACTTCTTTAATGTAGTCACTAAATGTGGCTACATCTTCCTATTTCATTTTTAGATTTTTCTCTTTGATAGCATTCAAAATATGCTTTTTGTTTCCCATTTTTATATATATAGCCTTGACTTTATGTTGGAATGATCACAAAAATTTTGCCTTTGCTGAATGTAGATATTTGTGTGGCAAATATGTGCGATATTGCATATAGAAAATGTGCATTTTTCACATCAATTATATGCGAGTTTGCATGCCGTTAACGTACGTTCTCGCATACCGAAAACGTACGTTAACGAGACCAGATATATTATACTTTTACCCAGTACATTAGATAATGGCGAGGCATAACATTAACTAATGTACAATCGTAACATTAGCTAATGTACTCTTATCACACGTGCTAATGTACGATGGAGCTTTGGTCAGATTTGTGAATTCGGGGTTTAAATTCTTTAATGTTGTGGGTGGGCCAGAAAGAGGGAATAGTATTGTTTGCACTTTGTTTTCTACTGTGTTTGGTTTACAAACATTGAAAGTGAGAATTGAATTTAATAATGATTGGCTAGTGAATAAAGAGTTTTCAATCTTATACATACAACATGTTTTATTAGCCTTTTTTATAGCAAAAGCTTCTATATTAAAGGAAGAAATATTAAATCTAGCTTTTTCTATATCATTTCCAATATGCTGAAAAACAGTTGATGGTTCATAAATTGAAAAATCATATATCTTTTTCCATGTTGCTACAGTTTTTTTTATTTCTTCTATTTCTGGATTCATTATACATAAGGCTTTGAGTTTTATATGTGCATCTTCTAATTTTTTAATAAAATATTCCACAATCATAGAAGGATTAATCAAAATAGCTTCTTTTAATTCTTCATTTATGAGTAAATACATGTTTATATTTTTTTTGCAAGAATAAAAATATGTTTTCATTGTGAGTAATTCTATTGTTTTCACTTTCAAGATGGAAGGGGGTGCTAGAAAAATTACATATAAATTGGTAAAATCACCAAAGCTTACTCAAACTTATATTTTAAGGAGTGTCAAATAAAATGCAAGGTGAAATTCGTGGCAAGAGTGCTAAAAATTTTAGAGGAAGGAGCTTTTTAAAGCTATTAGATTTTACAACTGATGAAATTCGATATTTAATTGAATTAGCAAAGAATTTCAAGAATATGAAAAGAGCTGGTGTTCCTCATAAATATTTAGAAGGCAAAAACATTGTTTTGCTTTTTGAAAAAACATCAACTAGAACACGTTGTTCTTTTGAAGTTGCAGGATATGATCTTGGAATGGGTGTTACATATCTTGATCCGGGTTCTTCACAAATGGGCAAAAAAGAATCTATTGAAGACACTGCACGTGTTTTGGGTAGAATGTATGATGGAATTGAATATAGAGGATTTAGCCAAGAGCTTGTAGAAACATTAGCAAAATATGCTGGTGTTCCTGTGTGGAATGGGCTTACAGACCTCTTTCACCCAACACAAATGATTGCAGACCTTCTCACAATAGAAGAGAATTTTGGTCACCTTAAAGGTTTGAAGTTTACATATATGGGAGATGCTAGAAATAATGTTGGAAACTCTCTCATGATTGCTTGTGTTAAAATGGGAATGCACTTTACAGCTTGCTCACCTTCACAACTTTTCCCAAGTGATGATCTTGTGAAACAAGCTAAAGAAATTGCAAAAGAAACAGGTGGCTCTGTTACTCTTGAAAGCGATGTAAAAAAAGGAACAAAAGGAGCAAATGTTTTGTATACTGACATTTGGGTTTCTATGGGTGAGCCAGATAGTGTTTGGGAAGAACGCATTAAGTTATTAAAGCCATATCAAGTGAACAAAGAAGCAATGGAAAATGCTAGCGAAGATGCAATATTTATGCACTGTCTTCCATCTTTCCACGATTTGCACACAACAATTGGGCAAGACATTAATAAGAAGTTTGGACTTAAAGAAATGGAAGTTACAAACGATGTTTTTGAATCTAATAAATCTGTTGTTTTTGATGAGGCAGAGAATAGAATGCATACTATTAAAGCTGTAATGTATGCAACATTAAGCTAGTCATTTTTAAGCACATTGCTAACCTTCTTTGTAAGGTTAGCAATATTTTCAACTTTAATTTACTTACTTTGAGTGCCTTCTGACCTTTTGTGTCAAATTAGTCATTATGAATACGAATATTGTTAAAATTCTTTCACGTCTTGCGTTGTTGACCACTGCAATAGTATGGGGTAGTTCTCTTGTTGTAGTTAGTTTGATAAAAGAAGCCTTTGCTCCCAATATGGTGCTTGCAATACGTTTTAGTGTAGGCTCTATTGTTTTAGCATTGATTTTTGCACCTAGATTTAAACATTATAATCTTTCATATCTAATTAATGGTGTGATTATAGGGATTTTCTTGTTTATTGCATATTCGAGTCAGACGATTGGAGTTACCACTGCGGGGGGAGCACCAGGACGAAGTGGGTTTATTTCTGCATCTTATTGTGTGATAGTGCCTTTTTTGGCTTGGTTTTTTCTTAAAGAACGTCCTGATATATATAATATTTCTGCAGCTATTTTATGTGTGACAGGGCTTTTTTTTGTGTTTTATAAGGACTTAGTTAGTTCTGCAAATGTTGCAATAACTTCAGGTGATTTATATGCTCTTTTGTCTGGGGTTTTGTTTGCAGCTCATATTGTTTCTGTAGCAAAATTTGGCAAGGGAAAAGACCCTATTCTTATTACGATAACTCAATTTGTTGTGGCAGCTATTATTTCAATTTTTGTTACTTTTTTATTTGAAGATAATTCAAAGATTATTTTGGATAAAGGTTCAATTTTAGGTATTGGATATTTAGCAATTATGTGTACTGCTGTTGCCTTGCTTTTTCAGACAATTGGACAAAGCAATACACCATCTTCCACAGCTGCAATTATACTTGGTTTGGAATCAATTTTTAGCATTATATTCGCAGTGATTTGGGCAGATGAGAAACTTTCTTTCTTTTCTGTAATTGGCTTTTTCTTTATTTTTATTGCTATACTTGTTTCTGAAACAAAGCTTGCATTTTTGAGGAAGAAAAAACAATAACATTGTAAAGTATAAAGTTTGCATGTTTAAGCTAAAAATTACCCTCTATTGACATTTTGTATAGTTTATGTTTCCATACATTACATGTTATCTCTTCTTAACATGATGGACTATCTACATTTTTATTGTGCTCCATGCTTACTCAAGAAAAAACCAGCAAGTTTATTTTCTATGCCTATTGCGATATATAGTAAAAGCCAAAAAGAAATAGAACTATTAAAAAAGTATGGTTTTAGCTTGAAGCTTTTATATGTGTTAAATAAAAATGTTCATTTATTAATATTTTATGAAGACTTAGCTAAAGAGCTTTTGCAGATAGAAAATGTAAGAAGTGCATATGTACTTTTTGGTTATGAAGAGGGTTTTACTTTTGAAAGCTTAAAAGCAAAGCTATTTAAGAAGTTTCAACAATTTAAGTCTAAAAGATTATTGCAAGATGTTGTTTCTTTTCCTCATGAAATAGGGCTTTTTTTGGGCTACCCTGTGGAAGATGTTTTGCAATACTATCTTAAAAAAGGGCAAGATTATTTATTTTCAGGCTATTGGAAAGTATATACAAATCCAGAAAAAGCTATGGAAACTTTTAAGCTTTATGATGAATGTAGAAATTGTTGCATTAATGATAGGTATTTATTAGCTGCTTAAAAATAAAAGAGCTAAAAGCTCTTAAAAGTAGGAGGAAAAATTATGGCAAAGATCGCTATCGTTTATTGGAGTGGAACAGGCAACACTCAAGCTATGGCTGAGGCAATCCTTGAAGGATTAAAAGCAGGTGGAGCAGATGCTTCATTATTCACAGTTGGAGAATTTGATAAGGGTTCTCTTTCTAGCTATGACAAAATTGCATTTGGATGCCCAGCTATGGGGTCTGAAGAACTTGAACCAGATGAATTCGAACCATTTTATAGCTCAATTGAAGGAGACCTTAAAGGCAAAAATATTGCTCTTTTTGGTTCTTATGAATGGGCAGAAGGTGAATGGATGAAGACATGGGAAGAAAGAGCAAAGGGTGTTGGAGCAAACGTATTTGAAGGACAAGGTCTTATTATTTATGATAAACCAGATGATGCAGGTCTTGCAAAATGTAAGGAATTTGGCGAGAAGTTTGCAAAATAACTTATACTATTTATAAGTTTTAAAAGCACAGGGGCTTATTATGGCTTCTGTGCTTTTTTTAAGTTTTTTATAATGCACTAAAAAAGCAAGGGAGTTATTCCTATTTATTTTATTTGTATTTTTTCTTATCATGAATTCTTATGGATATTAGTAAACGTTCTCCACAAGAAATAGAGCAACTAAAAGAGAAAATTAAACAGCTGACAATTCAAGATGATTTTGTTTTTTATCATGTGATGCGTAATAAACATCTTTGTGAAGAGCTATTGTTTAGGTTATTAGAAAAGAAAATTAGTATAATCGAAACTATTCCACAAGCTACAGTTGCGGTTTCACTTGAAGCTAAAAATGTGAGATTGGATATTTTGGCACGAGATGAAGAAGGGAATAACTATAATATAGAAATGCAGGTGGTTAATAGTGATTCAATTCCAAAAAGAATGAGAATATATCAAGCTTCAATAGATTTGGATTTTTTTAAAAAGAGAAAAAAGTACAAAGAAGCAACTGACACTATAATTATTTTTATCTGTATGTTTGATCCAATAGGAAAAGGATTGCCAATATACACTTTTAAGAATTTATGCGAACAAGATCCTAGTATTGTATTAGGAGATGGCACACTGAAAATGATTGTAGTGCCTAAAGAATGGGAAAAAGTTAGAAGCGTAAGAATACAATCAGTTTTAAAGTATATCTATGACAAAATTCCAACAGATAGTTATACAAAGGAGTTAGATATGTGCGTGAAAGATATTAAATATGACACAATTATAAGTAATGATTCACTTTCGTATTTCTTTAAAATCCAAGATGAAAGAGAAGAGGGAATAAAAGAAGGAAATTTTAACACTGCACGTAGAATGAAAAAAGCTAATTGTGAATCTTCTTTTATAATGGATATGACAGGATTAACGAAAGAAGAAATAGAAGCACTTTAATATCTTGATATATATTATGTCATTGTTTTTAGATTTGCAAAAGTGCAATACAGAAGAAGATGTGAAAGATTTCTACATATTCAATGTTTACACAGCTTCTTTTTTATGTGAATATGGCTATTGAAAAAGGAGAATATATTCCGCCTTTTTTGTGTGTGATTGATAGCCGAAAAGCAGCTTTGATGAAAACAGAAACTGTGTTTCCTTTACTTAATGATAAAAAGATAAAAATTAAATGGGGAAAAGAGCCAGCGAGGTAACACAGGATGCACTTGATCGTGTTAGCCAGCTTATTGGGACTCATTTTGTTTCTTATAATATCGAAAATGCTGAAGTTGAGTTTATTGAGGCAATAACAAATGCTATAGCAACAGGTGAGATCGTCCGCACACAAATAACACCTGATAATCTAAAAACTGTCTTTGATAGATGGGTAGAAGCTATTGGTAAAGAAATTATAAATGCAAAGGATGATGACTATGTGCTTCTGTTTTATGCAGATGTTATGAGTGATGGTACGGTGTCTACTCATGAAAACATGGCGGCAGAACTTTTGCATAAGGGAACAAGACCTGTGTTCAGCTTGGATGGTATGCTTTATGAGCTTAGCAACATTGAAGGCTACCGCAAGTTTTGGGCAATATATGACCGCCCACCAAAGCAAGAATATCGCAACTATTTGCTTGAGCGTCGTGATAGCTTGATTCCGCTTAATGAAAGAAGTTTTAAGGGAGCATATTACACGCCTTTGCATGTGGTAGAAAAAGCTTATGAGCTTTTAAGTAGCTTATTGGGAAAAGGCTGGCAAAAAGAATATATTGTGTGGGATCCTTGTTGTGGTGTGGGTAATCTTGAAACAAAGCATAGCAATGTGCGAAATATTTATATGAGCACGCTAGACATGGCAGACATTGATGTGATGAAAGCCACAAAGACTTGTGTTGCAGCTTCTCGGTTTCAGTATGATTATTTGAATGATGACATTACTGAAGATGGTGAGATTGACTATAGCCTTACAGGGAAAATACCTGCTAGCTTACGAAAAGCCATTGCAGAGTCAAGACTTGGAAAAAAGAAAATCTTAATACTGATGAATCCGCCATATGCAGAAGCAGGTAATGGACAACATAAAGGTTGTAAGGAAGGAGTTGCAAAAAAGAAAATGGGCTCTTGTATGGAAGGCTATGGGAAGGCAAGCAATGAAGTTTTCACTCAATTTGTGGCACGTATTGCAAAAGAAATTCCTAATGCAACACTTGCTATGTTTTCAACGCTAAAATATGTTAATGCACCAAACTTTGCAGAGTTTAGAAACAAATGGAAGGCAGAATATCTAGGTGGTTTTGTGGTGCATTCAAAAGCTTTTGATGGCATAAAGGGCAACTTTCCCATTGGCTTTTTAGTGTGGCAAACACATAATGAGCTAGTCTATAATAAGAATAGAATACCCCCCCCCCCCCGACACACAATATTACAGAAGTGTCTTGCGAAGTGTTAGATAAAAATGCTCATCCTATAGGTGAAAAAACCTTCTATAACATTCCTATAACAAAATACTTAAATGTTTGGATTAAACGACCTAGACGAAATCGTGAGGACGTTATTCCTCTTTGCAATTCAATTACTCCAACAAAAGGAAAAATTCGTGTTGATAAATGGTCGGATGGAGCTATTGCTTACATGTTCTGTGGAAAAAATGATTTTCAAAATGCATGCCAACAAACGGTCCTTTTTTCTTCTTCCTATGGAAACGGAGATGGTTTTTACGTAACAGAGGAAAACTTATGGCAAGCTGCAGCTGTATTCACAGTTCGTCGCATAATTCCACATACTTGGCTGAATGATAGAGATCAGTTTTTGCAACCAGATAAACCTTTGAACGAAGAGTTTATAAACGATTGCCTTGTATGGATGCTTTTTTCTGGTAGCAATCTTACAGCAAGTGCAGATGGCTTAGAATGGAATGCCAAGACTTGGTCTATAGTCAATCATTTTATTCCATATCGAGAAGAAGAAGTTGGGGCTAATAATCGTTTTGAAAGTGATTTCTTAGTGAACTATATGCAAGATAAAAGCTATAGTGAGGAAGCCTTAAATGTATTGGAAGCTGGAAAAGCTATTTGGAAATCGTATTTTGAAATGAGCTTTCCTCATACTATTCGTGAAAGGTTTAAGCTAGGCAGAGCTGATGTTGGCTGGTACCAAATTCGCCAAGCATTAAAAGCATTAGATGAAACAGGTGAATATGCAAAACGTGTTAGTTTTGCTCCTTTTGAAGAAGCTTATGCCAAATTAACAGAAAAGCTTCGTCCAAAAGTTTACGAACTAGGTTTTTTGAAAGTGTGAAAATGGGTAATTGCTTTGTTCTATAGATATACGTTCATCGCTTCTATGGCATTTAATATCCATGGTTCTTGATTATACTCATATGATAATAGCTTTTCTTTTAAAGCTATTATCGTAGTTTCAATTGCTTTTTTCTCTTTATCTGACATGTTTTTATTTTTGATTTTTTTTATTTCTTTACAGAATCTATATTCATCTTGTTTTTTCTTTATAAGATTATTAATTTTTTGATAACTAGAAAATTTAATAATATTATATCCAACATATTTATATGCATCTATTAAACTACATTTACCATCACCATCAATATCTTCGGGTTTTTTAATCCATTCAAATAAATAATAAAAAAAGATATTTATTTGGTATGGATATTCCTCCGTTTTCTCTTTTACAACATAAATGGAACTAAGGCTACTACGTAGCCCAGTACTTCCAATTAAAATTATTGGAGGTAATTGCTTTCCATCTTTTTCGCTTTTCATTACTGGCATATAATTAAATATACCTGCAAAACACTGGCCCAAAAAGACAATACCTCTCTTTAAATGATTTGCATTTTGTAGACTATTAAGTAAATATGAAGGAGTTATTTTTGAATTAGCATCAAGACCGCGATAACCGCCGTGTCCATTCACAAATAAAACGATGTTATCATAGTTGTTTTTTTTGAATAGTTCTTTTAATTCTGATGATTTATAAATACTTTTGTTGGTAAAACTATCTGTTTCTTTTATAATTTTTAGAGTACTTGGTTCACTACTATCAATAATGACAGTGATATTCTCAATTGCAACTCCAGAACTAATTAAAGCATCTATTCCAAACTTGACATCATATATATGTCTAATCTCAGGTTCATTTTTAGAGGCTAATAAAAATATCCAATTAGTTTTTTCAGATTTTAAGCCCATGCAGGTTGAAAGTTATCTATAGATTCTGGGAAGGGAATATCATCAAATAAAATGCGAGTATCATATTCTAATCCATGAGGATAGTCTAAAGATGAAGCAATTATTTCACCATTTGAAGATAAGAAATAGTATTCTCTTCCTGCTGCCAGAAAGTATACAGCATCTTTATATTTATAATTGTGAACTTCATACAAGAACCACATTCCCATATTGATAAGCTCTTTTATTGGCTTACTCATGCACTTTAATTTGCTAGAGAGTATTTTTTTTGTTTCCATATCAACCTCCCTTCTCAACCTTATCGGTTGCACTCATTCTATAATATAATTAATAAATGAGAAAGACTGTTAATTAAATTAATTTTTTGACTTAAATATTAAGGATATAGTTCTTTTATAAATCATTTTTTTTCTTGACATTTTTACTACTTGACTTAACTATTTTCAAAAGAATTTTTTTATGTTAGTATCAATTTCATTATGAGAGATAAAAATTTACCTTTATTATTAAAGAGGATTGCAGAAGCAAATCCTGAGTGTCCTGCACAGGCATACAGAGATGACAACAAAGAAATAAAAATGATTTCATACTCTGAAATGCAAAAAATCATAATGAATATT
>JBQNBK010000057.1:0-10821 GCA_052169975.1 Treponema sp.
AGTATGCTTCAAACTTTATCATGCGGTCAGTTTCTAAGTCTTTTATATATTCATTTTCCATTTCTTCAACAAACTTTTCCATATAAGAAAAACATATCTTGCCATTAATAAAAGGAATTGTGATTTTTAAACTTTCCAGTCTTTTCTTAGAAACACTAGGGCGGTCATATCCTTTCCATATTTCTCTCATTTGGTTTATTAAGCTTGCAATGTAAAGTTTTGCTTTATTAGACATTTTTTCTTTAGCAATTATTCCTAAAAAATGCCCACCTATAATAAATCTTTCAGTTTGTAAAAATACAGTTCCAGCATACTCACCATCTTTTGCAATAGTTAATTCATTTTCTAAAGATTTTTCTGCGTATGAATAAAAACATATACCATTATTTGATGTAGCACCTGTGATGGTATTCACCATTCCATCTTCTTTCTTTTCACATCTATTATTAGTATTGGGTTGGCTTCCCCCAACTATCTCAAACAAGTCTTGTATTTCAACTTCTTTCCACTCGCCCCCGCTTTGCAAAAACTCACTTTCAAGTCTTTCAAAACGTGGGCTATCTATTTTCCCAAGCTATCACCTTTTTCTTTTAACACATTAGAAACTTCCCAAGCTAAATAATCAAAAATCATTTTCTTAAAATCTTCTAGTTTTGGTTTTGCATCAATCTTTTTGTGTTGGTCAAAGTTCCAATCTCTTCCCGAATCATCAATAAAATCTTCTATATATACATCATCTAAATTCCATAATGATGAATCAAGTTTAGCTACCCTTCCAGCCTTAACTATTTTAATAATATCTTGATACCGCTGAATTGGATTATCAATGCTAGTTAATCCTCTCTTTGTTCTTTTATAACCATCATTTCTAAAATCAATAAACTTAACTGTTTTTTCATAATCATGAGGCTTACCCGATTCAAAAATATATATACTTGTCTGCACCCCAGCCATAGGAATAAATAAATCTATTGGCATTTTGATGCTTGCTATTAATGTATGTTTTTTTAATATATCTTTAGTGCTTTTTCTTGCCTGTCCACTTCCTGCACTGTCTTGAATAATAATTGCCCCTAAGCCACCTTTTTCCATTCTATCAAGAGCAAAGGCTATGAAAGGCATTCCATTTTCTTCAAAACTAAATGGAGGATTCAGCAATACCCTATCAGCCTTAAAACTAGAATATAATTCTTCTGGTCTATTAAAACTATTTCCTTTTTGAATATTGCTTGAACCATCCCCTCTCAAAATCATATTTGTTGCTGCAAGCACATACATCTCTGCATTAAGCTCAATTCCTAAAAGCCTTTTTTTCTTTATTTCTTCTATCTTTTCTCTAGCCTTTGTTGTATCTTTTCCATATTTTTTTCAGCATTCGCTATCATTAATTGCATGCTACTAATAAGAAAACCTGCACTACCTGTTGCAAGGTCCATTACACGATTTTCTTCTGTAATTCCTAATATTTCTGCCATCATCTTTGTAATGTATGGGGAGTTAAAACTATGCCTATTTCTTTTCCATCTCCCAGTGCATATTTCAAAAACTCAGAATACATTTCTCCCATAACATCAATGTGCCCTGCAATTGAAGCAATTTGCTTAAATACATATTCATAAATAAAAGTGAAAATCTGCTTATTTGAACTACTTTCTTCTTTAAGAAACTTAGAAATTTCTTTGTCATTAGATACAGGTTCATCTCGTTGCTTATCTTTTGAAATTTCTAAAAAAGAGCTTAGCATGAGTTCTATCTTATCCATATCCATTTGTTTGGCTTTTAAGAACTCTTCTATTTGAGCTGTGATAATCTTTCCGTCTCGCTTAGAATCGCTTTGAATGCCTTTTAGATCATCTGGAGTTAAACCATCTTGTATCTTTTTTCCTTCAAGAGTTACCACATCTTGCATAGATAAAAGCATCCCCGAAACGTATAACACACGTTGAGGTGCTGTAATATTATGATTGTGCATAAGGCAAACTTAGCTGCATACTTATTTAATGTTTCTTTACTGGTAATTAAAATTTTATGTTTTTCTTCTTCTGTTAAAGCTGCATCTTTATAAAAACTATTAAATGATGTTTCATTTTCTAAAAAGTCTAGACTCTTATAATTAGCAATAAGTTTTATAGACTTCATAGAAGAGCCATAAACATAGTAAATTGCAATTTCTACGTCATCTTCACTACTTCCTGCCACAGCTATAGCAACCACTTCGTTATATTTATTGCTATCTATCATTTGTGTGGCATAATACAATGCACCATTTATAGCAAAACCACTAATTGATTTTTCATCTTGTTTTATTTCTTCTTTTGTTTTTGCAATTAATTTTTCTCTTCCTAATTTATTTTCAAAAATAACAGGTACTTTATACTTTTCTATATGAAAATCAGGCTTTCCAAAGTTAGTTTTGTTTTTTGTTTTGCTAGAACCTTTTAAAGCTTCTTTCATATAACTGGACATAGAAGATTCAACATTATAGTCAGTTAGTTTTTTAAGCCCTAAACTTTCTAATTTTTCTTTAACATAATTATTTACTTCCTCTTATAATGTCCATTTAATATTCATCATACGTCCTCTTAAACATAAATTAATTTTATATACAAACGTATTTTATAAATTACCACACTTTTTAATGTATGCTAATTTACTTGTATATGGACTTTATATTCTATCACATAGCATAAGCATAAGGCTATTCTTATTAAGAAAGCCTTATGTTAAGAAGTTTAATAACTGATTTACTCGCTTTGATGACTAAGCTAGTTTTTCTTTAAGCGACAAACAATACGAAATCCCCTATCCTTTGAAATAGATTGAGGTACTTGTGTCATGTTATTTTCTGAACGTGGATCAACCCCTGCAAGGCTAATAGGATGTTGGTAAGAACCACCTTTTTGAATATTTATTGGTTTTCCAGCATCTGGAGTCATCACACCAGTGTAATCTTTTTCATATTCTTTATTTTCTTCAAGCTTACTCCACCAATCCCAGCACCATTCCATAACATTTCCACCCATATCATACAAACCATATTCATTGGGCTTTAGCTTTTTTACTTCGTGAGTTCTGTTTTGAGTGCTAGGATTAAGCGATGTCCAACCATATTCATTAAATCGCTTTTTAAATGCTTTATTATCTTCGCCATCTTGTTTTTGTATGCAAGGATATTCAGAGTCTTTTCCACCTTTTACAGCCCATTCCCATTCAGCCTCTGTTGGCAATCTATATCCTTTTTTTGAAAAATCCGCAGATACTTTAGCATTTGTAATAACATGAGGATATCTTGTATTTGTCTTTTCAATATCTGTTATAGTATACACACATTCATCTGAAGCACCTGTAGCAGCTTTTGTAAGCTCATTGCAAAAATTAACTGCATCATACCAGCTAACTAATTCTACTGGTCTTTTCTCCTGCTCTTCACCATCAACTGGCTTTTTTGATTCCTTACTTCCATCAAAAAAGCTTGGGTTATTTTTCATAACAGCCTTCCACAAAGCTTGTGTTATTTCTGTTTCGCACATATGAAATTCAGAAATACTAACAGTATGGATAGGATTTACTGCAAACGAGTCAGAACCAAGTTTTGCCTTGTTTGCTTCAGGAACTTTTTTCATAACAAATGAAACACCTTCAACAGTAATAGTAAATTCAGGTTTATTAGGATCTGGCAATGTTGCTCCGCCACTGGTTTTGTTAAGTGTTACAGAAACTGTCACACTTGCAGAAACTTTTAGCGTTGCTTTGTTTTTGTCTTTATCATCTTGCGTTGCAACTCCCCAAGCTTCAACTTCATAGTTAGTTTCAGGTGTAACCATGAAGGTAATCACTTCATCTTTTATTGCAGTTTCACCTGATTTAAATTCAGTTTTGCCATCTTTACGCATTGCAGTAATTGTGCCATGTTCTGGGTTAGAAAACATGATTACAAAAGTTTCAACTTTTGGCGTTTGTGGTGTCTTAGGTGTTTTATTTGCACTTGTTGATTGATTTTTGCAAGATGCAAATCCCACTATCAAAAAGATAGCCATTGCTATCTTTATAACTTTATTGAAGTTTTTCATAAACCTCTCCTCCTAATAAAATAAATCTTTTTCTCAAAGTCTTATAGTCTCTTTTTGAAAAGACCTAAGTTTTCACTTACTTATACCATGCAAAGCGAAAACCACTATCGTCAGCGGCATGCAGGTATTGCGTACTAAATCTATTCCCTACAGAACAACTTTCTGCACTACTAGTAAAGCCACCTCCACGCAAAGCACGAAAAGCTCCCGTTGCAGCCCCTGTTGGATTTTCCACAGTGCCATTATCTATTCTTGCAGACCTATCCCAGCACCATTCTTTCACATTGCCACTCATATCACGCAAGCCCAACGCATTTGCCCTTCTTTTTCCCACTTCTTGAGTCTTACTTTCAGAGTTTTCGCTATACCATGCTACAAGCTTACACTCCATCACATCATTATAGTCTTTGGTAGCTCCACTTAAATAGGTGGAAAGATTAAGCGTTCCATCTTTTTGAATACGTGCTGAATATTCCCATTCTGCCTCTGTTGGAAGCCTAAAGCCTTTCCTAGTTTGGTCAAAATAAGCATTATCACACTCATGCCCATTTGTTGCATCCTTTATAGGCTTATCCCCCTTAGCTTTAAGGTAGACAGAGGTATTTGCTCCTCTATAAATCTCGCTAAAAGCATTGCACCAAACAATGCAATCTCGCCAGCCTACATATGCCACTGGCTCATGTTTTCTCGTTGTAGGCTCTGCTCCTATAGTGCCATCACTTCCTTCCTTTCCCTTGCTTTCAAAGACATAGCCTTTCTTTTCTGCTTGAGTGCGAATTTCATACCAAAGCCAATAAGGCATTTCGGTTTTTGCTATTGCAAACTTAGAAAGTTTCACCGTGCGGCCTTCAAAAAAGACCTGACCACTTCCAGAGCCTACTACCAAACTTTCAGGCACTATCACGGCTTCATCAATAAATTGATTTGCTTCTTTTGAAACAGCTCCTTTATTCTCTTCTTTTGAATTGTTTGAGTCATTCTTACCATCATGCTTACACGAAGCAAGAGCGAACACAAAAAGAATAGCAGTTGCTATCTTTATAAATTTTGTGAAGTTTCTCATACGTTTTAGTCCTTATAAAAATAAAATTATTGGCGAGCCAGAGCCTCAAGCGGGTTGTGCCCCCTGATCCGAGTGGATCGGACACCTTAGATAAGGCTATCTAAGAGGTTTAGATAGAGCAATCTAAGACCATTAGATAGAGCGATCTAAGACTCTTTTTTAACTTTGCAATAAATTGCCGATTTGAAGGTGCTTTTTTAAGGGGGGGGAAACCTTTGTTTGAAGCAAAGAATGTGAGAATTTTGCTTAAAGCAAAATTCTCATAACTAAGGAATTTCAGTTAGCCCGCCCCCTTATAATCCCCCACCCTTTCCAAACGTCAACTAGGGGAGTGCCCCTAGTAACCCCCACCGTTGTCGAAAAATCTATATTCACCATGATATTACAAGATGGTTACAGGGTTCTTAGGGGCAATACAAATTCCTATTCGAGAATATTAGCTATAGCTAATATTCTCAGGCTGAACGTCGGCAACGCCGACGTTTGAAAGCCCCCAATCATCAACTTAACTCCAGCTATTTACTCCAAGCTAATCTAAACCCAAGCTTGCTTGTCTTATCGTTTGCTCTGAAGCTTGCCCTATATCCCACAACGCACTGGCTGACTTTGTTATCCCAGCTACCACCACGTTGCACACGATAAGTTTTTGAGTTGGATGCAGGACCAGTAATTGGTGTATCTGCTTTTATTCCCTTAAAATCATCAATATCCCAGCACCATTCTTGCACGTTTCCGCTCATATCGTGTAATCCTAAAGCGTTTGCGGTTTTTTTGCCGACAGGTTCTGTTTCTGCTTTGCTGTTTCCCTGATAACATGCAACTAACTTGCATGCAGCTGCATCTTTATAGCCTGCGGTTGCACCGCTTAAATACTCTAATGGGCAAAATGTATCATCGCTTTTTTTGCGTGCTGCATATTCCCATTCAGCTTCTATTGGAAGCCTAAAGCCTTTTTTAGTTTGGTCAAAGTAAGCATTCTTGCATTCATCTTCCTTTGTTGCATCTTTTAAAGGCTCGCCACCTTGAGCTTTAAGATATACGCACTTCTCTGCATTCTTGTAGTATATTTCGCTAAAAGCATTGCACCACACAACGCAATCATTCCAGCTTACATTTGTTACAGGGTGGTCTTTTTTTCCTGTAGGTGCCTCGCCTTCAGTGCCATCACTTCCTTCACAGCCTCTGTTTTTAAAGGTATATCCTTTTTTTTCTGCTTGAACACGAACTTCATACCAAAGCCAATATGGCACTTCAGTTTTTGCCATCATAAATTCTGCAAGTTTTACCATGCGTCCTTCCACAAACACACCTTTATATTCTGGTCTATCACGTTCAAGTGCCTTTTTCTCTTCTTCATGTTAAAGCTTGACCTGTCTTTTCAATTTGTGGAATTGTTATAGCTTTGCCTATAAACTCTGTTATCGCGTCAGCTGGAGAGCCTTGATTAACATCTTTTCGGTTTATTGTGACAACTTTATCCCAACCATTGTGCTTACCTGCAATTGCATCAACTTTGAGCAACACTTCGTTTTTGCCAACAACTTTAAGCTCGCCATTTACTACTTTTACTGGGATAGTTTCTTCGCCCTTGCCATAGTCAAACTTTGCTTCAATGTCAGTAGACTTAACTTCTGTTACATTGTTTTCTACTTCAAGCTTGTGGTTTTTATCCAATGCGTCTTGACCAAAGATTGTAAGAGACTTTAGTGTGAGCTCTGGGTCTCCAATCTTCGCCTTGCGAGTTATTGTGATGGCTTGGCTCCAGTCCTTGTGTTTGCCTTGAATTGCAGCAACCGAAAGAGTTACAGTGTTTTCGCCAACAATATTAAGCATGCCGTTTGTGATGGTTACAGCTATAGTTTCTTCGCCCTTGCCATAGTCAAACTTTGCTTCAATATTACTAGCTTTCACTTCTGTTACGTTGTTTTCTACTTCAAGCTTGTGGTTTTTATCCAATGCATCTTGGTCAAAGATGGTAAGAGACTTTAGCTTGAGTTCTGGGTCTCCTTCTTCTTTTGTAGTATCTGTATTTTTCTTACCATTATGATTGCACGATGCAAATCCAACTATCAAAAAGATAGCCATTGCTATCTTTATAAGTTTATTGAAGCTTCTCATAAACTTCCCTCCTAAAAAATAAATATAAAAAAGCTAAAACAAAATGCTTCCATCTCATCATGTTTTGAAGAAACATATTATTAGCTGTTTTACTAAGAAAAAAAGATTTGTGTGAATGAATAAAGAAAAGAATACTAGTAATGTAATATAGGCTAAAAGTTACATTACATGTAAATGACTAAGTGTTTTGGTTCATAGTTTTGGATAAGCTACAGATTGTTGCACTCCTTTTACTTTTATCACTATGAATACTATTAGTTTAAAAGGAAATTATCTAGTAGTGCTTACTTTTTTTATGAATAAATCTTATCAAAAATATCTGAATATATATTTTCTTCTTGTGTGATAATCAAAATAGTTTTTCCTTCTTTTTTAAGTTGCCATAGCTTTTTTTTCATAATTTCTATGCTTGCAACATCAAGCCCTCTCATAGGCTCAACTAAAATAATAATTTTAGGTTCTTCTTTTAAGCATCTTGCAAGCACTATTCTTTGCAATTGCCCCCCAGAAAGATTGTTGCAAGGAGCATTAACTGATATTTCAATGTTCTCTTCTTTTAATATGGAAGCTACAAAGTTTTCTATTTCTTTTTCATCAATAATTTGATTTTTAAGATGATAGCACGACAAAGCTTGTATTATGCTAAGCTTTGGAAAAGATGCCCTATAATACCTATCAGATGGAATAAAACCTATTTTATGTTTAAGTAAGAGTTTTGTGGTAAGTTTACTAAAAGATAAAAAGACATTATCTTGGAAGCTAATCCCACCCTTATATTGTTTTTTTATAGCTTTTGGCAACACACCAGATAAAAGGTCTTCAAGTAACTTATTACTATGAACCACCCCTGTAATCTCTCCTTCCATTGCCACAAAACATTTCACTTCCTCATTATGAATTTCAATTTTAATTCCTTCTTTTCCACCTGCCCTTTTCTCTTCAACTCTTTCAGTTTTTATTACTCTTTTATACATAGCTTTTTCAAGCTTAATCTTTATTTCCTCTTCTGATTTTTCTTTTTTTTCCTTTAAGATATCAAGAGTTTCAAGGTTCTTTCCTTCGCTTATCATAGTAATCTTATCACTAATTTTAATAGCTTCATCAATATCATGTGTAATTATTATAACTGCAATATTATTACTAATAGCATATTCTTTTAGCTTTTTGAAAAAGTCATCTTTTTTATGTGAAGGAATAAATGAAGCACTTTCATCTAATATTAAAACATTAAGCTTGAGATAAAGATAATTCACTAATTCAATAAAAAAACACTCTTGTTTTGAAAGAGTGTTAATTTTTGCGTCAAAATTAATATTTTCTATTCCCCATTCAGATAGGTAAGATTCAATATTCTTGCATAGTTTTTTAGGATTTAAGTCTTTGTGCATCAACATAATGTTTTCAAGCACTGTACCTTCAAACACTTGAGGCAAAGCCTGAAAAACTATGCCAATTCCTTTTTTTATTGCATCAGATGGAGAAGAGAAAACACATTCTTCTCCATCTATTTTAATTGTTCCTAAGCTTGGCTTAATACGCCCTGATAAAATATGTACTAATGTTGATTTCCCAGCCCCATTTTCCCCAAGTAAGCTATGTATTTCGCCTCTTTCAAATTCAACATTAACACGGACTAAGGCAACACGAGAAAAAAGTTTATCTCGTGTTTCTATATAATAGGTCTTTGCAATATCTACAAGCTCTATCTTTCCATTTGTCATTTTGTCTTAACAAGAGTTTCCACATCTAATTGATTGTTTTTTATCTTATTTAACATTTCATCTTGTTTTTCTCTAATAGCTTGAGGCACTGTAGAAATATATAAAGGATCATCAGTGATAAACTTGATATAACCTTCTTTCATTCCTAATATTTCTGCCTTTCCTTCAACTAAAGTCTTGTTGATAAACTCTGTTGTTTTTTCATAAGCTAAAGTCTCTTGTTCTATCATTGCACTACCCACAACCAAGCCTTCAGCTCTTGCATAACCATTACTATCACACCACACTAAATAAAAGTTATTTTCTTTGGCTGATGTAATAACTCCTTGGTTTGCCCCCCCACAAATAGGCATAATAACGTCTACACCATCGTTATACATAGAAGATGCAAGCTCTGCACCTTTACTTGCGTCATACCAGTTTCCAACAATTCTAAAATCTACTTCCATTTTCTCATCAACTGACTTAGCACCTGCTAAAAAACTAGGCAAAATAATGTTGTTCATATCAGGATATTCTTGCCCTGCAATTAGCCCTATTTTAGCTTCTTTGTTTGCATTTTTCATATCGCTAGCACTAACCAATGCTGCAATATAACCTGCAATATAAGCTTGTTCATATTGATTATATTTAAACGTAGTAATTTTAGGTTCATCAGCACAATAAGCATCCAAAAGTAGGAATTTATTATTAGGAAATTTTTCTAGCACTTGTTTTGCAATTGAAGGCATTGATGGGTTTGAAGAAATAATAACATCATACTTATTTTCTGCTGCTATATTACTAAGTTTTTCCACCCATTGACCTTGATTTGTTCCTGCTTCCAAAAGAAGTAATTCAACATTCTTTCCATTATTTTTTGCATTTTCAACAGCTTTTTCCACACCTGTTGCAAGCATGTCATATATAGGGCTTTCAGCTCTCACACCGGGCAAAAAAACAGCTATGTTCATTGTATCATCTTTCTTTTCTTCTTTAGCACAAGAAACAAAAAAAATAGCCAACACAAAAACCAACAAAAAAGTAATTTTAGATTTCATAGTAACTCCTCGCTCTTAATGAAAATGATTGTAGTAAAAAAGTACTTTTTTTACTAGTATAAACATAATGAAAATGATTGTAGTAAAAAAGTACTTTTTTTACTAGTATAAACATAATGTTTTTAGAATATATAAAGCTTAATCCTAACAAAAAGCACTTTCTCTATTTTGTAAAATTAAACATATTTCCTTCAATATTTGAAGTTCTTAACTTGTTTATTCTTCCCATAGTGATAAGAAAATATTACATAATTGGAAAGTATGAAGCCATGTTGCTTAATTTAATATTTTTGTTTTTATTTGAAGCTTCTATTATCTTTATTTCACACTATACTTTTAAGCTATATAAAAAGGAAGAAAAAAAACAAAATCTAATAGTTAAAGCTTTATATTTTGCATTTTTAAAGACTACCTTTTTTCTAGTTTTCTTATACCTATTCAAAAAAGCTATGAAAATAAGTTTATACTTATCTTTTTCTCTTTGTTTTTTTGCAATGCTTTCCTTGCTTTTAATGTTTTGGCTTCCATGTTTATTAGTTAAAAATAGTTTTTTTTCTTCTATAAAGAAAGCTATACATCTTTATCTTTCCCATCCATTCTTTACAACATTAATATTTTGTCATTTAATTATACTGTTTCTTTTTTCTATGATATTATTAAACATTTATCCTGGCCTTTCTAAAATCACATATAATATGCACCTAGCCCTACATATAATAGAAGAAAAAGATGCAATAAAACGAAGTCCAAGTCGTACATTAGATAGTGTTATGATAGTACATTAGCTAATGTTACGATTGTACATTAGT
>JBQNBK010000058.1:0-10809 GCA_052169975.1 Treponema sp.
AGTTTTATTTGATTCATAAATATCATGGCCATCATAATTATAATGGTAATACTTACCTTGGTTTACAGTAACATACCATGTTTCTTGTGTTCCTTTTCTTATACATTCATAGCATTGTTGCTTATCAACTGTTACAATCTTTTCAGTAGCTGGCTCTTCCACTTTCTTAAACCAACTTTTATCAACTTCCTTTTCAAATTCTTTAATTTGTTCGTTTATTTCGTCAATTGCAGTTTCCAAGTCTAAGCCATGTTGCTGAATGCAAGTTTCAACAATTTTACGCACCTTTTTCTGTTGCTTTTCTGTGCTCCATATGCAATATTCAATTAATTGGCAGTCCATTAAGTCAACTTCTGCACGGTCATTTAAAAAAGCTGATGTTTTTAGAATATGAGTTATCTTTTTCCAGCGACGGTCTCCTATTTCAAATGCTTCACCAGCTTCTTCTTCAGTTAATGCTTGGTTCTGTGCTGTTAATTCTTTTCTAATAGCAGAAATAACAGCTTTGGCTTGTTCAGAAAGAGAAACCTTTTCAATTTCTTTTTTCCATGTTTCTAATTCAGAGTTAGAAATCTGTAATTTTTCTATCTCTTTAGAAAGTTCAAATTCAGATGATGAAGGGCTTTCTATCATTTGGAAAAAGTCATCTTCGTTTTGAATAAAGTTTATACATAGCCTCATAATAAACCTATCATACAAGGCTTCAAGCCCACGATCTTTTGCAGGCAATTCATTCGAGGCTGCAAGCAGTGCTTTTAGAGGAACCTTTTCAATTTTGCTGCCGTTTTTAAATGTGCGTTCGTTTATAATAGTTAAAAGCGTGTTAAGAATTGCAGGGCTTGCTTTCCATATTTCATCAAGAAAAGCAATGTCCGCTTCTGGCAGCATATTTTCTGTCAATCTTCGGTACTCTTCTTTTCCACTTTCAGTCTCCCCATTAAGTGCTTTTAGTGAAATGTTTCCAAAAACATCTTCTGGTGTGGAAAACTGATTTAATAATACTTCAAAGTATTTAATTCCATCTTTTTCTTTCTTAAAAGCCTTTGTAATTAGCCTTGCACACATACTTTTTGCTGAACCCGGTGCTCCTAAAAAGAAGATGCTTTCTCCTGCAATTGCAGTTAAAAGAGATAGACGCATAACCTCGTCTTTTTCGTATAAGCCTTTGCATAGTGCATTTTTTAATGCTTCAATCCTATCATGTGTTTTTGTTTCCATTTTTTTCTATCCTTTTTTATATGTTAAACATCGGCAAAGCCGATGTTTACTTATTCTATTTAATAGGCAAGCCCCTAAAAACCCCAAGTAATTACATTCTATAAGCCTTAATTTTTTTTATAAAGCTTTTTAACTTCCTACTTGCATCAGTTTTGTCTTTGCCAAATCTTTTTGCAACTTCTTGTTGACTAGGCAATGCGTCTTTTATAAATGCTTGGCATACTAAAGAATCGCAAAAGTAAGCTTTTTCAATAAAGGCTACAATCTCGCTACACTCATAACAATTTATTTTATTAAGCTCTTCAATAAATTGCCTTGTTACTAATGCTTTAAGATAACATTTTGAACACAATTGATTACTAGTGTTTTCTTTTTCTTCTAAAAAGAATGTATCTATTTTTGTAATAGTTTTGTGTAATTCAGCTTTGGTGTTTTCAGTTTCTTCTATTAATAAATATAATTCTTCTGGAGCTTTATACTTAGCTTTTTTGCAAACACTTGCATTTTCAAAAATAGAAGTTTCTTTTCCATCTTCATAGCTTTCATACTCACTTTTAACATTTGAGCATAAGTGCCAAGACAAAAGATTGGTTATTTCTTTTATCGGATAGCCAAAATAATTAGAAAGCCATGTTAGAGTTTTAATATTATTTATGTTTTTCCCATATTGATTAGCATAATTAATAATTGAATTAATTTTTTGAATCTTTTTATTAGGTAAGTTAATTATATTTTTTTCTTTAATAGATAACTTTTGATTAGCTCTTTTAATTTCTTTACTTAATGCACTAGCCATGTAATTTATGTATTTTTTTGCATCTCCTTTATAGCTTGATAAACTTCTAATTATACACAGCATTATTTCTTTTCCTGCATTTTTGAGTTGATATTCATTAAAGATAAGACTAGCCCATCTTCATATTAAATCAGCAAGTTTAGTTTTTAAAGCTTGAAATTCTCCGCTTTTATAATTTTGATTTTGTAAAGAGAAAATGGCAGAAGCTATTTTGATAATGTTGTTTTCCAATTCGCTTTTATCCATAAAAAAATCCCTAAAAAATACTACAATGCAAAAAAAGCATCTAAGGCTTTTAGAGCTTCAGAGTCAGAAGATGCTTGCATTGAACCAATTAAATTATTCAAATAATAAAGTGATGTAAGATCGTAAAGTTCAGCGTTTTCAAGATGTTCAACACCATCTTCGTTTTTAACAAACTCAACCTTACCATATATAATTTTTTTAACATCTGCATTAAAAAACTTTTCTGCAAAATATAACACACACATTAAAAGCATAGGTATGGTTTTTTGTCCAAATGTCATGTCTGCATATAACTCTGCATTTTCTTCGATTTTTGAAAGCATAGCACGTAGCCTAACTTCGTGATTTTTTTTAGATTCAACAAAGTCAGTTTTGATGGTTTCATACTCAATTTTAGCCCCAATGCTTTTGTTTATCTTTTTTAATTCTTCTTTAAATATTTCGATATTTTTGCTTGTATAAGCCTTATTTGTAATAGTTGCTAAAAGCACTACTTTAATACTATCTTCTTTATGCAAAATTTGGCTAAGTACTGCATTTATTGGGAAAATTACTGGGGTTCCAACCTCTGCCACATCTCCTTTATAGCATTGCTTATTAAGGTTTTCAGACATTTCCTTCATTGGAATATCAACAAAGATTATTTTTTTCATTCATACACCTCGTTCTATATATAATAGGCAAAAAAAGTTTAAGTTGACAAATTCTAAACGGTCTTTTTTAGTTTGTATATAATTTCTCTTATAGATTGAAGTTTTTATCAGTATTTTTCAAAAGACATTTTTATTGTTTTTTAGGAGGTTATGTAAATATTAATGTAGCCACTTTGTGGCTACAACGAGACCTTTCAAGATTTTCTCATCATCGTTTCAAAAAACCTAGCTCATACACCTGCGGTTTGAGTTTTTCTGTTAGTGTGGTGTAGGCTTGTTCAAAAGGTACAAACTAAAATGCTTTGAATAGTATTCCATTTCTGCAAGTGCTTTTAATGCTTTGTGAATTTGATAGTAGCCAACATCAGCTCTGCCTAGCTTAAACTTTTCACGAATAGAATGAGGAAAGCTTAATGCAAAGTATGCTTGCCATATCTTTTTGCCTTCTTCCAACACAGTGAGGGCTTCACTACTATAGTTTTTATCTTGCATGTATATACTTAAAAAATCACTTTCAAAAGGGTTATTTGCCCCAACTTCTTCTTCTCTGTATGGAATAAAATGATTTACTATAGATCACATTTTGCCATTCCATTCTAAGCCATCTGCACTTGCGGTGAGGTTGCTTCCTGAAAAAAGCATCCATATTAAGCAATCGTTTATAAACTCTTCAGGAAGAGGCTTATCTGGTTGTAAAAATTGATCTCTATCATTTAACCATGTGTGGGGGATAATTCGACGTACTGTAAATACAACTGAAGCTTGCCATAAATTTTCAGCTGTTACATAAAAGCCATCCCCATTACCGTATGCAGAAGAAAACAATGCTGTTTGTGTACTTGCATGCTGAAAATCGTTTTTTCCACAATACATATAGGCAATAGCATTATTAGACCATTTATCAACACGTACTTTTCCTATCGTAGGGGTTATAGC
The DNA here is from genome assembly GCA_052169975.1 of Treponema sp. Classification (GTDB taxonomy): domain Bacteria; phylum Spirochaetota; class Spirochaetia; order Treponematales; family Treponemataceae; genus Treponema_B. The sequence continues at coordinate 3,850 of JBQNBK010000058.1, forward strand.
ATTGCAAAGTGGAATAGCATCTTCATCGTTTCTTCTAGGCCTTTTAATCCAAATATTTAGATACTGCGATGTGGGAATATTATAAAAAGTTTTCTCTCCAATAGCTTTTGCATTTTTGTCTAACACTTCGCAAGATACTTCCTTAATGGGGATCTTTATAGCTCCACTTTCATTATATGTTTGCCATACCAAAAAACCGATAGGGAAGTTTCCTTTTATGCCGTCAAATGCCTTTGAATGCACCACAAAGCCACCCAAATATTGAGCATTCCATTTGTTTTTGAAGGCTACGAAGTTTGTTCCATTGATATATTTTAGTGTTGAAAATGTTGCAAGAGTTGCATTAGGAATTTCTTTTGCAATGCGTGCAATGAATTGAGTAAAAAGTTCATTTCTAGCTTTCCCATAACCTTCCATACAATGTTGAGCAACTAGAGTCTTTGCAACTTTTTCTTTATCCCCTTTATTTGCACCATTGCCTGATTCAGCGTAAGGAGGATTCATAAGTATCAATATTTTCTTTTTTCTTTGCTTTGTTGCTTCAATAGCTTTTTGTAAGCTAATAGGCATTTTTCCTGTAAGACTATAGTCAATTTCACCATCTTCAGTGATGTCATCATTTAAATAATCATATTGAAAACGCTGAGCTGTAACACAGGTTTTTGTGGCTTTCATTATATCAATGTCTATGGCATCAAGAGTGCTCATATAGACATTTCTTACATTGCTATGTTTTGTTTCAAGGTTTCCAACACCACAACAAGGGTCCCATACGATGTATTCTTTTTGCCAGCATGAACCCAATACACTTTCTAAAAGTTCGTAGGCTTTTTCCAGAACATTAAGAGGAGTGTAATAAGCTCCCTTAAAAGAACGCTCATCGAGTGGAATTAAGCTATCTCTATGTTCAAGTAGGTAGTCTCTATATTCTTTTTTTTGAGGACGGTTATAACTCTTGCACTTTTGCAAATCTAAAAATAATGACATAATATTTGTTTTATAACATAAAGAAAGGGTAAAAAGATAGAATATTTAGCTTTCTTCACTAGAATCGTTTAGTAAAATAGGAAAATAAATATATATTGATTCTTTATTCAAAATATAATCGTAATCATTATATGATTTTTTAACAAAATTTTGTATAATGCTGTCTCTTATGAAATATAGATTTTCTGATTATGACGTAATTGTTATAGGTGCAGGTCATGCAGGCATTGAAGCAGCTTTAGCTTGTAGCCGTATGGGAGAATTCACTCTTTTAATCACACAAACTCTTGATAGTATTGCTCGCCTTTCATGCAACCCTTCTATTGGAGGAGTTGCAAAAGGAACTATTGTGCGAGAAATAGATGCACTAGGAGGTGAGATGGCTCGCCTTGCCGATGCCTCTATGATTCAATATAGATTATTAAATAAAAGTAGGGGAGCCGCAGTTCAATCTCCACGTGTTCAAGTGGATAAAACTCTTTATTCATCTTTGGCCAAGCACTGTGTGGAAATGCAAAAAAACTTGCATACTTTTCAAGACACAGTAATTGATATTATCACGAAAGAAACTGAATGTGGTAAAGAAAAAATTGAAGCAGTGCTTACTGAACGTGGGCGTGTTTTTTCTGCACGTGCGGTTGTGTTGTGTTCTGGCACTTTTATGGAAGGAAAAATATATATAGGTGAGTATGAATCAAATGATGGGCGACTAGGAGAACGTGCTGCAATTGGCTTAGGGCAAAACCTAGCGAAAAAGGGTTTTGAAACTGCTAGATTAAAGACTGGAACTCCTATGCGCGTGTTGCGTAGTTCTATTGATTTTTCTAAGATGGAAGAACAAGAAGCAGACAAAGTGATGAAGCCTTTTTCTTTTCAAACAATGGAAATTATGCGTCCTTATGCTAGTTGTTATGTTACACACACAAACGAAAAAACACATGAAATTATTAGAGCAGCCTTTGACCGTTCCCCTCTTTTTTCAGGTAAAATTAAGGCTATTGGTGCTAGGTATTGTCCTTCTATAGAAGATAAAGTGAAAAAGTTTCCAGAGCGAACTCGCCATCATCTTTATATTGAACCAGAAGGTTTAGGTACAGAAGAATTATATATAAACGGGCTTTCATCGTCATTACCCGAAGATGTGCAAGATGCTATGATTAGGACTATACCTGGACTTGAAGATGTGGTTATTACTAGACCAGCCTATGCTGTTGACTATATGTTTTTATCTCCTATTCAACTGGATTCAGGCTTACAAACCAGAAAGATTTCAGGCTTCTTTTTGGCAGGGCAAGTTAATGGAACTTCTGGTTATGAAGAAGCTGGAGGGCAAGGCATTATAGCAGGAATTAATGCCGCTTTATATTCTCGTTCACTAAAATATAAATCAGAAAAATACAAAACATTCACTATAAGACGTGATGAAGGCTATATTGGTGTGATGATTGATGACTTAATTACGCAAGGTGTGGATGAGCCTTATAGAATGTTTACGGCACGTGCTGAATATAGATTAAAACTAAGGCATGACAATGCAGATGAGCGTCTTACAAAAAAGGCTTATGAAATTGGCTTACAAAAAGAAAATACTATGTCTTTTTTGGAAAATAAGCTAAAAGTTAGAGCTGATATTTTGAATGTTTGGAATGAAGAAAAGATAAAGCTAGCCCATGTTGAAAAATATGAATGCTTAAAGCCTCATCTTGGCAAAAAATATAGTGATGCTTTGCAAGATCCAAATGTTCCGCTTAGCTCTATTTTAGAGTTTTCTCCTAATTTGAATAATGTTTTGCAAGCTTCATTAGAAGATGCAGAGCTAGAAATTAGGTATAAGCATTATGTGGAGTTGCAAGATAAGAGGCTAGAAAAGCTAGAGAAAATGGAAAACACCTCTATACCAGCTAATTTTGACTATGATAAAATTTCAGGGCTTTCAACAGAATCTAAAACTAGATTAAAGAATGTAATGCCAGAAACAATAGGGCAAGCTTCTCGAATACCGGGAATTAGACCTTCCGATGTTATGCTTCTTACAATTGCAATTAAATAAATATTTTTAAGCTTTTTTTATTTTGGAAATGATATATTCTATAGTCTGTTTTGAAGTTGTTTTCCAACTATATTGACTTGCACATTCCAAACCTTTTTTTATCATTTCTTCTCTAAGTTTAGCATTCTCTTTTGTGTTTACTAACTTTTCAATTTTATCAGCTATGTCATTAGGCGAAGTAGAATCAAAATATAACACTGCATCTTTGGCAATTTCTTTTAAGGCCCCTTCATTTGAACAGGCTGTAGGAATGCCAGATGCCATTGTTTCCAGGACAGAAAGACCAGAACCTTCATTTCTTGATGGGAAAATACATAAGTCAGACGCGGAGTATAGCTTACTTAAAGCGTCATGAGGAAAATGCCCTGTTAACAAAATATCTGAAGAATAATGAGAATGAATCACTTCTTCTCTAACTATTTCAGTGAAAGCACCTTCTGCTCCTGCAATAACTAATCTATGAGGGCTACCAGTTTTTTTCTTGAAAATATTAAATGCTCTAATTAATTCTAAATGGGACTTTGAAGCATCAGCTAAGCGTGAGGCATAGATTATATATGGGCGTTTTATAGAAAAAGGTTGAACAAAGATAGTATCTTTGTTTTCAAATTCCATAGGCTTAAAAGTGTTTAAGTTTACTCCATTATGAATAACAGCAATTTTAGAAGGGGAAACGCCTAAGTTTAATAATGATGTTTTAACATACTTACTAGGAGTGATAAAGCCAGTTACTTGATTAATTATATGCTTAATATAAAGGTTGGAAATGAAGTTGTTGTTATTTTGTACGTCATTAATAACTAAAAAAGAAGGTACTGTTAATGTTAAAGGAAGATAGCGAAAGCCTGATACATATAAAACTGCATCAAATTTATTTCTTTTTATAAATGAGTTTAGGTGAGCTTTATGCCAAACGCTTTTAGCAAAATCAGTGTCACTTAAATTAATACCTTCAAAAGAAACATTATTAAAAAAAGTTGGATAAGTATACCTATCCATTTCATGACCAAAAAGAACAAAGTCGCAATTTTGGCTGGATGCATTGTTGATAAGTTCAAAAAGATAAGAACCTAAGCCTGACATACCATGATTGCACCCGAAAGCATCCACACCAATACAATTTTTTTTTACACTCATAAAATAAAAAGGTCTTTTAAGTCCTTATTGTTCCTTAATTAAGAATAGTATATTTTTTTGTTAGTCTTGTCGACTACTTAAATATCTTTTTGAAAACTCACACCCACAATAATCTTGCCTATATAATGAAAGCTCTTTACTTATATTAATAGAATCTAAATAGCCATTTCTCTTTTTAAAGTCATTTGGTAGATATAATGGAAAAGATGCTTTTTCTAAAACTTCCATTGTGTCTACGTTTTCATTAAGAGCAAAACCAATACTATTTATAAAAGAAGCATTTTTATATGGGCTTACAGAAAGAGTTGAGCAAAAAAAAGAAAAGCCTTCAGTTTTTGCTTTTTCATATGTTTTAGAAAGCCTTAAACGATAGCATCTAGCACAACGCTCTCCACCTTCCTTGCAATCTTCAAATCCTTTTGCAATAGTTTTAAACTCTTCATTATTATAAGGTGAACTAATTAAATTTATCGGAGCAAAAGATACTTTTCTATCATTATAAATTGAAATTAGCCTTTCTAATTCTTCTTCTCTTTTTTCATATTCTTCTTTTGTGTCTATGTTTGGGTTATAATAAAAAATTGTAAGACGAAAAAAAGAACTAAGACGCATTAAAACAGATGAAGAACACGGTGCACAGCAAGCGTGAAGCAATAGGCTTTTTCCATTAGCTTTTTCTGAGATTTTTTGCATGAGAAGATCATAATTTGGTTTTTGCATTTTAGCTTAAAATTGTGTTTTGCTTTGTTTTGATTATCTTAAGAACATCTTCCATAAGCTTTTTTGTGTAGTCATTTATGTTGGCTATCATTCTTTTTTCAACCTTAAAGCAAATGGCACCTGGATGCCCGCCTCCATTGCCTTCAGGAACTTTCATATCTTCTATTACTTGCCTAAAATCAATTCCTTTTATAATTTCTCCAGCTCTCACTCTAAATTCAACAAAGTTAGAAATGCTTTTAGGATAATAAAAACATGAAATGCTTGCAGTGTTTGGGCTATCAGAAAGTTCGCCTGTTATGCGACGCACAATTGCAATAAAATCTTGAAAATCATCTGCACTTTTTTGCAAATTTAATGAATCTTCTTCATTAAGAATTAAAAGCCCTATTGAATCTTGTTTTTTAACCTTTTTAGAAACTAAATTATACAAGAGCTTTTCTTTTTCTGAAACTTCTTCTAAAAGATGCAATATTTCATCAGTGGAACTAATATTTCCACTGTTAATATAATGGCTTTCTCTTAATATTGAACCTAATTTATTCAAAAAATACTTAAAAAAAGCCCTGTCTCTTCTACTTGAAAGATAGTTTCCAAACTTTGCATCTCCTATCATTCCAGTAAGAATAGTTAAGACAATGTTTCTTGAATAAAGCTCGCCAATTCCATTTTTTTCTAGCACAATTTTTTGTTTTGAAAGTTTATAACAAATAGTGGCTATAATTTCACAAGAGCTAGAAGCATGAAGCGTAAGTCTATAAGGAGCATCCCCTGTGTGCCTTGCATCTTTTGAAAAATGATGATCAATTTCCACTTTAGGAATGCTTTTTTGTAAAAAGAAATCTAATATCTTATCATCTAATGCAAGCATGTCAGGTTTTGGAGTGTCCAAAATAAAAATTGCATCAGGTTTTATAATATCATCAGTAGATTTTATTGCTAACTCAATTTCATTATATTCACAAATATTTTTGAAAAATGATAAAGATGGTGGGAAGTGATCTTTTACATAAATTGTTACACATTTGTCAAACTTTCTTAAAAGTAAAGCCAGTGCTAGCATTGAAGAAACACAATCTTCATCCGAATATGAATGCCCAAGCAATAAAATATGCGAGGAGTGCATGATAAGGTTTAAAATATTCCTAATAGTCCTATTTTTTTGAGAAATAGTAAGAGGTTTTAGTTTTTCATCACCATAGGTTTTTAATCTTTCCATAGCAACCTCCTCTTTGGAAGATTTTAGGCATTCTTTCCGCAACAATGCTTGTATTTTTTCCCACTACCGCAAGGACAAGGATCATTTCTTCCAACTTTAGGCATAGAACGAATTATTTGTACTTTATCGGGAGTGTTTCTTCCTTGCATATTGGCATTTTGAAAGGTTGAAATAGATGAGTGTGTTGCATTTCCATTAATCATGCGTGTTCTTTCTCTTCTCTCTCCTTCTTCGCTATTGATTTTAACCCTCATAACAAGGGACGCCATATCAAAGCGTATTTCATCAATCATTGCATTAAAGATGTCAGAACCTTCAAGCTTATATTCAATTAAAGGATTTTTTTGTCCATAAGAGCGAAGATACACAGCTTCTCTTAATGATTCAAGGTTTTCCAAATGGTTTAGCCATTTCTTGTCTATTGCTTGCAAATACTGCCATCTTATAAATAGATTTAAGTTTTCTTTGCCCGCAGTTTCTTCTTTGTTTTTTAGTTCTTCCTTAAAATGTTCAATTAGCTTTTTAGCTTCAGCTTCCCAGCCATTTTTTTCAATGTCTTCAAAAGTTGATTCCTGCAAAACATGCCCATACTTATTCTTGAATGTTAATTGCATTTCTCGCATTTGTTCTGCTTTTTCATTTCTAGAACAGTGTTTATATTCTTCAAAAGCATCTTCCACATTTTCTTCAATTGTTCTAATAATCCTTGAAAGTAATTCATCATCCGATAAAATTGCATCTCTTTCTTTATAAATAAAAGAACGCTGGTCATTTAATACATCGTCATATTCCAGTAAGTGCTTTCTTATATCAAAGTTTCGCATTTCAACTTTTGTTTGAGCTCTTT
>JBQNBK010000059.1:0-10792 GCA_052169975.1 Treponema sp.
AATGCTGCATTAAAAGCTTTTGAAAGTGGCATATGGAGCCCATCTGCTGAAATAAAAGATGCAATACATTATCATATCACACCATCAGCTTCAGTTGGAAGAAAAATAATTCCAACTGAAAATAAAAGTAATGCAAAGCAATGGTATTTATATAAGTCTAAATATGTTACTTTGGGAAAGAGAAATAAATAAGATTATTTGAATAGCCTTATATAAAATTTATTATGAACTCATAAATTAATTTTAGTTAGAAGTAAATTAATTTATGAGTTTTCTTAACCTTTCATGCTATATCTTTGTTCTTTAATATTGGGTAAGTGTTCAAAATAGCTTATCTTTTTAGTCTACATATATTAAGCCGATACTTTAAATTATCATGTAAATAAAGAGGGAGTGTAATGATATTTTCAAAAAAACTTTTAATTTCGTTTAGTTTTATTCTTTTTAGTGTGTATATCTTTGCTATTGAACCATACAATCCACCTGTAGGAGGTGAGCTTTTTCCATCTCTTTATGCTCCGTCTATTTTAGGTGGCGGAATAAGTGTTACTGGTGGAAGCTTAAATGATACTTTGCCAGGCTCTTTAGCATTAAACCCAGCATTATCTGCTGGCGAAGAAAACCCAATATTTGATATTTCTTATATTCTTTTAGCTGGTATAAAGCCAGAAAAAGGCTTTGGGCATGCAGTAAATGCAGGATTTATATATCCTGCAAATTGGGGGGTTATAGGTGGAAACTTAAACTTTACTCATGTACGTTTTGATAGCCTTAATTTTGGTACTTTTGGGGAAGGTCGTTTTTCTTATTCAAAAGACATAACAGAAAAATTATATGTTGGGCTTGGTTCATATTTTTCAGGAGGCACAGATTGGTCTTTAGGACTTGATCTTGGTGTTTTATATAAATTTGGCGATTTAGGCTTTCTCAAAGATTCTAAACTTGGAGTTTCTCTTACAGGAATTGGAAAGCCATATAATCCAAAAATTAATGGGGTGAGAGGAAATGGAAAGATGATAGGTTATCCTTCTGTTGTAACTCCACACATTGGTTTTTCAACATATCTTGTTTCTATTCCTAAGTTTAAAATGGGGTTTCAGGCAGATTTAGCCGCTCCATCTTTTCTCAACATGACATTTGATACTGGGCTTAGCATGTTGATTATGGATATGGTGACAATCCGCACTGCATATACTTTTAATTTACTTGAAACTTTAAACAAAAAACAGACAAATATTCCTTCTGTTGGTATTGGAGTTCGCTTCAAAATTAATCCAAAAAATAAAGATGGTTCTGCAAAGCAAGGATTGGAACAAACAGAAATATCCCCACAATTTGCTGCAAGACCTTTTTACAACAATATTTGGGCTTTTGGTATAGGTGTTACGACTAAGTTTGGAACGAAAGATACTGAAGGACCTAAAATCGAAGTAGGTAACACAGAAGGTGTATACATTTCTCCTAATAATGATGGTATAAAAGATGCAATGGAGTTGCCTTTTAGAATTACTGATAAGCGTTATGTAACATCTTGGGTATGTGAGATTAAAGATGAAAATGGTAATATTATTAGAAAGATTGAAAACAAAAAGCCTATTAGAGAATTAAAATCTGCTTCTTCTTTCTTTAAGCTATTGGGACAACATAAAGGAAACGTGGAAGTGCCAAGTACATTAAGATGGGATGGCACACTTGATTCAGGGGAGATTGCAGCAGATGGAACATATACATTTACAGTTCAAGCAACAGATGACAATAAAAACTTTAGTAGTGTTGGTTCTTTTACTGTTGTTGTGGATAACACTCCACCTTCCATTAATATTAATGAAGAAGAGTCTTCAAAAGTGAAGATTTTCTCTCCTGATGGAGATGGCAACAAAGATAGTTTTTTGATTGTTCAAAATGGTTCTAAAGAAGACTTATGGGAAGCAAATATTTTTGATAATCATTATAGAAAAATAAAGTCGTTTAAGCTTGAAGGAGCTAATTTACATAACTTTACATGGGATGGTAAAGATGACAAAGATGAAATTGTTTCAGATGGTGTTTATTCTTATGTAGTTTCTGCAAAAGATAGAGCAGGAAACGAAAATAAAAAGACAATTAGTAACATTATTGTAGACACTAATAAACCAAATGTTGCTGTTAATATTTATAAGAAATATTTTTCTCCAAATGGAGATGGCGTTAATGATACTATGACATTAAATCCTATTCTTAGCACAACAGGACTTGTAAAATGTACTTTAGAAATAAAAAATGCAATGGAAGACGTGGTTAAGTCTATTGGATTATCATCTTCAGATGTAAAAGCATTGACTTTTGATGGGAAAAAGGATGATGGCTCATTACTAAAAGAAGGAGTATATTTTGCAAGTATTAGAGGTGAATACAATAATGGATTTATAGCAGAAGGTTCATCCCCTGAGTTTATTCTTGACATTACACCTCCTAGTGCAAAAGTTGTTGCTAGTTCAAAACTATTTTCTCCAGATGGAGATGGAAAACTTGATAGTGTAACTTTTACTCAAGATACTTCTAATGATTCATGGAAAGCAAAGATATTCAGTCTTAATCAAAATGATCAAAAAGAAGGAGATGCTGTTCAGATTATAAATTTTGGCAACAGTGTTCCTAAAAAAACAGAGTGGGCAGGGCTTAGTAAGGAAGGGGTATTGTTACGAGATGGTAAATATGCTTATGTTTTGGAAGGTGTAGATGAGGCAGGAAACAAAGCAGAATCTAATATGGCAATAGTGGAGCTTAACACTGAAAAAGCAGATGTAATTTTGCAATCAGACTTACTTACTTTCTCTCCAAATAATGATGGAGTGAAAGACTTTTTGACCCTTCTTCCAATAATACGTTCAAAGACTAAGATTACCTCATATCGTTTAACTATAACAAGTGAAGCTGATAATATGGTTGTTAATACAACAGAAGGAGATGGAGAACCACCTACTAGAATAGTATGGCGTGCTTTAACTGATGAAGCAAAAGAAAGTGCTTCTGACTTAAACAAAGCAACATATTGCAAAGATGGTTTTTATCAAGCTACTTTGGAAGTGGAGCTTGAAAATAAACAAACAGCAAAATCAACTATTACTGGTATAGAAATTGATACAACCTATCCTAGTGTAGACTTGCAAACTCAATATTTGGTGTTTTCGCCTAATCAAGGAACAAATCACCCAACATTGCCAATTAAGCAAATATCTTCAAAAGAAGATTTATGGCAAGCAACAATTACAAATGAAAGAAATGATGTTGTGCGAACAATGAAATGGAATGGTGAGGTAAATTATTTTGATTGGGATGCTTGTGATGATGCAGGAAATAAAGTGGCAAATGGTAAGTTTGTGTATTCTATCACTGCAACAGACAAAGCTGGAAATACTACAACTAAAGCAATAAAGGACATAGTGGTTGATGACCGCGTTCCAAAAGTTTATGTTACACAAGAATATGAGGCATTCTCCCCAAATAATGATGGCATAAAAGATGAGCAAACATTTTCATTGCATACAAACATAGAAGAAGGAATAGCAAAGTGGAGTTTTGCAATTCATACACAAAATGCTGGTAAGAATTCTAAAGTTATCTATTTATATAAGGATAGCAATGAAAAGCTTCCTAAAGCCATAAAATGGAATGGAAAAGAAGAGGAGGCAGTGGTTGAAGGTAATTTTATTGCAGAGCTTCAAATTGAATATGCTAAAGGTGATGTTGTTAGTGCTAATAGCAGTGAGTTTTTGTCTTGCATAACACCTCCAAAACTAGGAGTAGGCTTAAAGCCTAAGTATTTTAGTCCTGATAATGATGGTATTGATGATGACTTATTTATCAATTTAAAGGCAATTACTGATGTAGAAATTGATAGCTGGACTTTTGATATTTCAGAACCTCAAGAAACTGGTGGAAAGCATTTTTGGAGTACTGGTGGAAAGGGTAAGATTACTGATGAAATAATTTGGGATGGACGCTCTTCAAAAGGGGAGATTGTGCAATCTGCAACTGATTATCCTTTCACTTTTACAGCTAAGGATGTGTTGGGCCTTTCTTCAACAATTAAGGGATATATACCTGTTGATATTTTGGTTATTCGTGATGGGGATAAGCTAAAAATTGCTGTTCCTTCTATTATATTCCGTCCAAATGCTGATGATTTTAAGGGTTTGGAAGAAAATGTTGTGGATAAGAATACTTATGTATTAAAGCGTGTTGCACAAATCTTGAATAAGTTTACAGACTACCAAGTTCAAGTTGAAGGTCATGCTAATTCCACTACTGGTTCTGAAGCTGAAGAAAAAAGAGACCTTATTCCTCTTTCAACACTTAGAGCAAAGGCTGTTATGCAGATATTGATTAAAAATGGAGTTCGCTCTTCTCGACTTTCTGCTGTTGGAATGGGGGGATCTCGCCCAGTTGCCTCTTTAAGTGATAGAGATAATTGGTGGAAAAACCGCCGTGTTGAATTTGTTTTGATCAAATAATAAGGTATTGAGTTATCATGTAGCAATTGCTACATGATAACTTTGCTTTAGTAAAATATTAACTGAACATTTGATATCTAAAAACCATTATGATTTTATTCATATAAAATCATAATGCTTGTCTTGTAAATAGCTTCTTGTAACCTTTTTTTTATCTTTTTTTTAATCTATATATGTATTTCATTGTCTTTAAAGGAGGAAATTTATGAAAATGGATTTGGGAGTTAAACCTTATATTTTCCCTATGCCAGTACTTATGGTAGCAACATATGGAGAAGATGGAAAAGTTGATGTTATGAATGCAGCGTGGGGAAATATCTGTGCTGAAAATATGGTAAGCTTAAACATAGACGAAAAGCATATGACAGCCAAAAATATTAAAAAGAACATGGCGTTTACTTTAAGTCTTGCAGATGTGGGGCATATAAAAGAAGCTGATTTTTTTGGCATTGCTTCTGCTAATAAAATGAAAGATAAATTTGAAAGAACTCATATGACTGCTATAAAAAGTGAGAAAGTGAATGCTCCAATTATAGATGAGTTTCCTCTTACTCTTGAGTGTAAGGTGATTGAAGCAAAAAATGAAGTGTTTGGGTTTCATGTAGTGGGTGAAATACTTGGAGTCTTGGTCGATGAAAAAGTGCTTGATTCTAATGGAAGAGTTAATCCTGAAAAATTAAATGTGTTTGTGTTTGATCAATTTCAAAATGGTTATTATAAAATTGGAGAAAAAATAGGTAAAGCTTGGAATGCAGGCTCTTATTTAATGAATATTAAATAATCTACTGTATATTGAAAAAATATCATTGTTTTTCTAAGATAATTCAATATTAGTGCAGCATCTTATGAATAAAAGATTAACCATTCTTTTCTTTGCTTTTTCTATATATTTCCCATCGTTTTTGAATGGAGATGTTTATGATGATTTTAATAAGTTTCGCATTTCTTTATATAACAAAGAAAACGTTGAAGAAGTAAACAAAGCTTTTGATGAATGGGAAAATAATTTTACTAAGCAAAACTTAACAGATGAAGAAAAAATAACACTTAAAAATCTTTTTGTGTTAGAAAAGCTATCAATATTAAAAGATGAAAAAAAGAAAGTATATAAATTATTGATAGAGCGAGACAAAGAAAGTACTAAGTTTATTGAAGGAAAAACAATAGCAAAGCTTGGAAAATGGTTTTGTTTAAGTTTTGGTGATATTAAAAGTCGCTTACTATCTTATGTTTCGTGGTTAGAAGCATATAACGCATCAAAGTTAGCAAAACAATATTATGAAGATGCTTTAAAAAAAGATAAAAACTTTTCACAAGCTCATATTTCAAATGCTTTATATCTTTTTTTTGCTCCAGCCATTGCAGGTGGAGGTTATGAAGCATCATTAAAAGAGTGCAATCTTGCTGTTTCTTCTGCAAAAAATAATGAAGAAAAATATCTTGCTCTCATCTTTCGCTCTCAAGTCAACTTTAAATTAAAGCACATAAAAGAATACGAAGAAGACTTAAAACTTGCTCATACTCTCATTGCAAATGAGATTTTTACAAAACAAATAACCATGCAAAATAAAGAAAATGCAAAAGTGTTTTTTGAGTAAATATATGTATTTTTACAAAAAGTATATTTTAATTCATCTTTTTTTTATTACATTTCCCATATTCTTTTTTGCTGAAGAATCACCAGTAGGTGTTTTTTCTTTAGAAGAGTGCAAAGAAAGTTTAATAAAGTTTTATAAAAGTGAAACTATTGATGATGTAGCTTTAGCAACTAGTGCAGAAAAACTTGAAAACATTATTTTTTCTTCTTTGAAAAATTATGATATACAGAAAGATAAAAATACTCAAAATGATTTTTTAGAAGAAGCCTTTTTATTATATCTTGAACATACCTATGTTATTTCTTCTATTTATGATATAGGTGGGATGAATGAATATTTTGAGCTTATCAAAAAGCTTAAACACAATGCAGAACTTTTTATGAATGCAATAAAGCCTAATGCAAAGATATACTTAAAGTATGCAGACCTACTATATCTTTCATTAGCACAAGGCAATACTAAAGCAATACATGCCTTGCCAATTATTTATCGAAAAGTACTTTTATTGGATAAGGAGAATACGGAAGCTCTTGTAAAACTTAGCTTATGGTACATTTCACCTGCAAACGAAAATACATCAAACTTTAATGGTCTTATTGAGTATGCAGAGAATTTTATAGAAGAATTAGAGCCTATCGATCTTTTTAATGCTTGTCTTTGGTATTCAATATACTACATGAAAAATTACAATGAAAAAAAAGCCTTTGCATATTTACAAAGAGCAAACAAAATATTTCCACATCATATATACATAGCACATTTATGGAATAATTATAAAAATGGGATTTTTAAAATGTAATAAGGTATTTCTAAAAATATACTATAAAGAATAGCTTTGCTGTAATATTTTTAGAGACTGCCATAATGTTAAGGAGAGGCAATGTCTGGCTTAGTAATAAAAAACTTATGTAAAAGTTATTTTGTGAATAAATCTAAATTTGAAGTGAATAAAAATATTTCATTGAAAGTTGAAAACGGTAGTTTGATTTGGATCTATGGAAACTCAGGAGCAGGAAAGTCAACATTCCTTAATACCATCATAGGAATTGATTCTATGGATTCAGGAGAAATTAATTGGAATGGAATAGAAATTAATAAGATGAAAAAAAGCGAAGCATCTTCATTCCGTCTCGAACACTGTGGTCTTATTTTTCAATTTTTTGAATTGATTAAAGCTCAAAATATATATAACAATGTAGCTTTTCCATTAAAAATGAAGAAGAAGAGTAGAGAAGAAATTAATGCAATTCTTTTTCCACTTTTTGAAGAATTTAATATTGGGCATTTAATATATAAAATGCCTGAAGATCTTTCTGGAGGTGAAAAACAAAGAGTTTCAATTGTTCGCTCTCTTTCTACTTCTCCAAATTACATTATTGCAGATGAGATAACTTCATCTCTTGATATAGACAATTCACATAAAGTTTATGCTTACTTAAAAAACTATGTAAAAGAAAAGAATGGTATTGGCATATTTGTTTCTCACGATCCAATTATAAAAGACTATGTTGATATCTCTTATAAAATGCAAGATGGTAATTTAAAACTTAGTTAAAAAACTTTTGAAGGAGACCTCTTATGTTTTTATTAAAAACTGCTTTTGCAAATATATTTTTTCATAAAAAAAGATCACTTCTTTCTATATTATTAATCGCTGTAGCCTCTAGCACAATTTTATTATACAAAGGATATGTGGAGTATTCAGAAAGAGGGCTTGCTTTAAGTTTTATTGAGAACTCTGGGCATATTCAAGTTGCATGTAAAGACTTTTGGGATGGCAAAATTGAAAATAATAAATTACTGACTGCTTCTGATATTGATACTTTGGAAGAGTATTTTTTTAGTGTTTCTAAAATTGAAAAAGTAGATGCAATTCTTAATTTTCAAGGAATAATAGGTACAGAAAACTCATCTAAAATATTTTGGGGCATAGCCTATGATGAACCTCATGAATTAGGAGTTACTGAAGGAATACCAGTATTTGAAGAAGATAATTCTTTAGTACTTGGGGTAGGTTTATTTAATGCTTTGGATATTAATTTTAAAAATAATAATATAGTTAATTTAATGACAACTATTTCTTCAAACGAAATTAATTCTGGTTCTTTTGAAGTTTCAGGTTATATTGATTCAGGTGTATCCCAAAATGATGCTGGTTTTGTAATTGCTTCTCGCCATGCTTTACTAGATTTTTTTGAATTGGATAATGTAGCTTCTTGTATTAGAATTTACTTAGAAGATGAAAAGGATGTGAAGCAAATACAAAAATTATTCAATTCATATTTTGAAAAAAACAATTTAGTATTTGAAACTAGAGATTGGAAAACATTAAATCCTACATGGGCTCAAATTAGTAGTTTATTTAATACTCAATTTTCTGTAATTAGTTTTATTTTGTGCATACTGATTTTTGTTAGCCTGACACAAAGTATTGGTGCAAGCTTTATGGAACGTCTAAGTGAGTTTGGCACTATGGAAGCTATAGGCTTAAATAAAATTAGTTTAATTTTTTCTTTAATAATGGAAGTATTATTATTAAGTCTTTTGGGGGTTGTTTTAGGAATTCTTTTTTCATATTTAGGAAATAGCATAGCAGAAACTTTTAATATTACCATGACACCACCGGGATATAGCAAAGGTTTTCCGCTTAGGTTTTTCATTACAACAACTTCAATATTCAAAACTCAATTTTTTATTCTTTTAACATGCTTAATTGCAACTTTGCAGCCAATATATACAATAGGAAGACTTACTACAGCACGTCTTATGCACTATAGCGAAAAATAGGAGAAGTTATGAAAAAATTATTCATCTTTATATTTACTGTTTGCTTTTCTTTTTATGCTGAAGCATCTATTGAAAATGCTTATTATACTTTTTTGGAATTTAATTATTCTTTCGTTAATACCGCTGAATCTATTCTTACAAAACAACATAGCATAAAAAATGAAAATAACAAAAATAATTTTAGTTATGTTTATTGTTTGCACCACAAAAAAGGGCAGTGTGTTAGGCTTATAACCAACACAAAAACACAATATTTTTTTAGAGCTGATTCTGGTTATTACCTTTACACAAATAAATTAAAATCTCCATTAAAGATTTCTGGAGCCTATCAAGTTGAAGAGTTTGAAATACAAGACTTATTAAAAATAGATTTTAAAAATGAATACTCAATTACAGAAATTAATGACAATATTATATTAGAAAGACAAACAAAAAAGAGTCCTTATAAATTTATTTCTTTTATGTCTACCTCTGATGATACTTATGAATTGACATTTTTAGACAACAAAAAAAATCCTATTCGTAAATTAATTTATCATGCAGGCAATGTTGATGGTGTTCATTGCTTTAAACAAATAGATGCATATAATCTTTTATTTAATAAAAATATTTCTTGGGTAACAGAAAGTATACAAAAGGTAAACATTCCTTCTTCATTGTTTGCAATTTCAAAAATCAAGCAATTAGCAGAACAAATGGATTCTATATTAAAAGATCACTTATAATGCCTACACAACAAAAGAAGCCCATTTTAATTTTTTTCTTTATTCTTTCCTTTTCTTTTTTGAATGCTTTGTCTTTTGGTTTTGAAATAACTTCAGAAAATATCTTTTTAAAGAAAAACAATAATCATTATTATCCAGATATTGTTTCTTCTTTTGATATTTCTTTGTTTCTTTCTCATTCTTTTATTTTGAAAAACTTAAGCCTTTTTATAGAGACGGGATTTTTCATAGATAGCACATATAATATTGAAAAAAAAGAATTAGGAAGGATATCATCTTTTCCATTTTTTAGGAGACTTAATTTTTCAGCTTTTACTGAATATTTTTCCTTTACTTTTGCTAAAGATACTATTTCTTTTGGTGAAGGATTTTTTAATATAAACAATTATTTTTCGCTTAATCATTTATATAAAAAAATGAGCCCTTTATATCATGTTTTATTAGAGATACCTATAAGCCAATTTTCTTTTTCACTTGGTGGGGCTATGGACAGTAAAGCAATAGATCACTTTGAGCCAATTGAGTGGTATCAAACATGGGGATATACTTCTTATTCAAATAACATAGTTAGTATAGGTTTTGAAAGTGATGTTCTATTTACTGTGTCTTCCAAAAAAGATGCCGTTCTAAAAATAGCAAGTGAAGTTTTATTTTCCTTGCCTCTTGATTTTAAGATATACGCTTCAGGGAAAGTGCCAATAAGCTTGTATAACAAAACGGTAACAATGTGGGGTGCCTTCGTAGGAGGAGCTAAATCATTTATTCTTGAAGAGTACAATTTCACTTCAATTTTAGGTCTTTCATGTAGTAGTGAAGGTGTTGAGTATTCTATTTTTCAAAATATTGGAATTAATGAAATTATGAATTTTACATTCGGCTTACAAGGTTCCAATAAAAATGCTATTCACTTTGTGTTTGAAAATACTTTTTTTGTTTCAGCCTTAAAATTTCGCCTTTCGTACATTACAAAAAATCTTATTAAAGCTGAAGATATGCAAGGTGTTTTTTCTATAGGAGTTTCATTGAATGACTAATTTTAGAAAGCTATTTTTTATTACTTTGTTTTTTAGTCTTGCTTTGTGTGTTCAAGCTCAAGAAGATGAACTACCTACATTTCCTATTAACATTTCAAAGTTTCAAGTAATTGGGCAATACTATGGCTTACCACTTTCAGTGAAATTTGGATATT
>JBQNBK010000060.1:0-10619 GCA_052169975.1 Treponema sp.
ACATTATGCTGACTTTTCTAAAAAGTTAGTATCCGAAACTGGTTCAGAACTTCTTTCTATTAAAGATTTGTATCAACGTATAAAGAAATTATTTCTCAAAACATATGATGGTAATAAAATTAGATTATTGGGAATGGGTGTTAGTAATATGATGTATGAGAGTATTCAAAATGATCTATTTATGCTTGATAAAGATGCAAAACTACGTCGTATGGAACATGCTATAGTTAAATTTAATGATGGAAGCATAATATCTGCTAGGTTATTAAAAACTGATGATCACTAAAAGAATATTTTCTATAAAACTACTGTATGTGCTTATATTGATTTTTAGCCTTTCTTTAATCTTTGCAGAAAATATCGAAGCAGTAGAGGAAGCACATACTGAAAAAAATATTCAAGATTCTAATTCATCTTTAGATGCTGAAACAACTGTCGAAGACAAAAGCAATAATGATGATGCAGAAACTTTAGAAAAAGACTTATCTATAGACAATAAATTGCTTAAAATAATAGAAACGATTGAAGAGAAAAATGTAGCTGGGGCTCCAGTAAAAAAACTTGAAAATGATGTTATTTTATTTATGCAAGGTTTTGGTGAAGCTGAATTTAAGTGGACTATTGGTTTTGAGTTTTTTAAAGATTATACCAAGAGTTTTATTCAAAGTCCTGTTTTAGTTCAAGAAGCTAATTTATCGTTATTGCTATTAATGAAAAGACGCTGGTATTTTGGAATAAATTATAGAGAAAAAATTTATGATTCAAGTATTTATATTGGCTATATTGATATTGAAAATAATATAAAAAAGCATATTAGGATAGGAAACAAAGGAATTAATTTTCCAAATATATATCCATTTATAAAAGGTGGTGGAACTAGTTCTAGATTATCTCCTGGTATGTCGGCTCAATTTGAAGGAGAGAATTGGAGATTTGATTCTATTATTAGGTATGATAGTGCACAAAAAAACAAGAGAATATTCTATGGTAAGAATGAAATTATAGAAAATAAAACTAATATTGCTTCATGGAAAAAATCACAATATTTTTATATTCCTTATGATAATTTATATGGAAAATTATTTGATGTTTATGTAAAAGATTATGAATATGGCGAATGGAGATTATTGCTTAAAGATAATTACATTGTTGATAGCAGAAAAAATATCTTAGTTTTGAATAAGTCTTATAATTATGGAGTAGCAATAAATCTTTTTTCAATAATTGAAGTTGATGGTATTATAACTGATAGTAAAAATTATTTTTTTGGAACTCCTATTGAAAATATTATTGATAATAATGTGTATGTAAATATACGTGGTTCTACTTTTTTAATTCTAAAGAAATATAATACTTTTTCATGTTTTGAAATAGCATCTTTATATAGTTTTGATAATGTTGATTATAATCATGAAGTTTATGTTGTAGAAAAAGCTACTGGAAATAAATCTAATGAGTTTGATGTAAAACTTAATTATATAAACGCATATTTTAATAATGCGTCTCAATCAGTATTGGGGCAAGTGCATCATAATTATATAAATATTGAATATAAAGAAGCGATTACAAGGTTCCCCTTTTTATCAAATAATGAACATATATATATACCATCAAATAGCAATAATGATAAAAATACATATGAGTTTTTAAGTTATGTATATATTCCTGTTTTTGATTTTATATTACCTAAAGAAACTAATGCAAATGATATTGAAGTTATTAAAAATGGTATTCCCATATTAGATTTTACATATAATGAATACACCAATATTGTACATATTAAAGGAGGTGTTTTACCTTCTGATAAGATTGAAATTAGTTGGTCTGAAAATAAAAAATATTCTAGTGATGGGATTGTTAGTTTAGGTGTTGCAGGTCAATATCGTCCTTTTGAATGGCTAACTTTATTTTTAGCAACAATGTCAAATTTAACTGTTAATAAAAATAAAAAAGAAATTAATGATAAATATAATATAAGTACAGGTTTTGATATCAAATATCGATCAATAGAACTTGGAAGTCATTTGGGCTTTGAAGCAAATTCAAATAGATTTGATAAACAATTGTATATTTCTAAAAATCATTTTTATTTTAATTATGAGGATAAAAAAACTTTTTCTATATTTAGTAATCCAAGAATATTTGTAGATTTTGATATAAACAAATCTAATAAACTTTCTATGCATTCTAATACTGAAGTAGGGTTAGATATTTGGAAAATTAGTCTTAGTGGTAAAATATCAATACAAGATAATATAAATAATAAGAATGTAATAGAAAGTTTAGGTCATAGTGTTAAAATACCTATATATTTTTTTTATATGGATGAATCTTTTTTTATTAATATAAACGAGTCAATTTTATCAAGAACAAATAAAATAAAAATTGATAAATATATTGGTTTTGAGCACATGACATTTGTTAATTATGATAGACGCTTTGTGTATCAGCAACTTACTTCTTCAATTAGACCCATAATACCTGAAACAACTGTTGGCAATTTTTTCATGGAATTTAAAATTAATTTATATCAAAAATATATTGCTGGTTATAATT
The DNA here is from genome assembly GCA_052169975.1 of Treponema sp. Lineage (GTDB taxonomy): Bacteria > Spirochaetota > Spirochaetia > Treponematales > Treponemataceae > Treponema_B. The sequence goes on from JBQNBK010000060.1 coordinate 2,557, forward strand.
TACATAATAGCAATTATGCATTTGCTTGGAGAAAAAGTTTGATTGATTCTTATTCTTCTGGTGCTGATAATCCACTTTTAAGAAATGAATCTATGTCGTTTATATTTAATTGGGCTTATCCAAAAGAAATGAATTATAACAGTGGTTTTAATATACTTGGAATTAATTTTGATTCTCGATTATATGCAATTAATAATATTGCTTCTGAAAAAACAGAAAATATTACTTATTCATTTAGATTTCCTATGGCATTTAATGAAGTCTTTATTACACCATTTTGGGAACGTTTGGCTTCTAAACAAATAGCTTTTAGAAGAAGTTTAAATTATAAAGATGATTTTATTTCTTTGTTTAGTAGTTTAAAAGAACAGTATTGGTTTTTTGCAACACCTATCATATATGATATTTTTGATAGAAGTATTTTGAATAAAATGCAACAATCCATAAATATTTATAGTTTTTCTAATATTTATGGGCTTGATGTTTCACGGTTAATTTCAAATACATTGAAAGATTTATATACTCCTCATGAATTTAATATATCTTTAAGCAGAATTATTCGTTCAAATAATTCCAATGTTAATGCATATGAATATTATAAGTTAAGATTTAATATTAGATATACTGCTTTAGATACTTTTATGCCAAAATATTCTACTGGAATATTTAAAAATATTACTCAAGATGAGATTGTTAGAAACTATGATTTTTATTTTCTTTTTTCAAAAGATTATTTTAACTTTTATTTCAATAGCATACATAAATTATACTTTTACCAATATGGTGATAATAAAATAGGTTTTGAGAATAATTTTGATATTGAAGTTGAAAAATTAGGAAAGGAATTATTTGCAAAAAAATGGAAAGAAGATATTTCTTTTTTATATTCTTTTAGAGGATATAAGTCTCTTACAAATATGCTATTTTCTCTTTTTACAAAATTTAATCTAATTGATGAAAGAGAAGAAAAATTAACTATTTCTCTTTTTAGGCAAACATACTCTAATATGATTGATTATAGGTTTAGTTTTAGGCATACACAGAAAACAAAGATAGGTGAGAATGGGCAGATAAAAATATTTGCAGATGTATCTATAGTTTCAACAAGACATTCTTCTGTTATTCTAAATTTAACTTTTGGTATTGCAGGAAAAGTTGAATATTAAATATATTTATCTTTTGATTTTCAAAGTAATAATCAACATTCTGTCGAGTTAGCCGTAAAGTGCAGGGGCGGGGTAGTGCAAAAGCAATATATAGAGAAAGAAAGCATGGTGTAGCATAGCTAAACTAAAGATAATAGGGAAAAGCCAGACATCTTAAAATGCAATAAGCGAATAAAAAAAGCTAAAAAATAGCTTTTAAGGAGATGTAACGCATGGCAACCTTAGTCTTACTAACAGGCGATTCTGGAACAGGCAAATCAGCAAGCCTTAGAAACTTCAAATCAAAAGAAGCATCAGTTTTCAACGTAGCAAAAAAACCACTTCCATTCAAAAACACAGGGTCAAATAAATTACCACTAGTCGACGTCAACTCATACGAAGAATTAAAACTCAATCTAAAAAGAGCCAGAAACAAAACACTCATAATCGACGATGCCCAGTACCTAATGGCGTTCGAGTTTTTTGGAAGCATAGAAGAAAAAGGTTTTGATAAATTTACCCGCATGGGAAAAAACTTTTATAGTTTAGTCAAAAGTGCCAGCATGTTAGAAAAAGACAAAGTCATTTATTTTTTTATGCACAAAGAAATTATAGAAGGCGGGCAAGAAAAAGCTAAAACACTCGGGCGTTTACTAGATGAAAAATTAACACTTGAGGGGCTTTTTACCATTTGCTTAAAAACAATAGTGCAAGAAACATCACAAGGCAATATTGGCTATTATTTTTCAACCAGAAACTCAGGCTATGACAGAGTGAAAACACCGATGGGAATGTTTGAAAGTCCATTAATAGAAAATGACTTAAAACTGGTTGATGACAAAATACGAGAGTTTTACGAACTTGCTCCCAGTATAAGAGATTCCCTATAACACAGTTTGATAATATAGCAAAAATAAAAGGGAGGAACTACTTATGAAATAAGAAAGAAAATAAAGCATATACAAAAAGCTAGCGATAGAAAAAAAGTGTTATAGGGAATAATCACAATATAATCAAATTATAGTTGCAATTTTTCTATTGTTAGTAAGCCCGTTTTATTGTGTATAAACTGTGGATAATAAAGCGAAAAATAAGCAATTCACAAGCTAAAAACAATAGGAAAATCACGTAGTGATGGGGCTTTATTGATGGTATGCACAGTGTGGAAAAACCTTGTGCACAGATTGTTGATAAGTTTTAGAAAATATCTAAAAAACAAAATGTTTTTAATAAAAAAAGGAGTCAAAATGGATTACAAAAATTATAGTTGCAACGATGCAATTGATAGGGATACTTGCATTCTTTCATGGGATGAAAAAGAAGATAAATACAAAATTGGCAAACATATAATACCTTCTCTTAACGAAATTGTCTTTTCGTTAATCGGTGTAGAACCAGAAAACTTAAAGAAAAAAAATACAATTCTTAATAGTCTTAGGTATTTTTTATTGACAGGAGAAAAAAAGAAGGATGGGGATATTGCATTTTTAGAAACTGAAGAATGCAAAAAAGAGTATGCAGTGTTGCCTTTTGCATTGCAAAAGGAGCTAACCAAAGACGGGTTTTACAAAGACGAAACCGAAGAAACTATCAAAAAAAGATTTGCATACACAAAAAAGCATTATGATACAAATACTGAAATAAATGTTAAAGATTTAACATTTATATTAAACCAAGAGCTAATAGACAATGTGGGAAACCCAGAGCATATCGAAGAAATAGCAAGAATAGAAGAATTATTTTCTGATAAAATAATTCCAACATATGTATGCGAGATAGAAGATAAAATAGCAAGCATAATATTTTCTGATAACACAATTCCAAAATACGAGATAGAAGATGTGGATTACGACGACGAGGATGATGATGCGGATGTTGATGAGGATTACGACGACGAGGATGATGATACGGATGTTGATGAGGATTACGATGACGAGGATGATGATGCGGATGTTGATGAGGATTACGACGACGAGGATGATGATACGGATGTTGATGAGGATTACGATGACGAGGATGATGATGCGGATGTTGATGAGGATTACGATGATGATGACTACGATGACGAAGAAGAAAATATTGTTGTTTATAAAAAATCTAATTGTGCATGGTTTTCTCAATTTGAAATGGTTAATCGGCAACATTACCATTTAGCAAAAAAACAAAACATAAGAGAAAATCTTTTTTTTGCAGCAAGAATAGACTTATGCACTGCTGATACTCTTTACTACATAGAAACAGAAAACAAACACTCTATCGATTTTATAATTCTATATTTGAATATTCTCAATATGGATTTAAAAAAAGAGCACTTAAAAGTATTGTTTCTAACATCTAATGGGTCAAAAGAAGAGTTAGAACTTCCAAAAATGTCTGAAAGAGATATTGACGAATTAATAATTTCATACAAAAGTGAAAAGCCTTTTAATTATTCAATGTTTCCAAAGTTTCAATCAAAATATCATAATGGCTGTAAGTATTCTGAAATAGGAAATGTATTTTATTCTTGTTCTAAATATATCAAAGGGCTTTTACCAAATAATTTTTTCATTTCTGATTTTGGTTTTAGTATTTATGACCTTATCCCAATAGCTGATATTTTGTTTGTTGTAGAAGAGCTAAAAAATGTAAAAGCTAAATTTATAAAAAATGTTCTTCTTGCATTAGATATTATCAAAAAAATATTTTATCAGTATGGAGTTGAATATGTCTTTATTTTGTTTAACGAAATAAAAGACCAGATACAAAATAGGTATAATTCTAAAGATAGTATTTTCAAAAGCTGGTTTTTTAGTGATGAGTTATTAAAAAAGAAAATAGAAGATATAAAAAAAAGAGCAAAATCATTAGGAAGTGCATATAAGCATGAAGACATAGGTGTTGCTAATTTGAAAATGCAAATGGTGCAATATAAAGATGTTACACTGGAGTTGAGAATTTCCAAAATGCAAAGAGACGCATTATTTGATTATCTAAAAAACAATTTAATAACAAAGAATGATTTTAATAGTAATGACAAAAATGCTTTTAGCCAAATAATCAGTATTAAAGAAAAGAAAAAGTTAATTTCAATAAATGGTAGCGAATTAAATATTGCAAAAACATATAAAAAACAAACGAGTTATATGGGGGTTATTCAAGCTGAAAAATATATTCACTGCAAAATCTCTCAAGCTGTATTATTTAAAAATGAAAGACCATTTAAAAAGGCTGAAATCAATACCCACTTACTAGTAGTTACACTCAAAAATTACATTAATGAAGAAAGCTTTAATGTTTATTTTGAAATTGTGGATATGGAGTCTTTGAAGAATGTAAAAACAAAAAAAGAATATCAGGAAAAATTAACGGAGTTTATAGACTCGAGTAATGCTAATCTCACTTTGTTTTTTGATACCTTTTCAATTAAAAGAGGCAACTTTGATTTTGAGTCATGGATTGGCAAAACTGGAATAATTGCATTAATTCAAAAAGAAGGAAGCTACAAATTGGAACAAGGAAAAGGAGTTATGTGTTTAGCAGAAACGAATAGCGAAAAAACAAATCTAATTATATAAAAGCTATATTTTAATTCTATATTTTAATTTAAGGAGAGAAAGCTATGTATGAGTTTGGAGATGCTTACGAAGCTGACGAAGATTACAAAAAGCAATTAAAAGCTGGCGACTATGTTTGCAAGATAAAAAGTGTTGATAAAATGACAAGCAAAACAGGTAAGCCGATGGTGGTTATTGGTTTAACTTTAGATGAAGGATTTTTGCTTAAATACTATTTATTAGACGATAGGTCTAGCCTTGAATCTAGTAAGATGAGCAATATTAGAGTGACACGATTTTTTGATTGTTTCAAAATAAAAAGAGGCAATTTCAACATTAAGACATGGGTGGGAGCTAAAGGCAAAGTTAGAGTTGGCAAAAGCAAAGTGCAAGAAGATGGCTCTTTCTTTTTTGAAGTGAAGACCTTACTAGTTGACGATGGGACGGAGCATAATCACGTTATGCAAGAAGAAAACCCACAAAACCCTATACAAGAAAAAAGACCTCCACAAAAGCAAAATGCCCCCACAGATGATGAATTAATGCAAGAAGCAAAAGAAGCTGGTTATGACGTTTCTGAAGAATATATCCACGAACAATACGAAGAAGAAGAAATATTTTTTTAATTTTTTTTTCTAGTTGTATAAGCCTTTTATACAACTAGATTTTTCTATTAGGAGTTTTAATATATGCAAAAATTAGGGAGCAAGTTTTTAAACTTATGGGACGAGCCTTTTATGCAAAAAAAAGAAATGAAAGATAGTGCAAAATTACTGTACATATATTTACTTTCAAATGCACTTAGCAATATTGCAGGCATTTATAAAATAACGGATAGGAGAATTGAATTTGATTTAGGCTCCCTTGACTTAACTGATGCTTTTAGTGTTTTGAAAAAATTAAAAAAGGTTTATAGGTTTGGCGAGTGGGTGGTGATTAAAGATGCTCCTTTGCAAATAAAAAAAAAGAATAAAACTAGCATTAAAGAAATGGACGAAATAATCTTTTCATTACCCGATCGTCTAAAAGAAAAATTAAAAAAAATACATTATAATTATGCCCATCTTTATGGTGAACCTTTGCAGTGCGAGTTATTGGGAATAACTAAAAAAATTGAAAAAGAGTTGGAAAATATAGAGAAACAAGAAGGTATAAAAAATGAAGCTTTTCTTTTTGAAATTGAAAATAATGGTAATGTTGAAAATAACAAAAGAGCTGGCTGTGCTAATAAAGCTATCACGCCTAAAATAGAAGAGCATATAGAAGCAAAAACCGAAGAGGCAAAAGAAGAAAAACTAGAAGCCCCTATCGAAACAAAAACCACAACAAAACCTGAAGAGTCAAAAGAAGAAAAACTAGAAGTTGAGGCCCCATCTTTTAAAGACTATACAAGCGACAATGTTCAAGGCGGATTACCCGATGTTGATGAATTTGCACGCAGTGCTAGGGTGTTTGCAATAAAAGAAAGTAGGCTAGAACAAATAGAAAAAATGCGTTGCATGAAAAAAGCTAGTGAGATCACTCCGTACAAAAAAACCGTCGCCCCTAACCCCGTCGCCTCTAAAAATGATGTTCTGCAAAAAGAGTCTTGCAAAAATGAAATGCCTAACCCCGAAGCTCCCAAAAATGATACACCTAAAATATTACCAAAACAAAAAGATCTAGCAAAAGAAAATGAGCCTAAAAAAGATATCGTAAAGGATGATGATATTGCAAAAATAAAAGAGCCTAAAAATGAGCTTATAGAAAATGCAAAAGCTAATAGTGAAATGCAACATGACGAGGAGCTTTTTGATGCAATTCTTGAAAATGAAAAACTGGATAAGGATGTGCCATGGCAACTATATACTGAAAAGGCACCGTATGAGTTTGGAGACGCTTACGAAGAAGTGGAATATCCGCTTACCAAAGAAGAAATACTGGCAAAAGAAGAAAAAAGAAAAAAAGAAATATTGCAGTTTCAAGCAGGCTATGCAAAAGATGTGTATAAGCAATTTCAAAATGCTGGGCTTTATGTGGTGATTGCATTTAATTATTTTCTCAAAGCTGATTTTGAAAAAGGCATTCAATTATTAAAAGCAAATGCTATCACTGTTGAAGATAATAGAGAAGCCTATAGTTTAAATCAGATTATTAAAAACTACTTACTTGTTGCCCAGTTGCAAAATAAAGGGCTTACATGGTGGAAAAGTCCTATGGCATTTTACAGAATGTGTGAGCCTGCAACTTACGATGCCTTTACACCCTCAAAGTTTGATATAAGTAAGTTTATCAAAAAAGATGTAACGCCCCAAGAAAAAAGTTTAGTTGTCTCTTTGGCAGGCACCCTTAATGGAGAGTGTTAAGTATGTATGAAGATGTTATTTTTAATTGCAAAATACATGGTGAGCAAAAAGTGCAGATAAATAAGCTTTTGGGTGTGCTGGCAGAATGTCCTATTTGCAATAAACTAAAAGAGAAAAAAAGAAAATTGCAGCTTAAAAAGGAAAAATATATTGCAAAACTTAAACTAAAGAACATTCCTAGCTTTTATTATAAAACCAATTTCAAAACGTTTATTTCTAGTGAAGAAGACAATATTGAAGTTGTAGAAAAACTAAAACAAAGTGTTAAGAAATTAAAGAATGATATTGTTTTTCTTTTTGGAGATGCTGATGTTGGCAAAACCCATCTACTGGTGAGTGCAGTTAAGGCTGTGAAAAATGCCTATTACATAAGCACCCAAAAACTTTTAATTGAAGTTGAAGATGCAAAAAATCATTTTGGCAAAGAGTCGTTTTCTTCGTATATCGACCGCATAACGAATTACCCACTTTTGTGTATTGATGACATAACCGAAGGAAGCGTGTCCCAGCTAAAAATAGAATTATTTTCTGCAATAATTAAAATACGATATATTAACAATAAGACGACATGGCTTGCAGGCAACACCACTAAAGTTTGGCAAGAATTGACGCTGAGTCCCGCTATAAATAGGTTTATCCAACACAAAGTGAAAAACTACACAATCCTGCCCCGATATTTTTGAGTTTATTAGAGTTTGGCATGACTAAACTCTAATGCTATTTTCATGCCAAATCACAAAAAATATACAAAAATTATACAAAAAACTCACACAATCCCCATAATTACACAAAAAATCACTATAAAATCACAATAAACACACTAAAAACTCACAAAACCCCGATAAATCTCATTTTATGAGGGTAAAATCTCATAAAATGAGATTAAAAATGAGCTCCACAATCTCATAAAATGAGATTGAAAACTCATAAGCCCCTCATAAAATGAGCTCCACAATCTCATAAAATGAGATTGAAAACTCATAGGCCCCTCATGCAATGAGCTCCACAATCTCATAAAATGAGATTGAAAACTCATA
>JBQNBK010000061.1:0-10545 GCA_052169975.1 Treponema sp.
ATTTTAGTACTTTTCCTTCTTCCATCAAAAAACAAGCATGGTTTGTATTAGCCCATTTTGCAAAAGATAGCACAAGATCAATTTCTGTAATTATGGAAAGAGCTAGTTTTAAGCTTTCATTATTTTCAAAAATTGTATTTGAAAGGCATCTTAATATACTAAAGTATTCTCTTTCCCATTCTGCTTTTAACTCTTGTAATTTATTATTTTTAAGCACTACATCTTCAGGTTCAATATAAAAAGTTTTTGCACTATGAGAATATTCGTGAATAATACCTTTTATTCTTCCTTTAAAATTAGCTTTAACAGCAATTACTTGCCTATTATTTTTGGTTGTTGGAAGATTGGATTGAAGCATGTCAGAAATATTAATATCATTAAAATAGTGCAACATAGAAGCTCTTATTTCATTTTCAGTTTCTTCAATTTTTTTTGAAATTATTTTAAGAGACTGCACTTCTTTTAATGAACCATTTTCATCAATAAAAAAAGAAATAGCAGAGTATATGGCATCTAATATAGGTAAGTCATTTATTCTTTCAAGAAAATTGTTTTTTCCAAAAAGACTTTTGTTTACTCCTTCTTTCCAATTAATTAGATTTTTGCATAAAATTACAAGTAGAAAAACAGAATAAATGCCTTCTATTTCTAATATTTCACCTGTGCCTAGTTTTTCTAAAAAAGGAGTGATAGGTGGAAGATATTTTAGTGGAGGCAAAAAAGATTGTTGCAATAGGGAAAGGCAGTCATTTGCACAAGATTTAAGCCTTGCAATTTCATTTATATTTGAACTTGGCTTTAGATTTTCACATAAAGCTTTTCCTTCTTCTGTTGTGGCATAGTGCGAAAACAATTCACACACTCTTTTATATTGCAATAATTTCAGTGTATGTTCTTTCACTTATTTCCTCTTTAATGTTCTAATTTCTTCTTTTATTCTTAAATAACTTTCGTATCTATCGTTTAATATTGCTCCTTCATTAAGAGCTTTTAGGACTAAGCAACCATCTTCTTTTTCATGCTTACAAGAAAGAGCAAATTTGCATTTACCTTCAAATTCTTTCATGTCCCTAAAATATAGAATTAATTCTTTTTCATCTATATCCCATAGTGAAAAATTTCTAATTCCTGGTGTGTCAATTATTATAGAATCTTCCACTTTAAAAAGCATTGCTTTAGTTGTGGTGTGCACACCTCTATTATATTTATAAGAAATTTTAGAAGTTTTAAGAGACAAAGAAGGATAAAGTGCATTTAGCACACTAGATTTCCCAACACCTGATTGCCCGATAACTGCAACTTTTAATCCTTTAATTCTTTCTTTTAAGGCTTTAATATTAATATTTTCTTTTGCAGAAACTTTCAACACTTCATACTCATATTTTTGCCAGTTTAATAGGCGAGTTTCCAGAACTGAATCTTGAGGTAAGTCTATTTTATTAACTAAAACCAAAACAGGAATATTTTCTTTTTCTGCTTGAATCATCACACGGTCAACAAAACGAGGTCTAAAAGGAGGGGAAGATGGGGTTGTTACACAAATGAGTAAGTCAATGTTTGAAGCTAAAGCTTGTGCATTATATGCTTTTATATTGAGCCTTGTAAGTACATTTTTTCTTTTATGTAATGATGTAATAATCCCTTTTTCATTTTCAACTTCTTCAATTTCTACAATATCACCGGGACATAAAGGATTATACACATTGCTATCTAGCTTTAGCACTTTGCCTTTTAAAGAGCATAAAAGTTGAGTTCCATCATTTTTTTCAACAGTGAAAAAGTTATTTGTGCCTGCAATAACAAGTCCTTCCATAAAGGAGCCACCTAAAATATTTCAAAATATCTTATAAGTATTATAACAAAATACTTTATATTAGTAAGTAATTATCTTTTCATTAAAAATTAAAATGTTTTCTAATCAATAAAAAAGGATTGATACTACCTTGAATAAAGTATTTTGATAACATATAATGAATTATCTATATAATAATATAGATACACCTGTAAGGAGGTAATATATGAAAGGTTTTGCAATGATTAAAATGGGAGAGACTGGTTGGATCGAAAAAGAAACTCCAAAGTGTGGGCCTCTCGATGCAATTTGTAAGCCATTGGCTTTAGCTCCATGTACTTCTGACGTACATACAGTATGGGAAGGGGCTATTGGAGAAAGACACAACATGATTTTGGGGCATGAAGGTTGTGGTGAAATCGTAGAAGTGGGTTCTTTAGTTAAGTCATTCAAAGTGGGAGACAAAGTATTGGTTCCTGCCATAACACCTGATTGGAATTCATTAGAAGCACAAGCAGGATATTCAATGCACTCAGGAGGTATGCTTGCTGGTTGGAAGTTTTCAAACTTCAAAGATGGTGTGTTTGGTGAATACTTTCATGTAAATGATGCAGATGGAAACTTAGCTCTTATTCCTGAAGGTGTGAAAGTGGAACATGCTCCAATGCTTTCAGATATGGTGCCTACAGGTTTTCATGGAGCAGAACTTGCTGATGTGCAGTATGGGGACTCTGTATTGGTTATTGGAATTGGACCTGTAGGTTTAATGTCAGTAGCTGGAGCAGAACTAAGAGGAGCATCACGCATCTATGCTGTTGGAACGCGTCCTGCTTGTATTGAAGCTGCAAAATTTTATGGGGCAACAGATATAATAAGCTATAAAAACGGACCTATAGATAAGCAAATACTAGACCTAACACACGGAAAAGGTGTGGACAAAGTTATTATTGCAGGAGGCACAATTGACACCTTTGACGAAGCAGTGAAAGCTCTTAAAGCTGGTGGAAAAATTGGCAATGTCAACTATCTTGGTTCTGGTGTTTCTATTAAGATTCCACGTGTTGAATGGGGTGTTGGAATGGGGCATAAACAGATTAATGGTGGGCTTATGCCAGGTGGAAGACTTCGCATGGAAAAGCTAAGCAGTCTAGTTTCTGTTGGTAAGCTTGACTTATCTCACCTCATCACTCATAAATTTAATGGTTTTGAGAATGTTGAAAAAGCTCTTTATTTGATGAAAGATAAACCAGCAGACTTAATTAAACCAGTTGTTGTAATATAAAAATCATTAACCTCCTATTTGGAATTCCTTGTAGGAGGTTCCACTAATATTTTATGAAAATTCTAGTTATTTCTGGCTTTTTAGGTGCAGGCAAAACAACATTTATCAGTAATCTTTCAAAGAAAAGTAAAAAAGAATTTATTGTAATGGAAAATGAATATGGAGATGTTGGAATAGATGGCTCCATTTTAGAAGAAGATAGATTAAAGGTGTGGGAACTAACAGAAGGTTGTATTTGTTGTTCGCTAAAGTCAGACTTTGCAAGTTCTATATTAACAATAGCAAACACTATCTTTCCCGAATACTTGGTTGTGGAACCTACTGGTGTAGGTCTTCTTAGCTCTGTAATGCAAAATATTAGTAAGATTGAATATGAAAAAATTCAATTACTAGATGCAATTACAATTGTTGATGTGCATTGTGTAGAAGACTACATAAATAAGTTTGGCAACATTTATATTGACCAAATTAAACATGCTCAACTTATAGTGCTTTCAAAGGTAGAAGATGCCACGCTAGAAAAAATGAACACTGTTGTAGGCATTATCAAAGAAATTAATCCTAAAGCTAAAATATTAGAATCTTCATATCAAAAACAAAGTGATGCTTGGTGGGAAAATCTTTTTGAAAGTCTTTATAAAAATACTTCAAATAACACTGTCATAGCAACATTAAAAGAAGAACATGTTCCAGACTTAGAAACCATAAGTTTTAATGATATACATTTTGATAACATGAATGCACTTCTTGAATTTTTAGTTGCAGTATTACGTGGATATTTTGGGGCTATATATAGAGTGAAAGGTTACACTTTGATTGATGATATATGGACAAAATTCGATGTTGTGGATAAACGCTACACAGTCCTTCTTTGCCAAAACATTCAAGAAGCTAGAGCCGTATTTATTGGTGAAAAATTAGAAAAAGATAAGCTTAAATCTGCATTGCAATAGCAAAGCTTCATTAAAAAATAACCTTTAACTTGCAAAAAAACTTTAGACTCCAGCTGCAATATAAATAGCATTTTTTGGTGATAGGCTTTGCATTTCTTCTCCTACGATATCACAAACAAAATGAAATAAAAAATTCTTTAACAAAAAGTAAGCTTCACTTGAAAGTTTATGCTCTCTAGCTTCTTTAGGTTCACAATAACTTACCTTATAAAGATATTCTAATGCTTCAGTGGAAAGATAACTAGTTTGTTGAGAAGATTCGCGTATAAATTGCCCTGTCATGTGGTCAAAATAAGTCCCATCTTTGTAGTGTTCAAAAAAAGAAAGAGATGGAGCTAAACCAGAAGAACTTGCCACACGCCAGATAAAGCGTAAAATAGCAGTGCTCTTACATTCTGTTTCAGATGAAATATTAATTCCATCAAGAAAAGCATTAACTAACTTCCAATCTATGCAACCTTTTAGTTTAATGCAAAGTTCACTTGTAAAAGATGAAAGCCAAATGCGAACTAGACTATTACGTATGTTATAACGAGAATGCGTTGCTTCAAAGTCAACAATTTTATTAGAAGAATTGACAGGATTTGTGTATAGCCACAAATTGCCTGTGTAATGCGGGATAACATTGCCTCTTAAACTATTCTTTGCCCCACCAAAAAGGGTTGCTTTCAAAATATAACATGAGGACTCTTCTGGCACTAAACATGTTGCCACTTTGTGCGATGAAGGCATCTCATCTAAAGAAAGAATTAAAGCTTTAGTTTTCCAATTTCTATTATTTGCCATGTTCTTTTTGATAAGCCAAAATAGCTTTTTTAAATTTTAAAGGTAGTTTAGAACGAAATGTTTTGTGTTTTCCATGAGCTATATCTAATTCAATCTTATATGCGTGTAGTGCTAACGAAAAATGCGAAGAATACCTACCATAAATGCTATCTCCTAAGACAGGGCAACCTATTTGTTTTGCATGAACTCTTATTTGATGGGTTCGCCCGGTAAATATTCTAAATTTCACTAAAGAAAGCGAACCAAACAACACTTTAACCACTTTGTATTTTGAAATTGCTATTCTTCCTTTTTCTAAGTTGGAAGAAGCTATAAACTTTCCATTTTTGCTCCTAAAAATGGATGTTGTAATCAACCTTTCTTTTTCCTTAGGAACACCTTCAAGGACTGCAATATAAGTTTTTTTGACAAGCCTTTTTTTGAATTGCTTTTTTAAGAAAACTTGGGTTTTTATGTTTCTAGCTGTTACTATTAGCCCTGAAGTATCTTTATCCAGCCTATGCACAATGCCTAGCCTTAATAAATCATCATTTGAATGAGGAAGCTTAAACGTGCTATTTTTATCTTTTGAAAGAAGAAAAGAAAACTCATCTTTTATTGGTGATGAATTGAGCCTATAGTAGTTTAAAGCATTAACTAAGGTGCCCGAAATAGCTGAATTTGATGGGTGCACCACCATGTTTTGCTTTTTATTAATCACAATTACATTTTCATCTTCATATATAATATTTAATGGAATTGCCTCTGCCTCATATGAGGGGATTTTTAAGTCGTTATAAGAAAAAACTATCTCATCTCCATGCTTTAACTTTATTGACATTTTAGCTTTTTTGCCATTCACTAACACCGAGTTATTAAGAGATTTAATTTGAGAGCGTGTAAGATGTGGAAGATGCTTTGCACAAGCTATATCAAGGCGAGTAGGCACTGCCTCATTAAAAACAAAACTAACTTGATTCAAAAGCTTCCTCTTTTAGCATTCCATTTTCATCTATCATATCATCATCTAGTGGAATAAGCTCAATAGCTCCAGCTTCATCTTGCATTTCAGCTTCTAATTTCTTTTCTTTAATGTGCCTCATAATAGCTCTGGCTGCATAATCAATTAAGGCAACACCAACAGATAAGCCCATAGCGGTGAAAAAGACATTTTTTTGTTCTCTTTCTGTAAGAGGAGCTGCAATATCTGCACTTTTTAGTGGCCAAGGATAGTAAGCAGGATTCCCTGGATGCTGTGCTGCCCTTATCATGTCATAGCCCCAAAAAGATAGAAGAGAAACAAATGGTAATGCTCCAAAAGAAAGGATTTCAAAACGTCTTAAATCTTTTTGCCATGTTGTAAACTCATCAATACCATAAGGTTCAGGTGTCCTATCAATTTTTTCAGCAGATACTAATGATGAAAGCATGATAAAAAATAAGATATAAAAACATTTATTTTTAAGATATTTCATTAGTTTCCTCACAAAAAATAATCATGTTAGCAAAGCTTATTAATGAAGAGATTTTTAAGCTTAATTCAAAAACACTGACTAATTTAATCTTAATTAATCGGCATGCTCTAATTCTATCACATTAATAAATTTTATAAAATCGTCTAGTTCTAAACTTTCAGCTCTTGCTAGTGGGTTTATCTTAGCTTCTTGCAAGATAAGGTCAATTTTCTTTTCTATATTTTGTGCTTCTAACCATTGAGAAAGATTATTTTTGATTGTCCTTCTCCTAGATGCAAAAAGGGAATGAACCATAGAGATAAATAGCCTTTCATTATTGCATGTTCTTTTTTCTTTTTTAGTGAAAATTAAAGTGCTCGAAGTAACATGAGGCTGTGGCCAAAAAGCTGAAGGGCTTATGTTTAATAGGCGTTTAATATCGTAGAAATATGAAGAAAAAATTGAAAGAGGTGAATATGCTTTTGCATTCTTTTTGCTTAAAATCTTATCTGCAACTTCTTTTTGAATTGTAATGACCATCTTTTCAAAAATAGTTATATTTTGAAAAAAGCTTAAAAGAAGTTCAATAGTTATATTATATGGTAGACAACCAAAAAAAATAGGAGGAATTCCTGATTTTTTTAATTCTTCTTTCCATGTTTTTAGCACATCACCTTCAACCATCTTTATGCCTTTTTCACTTTCAAATTGCTTTTTTAAAAATGCACTAAAACCTTTATCAATTTCAAAAAGAGTAATGTTTGCATTGTGTTCTTTAAGTAACACTGTCATTGCTCCAAGGCCAGGACCTACTTCCCAAACTGATTTTTCTTTAATATCTCCTATTGCATGCACTATTTCTTTCCTAATTTTTTCATTTATTAGAAAGTTTTGTCCCCATTTTTTTTGCATTGCAAAGTTAAAAAATTTTAAGTGAGACTTAATAGAAGAAGGAGAATTGTAATCTATATTATACATACTTTAAGGAATGATATTATAGGTTAGGCGGTAAAGGTAATAGATAAAGTTTAACACTATTATGCTTAAAGCTACTATAATAATTGGCTTACAAAAGTGTTTGGAAAAAAACAAAACAATCACACTAAAAAAGACAGGAAGAGCAAAGGCATTAAAATAAAAGTATGATGCAATATCAAATCTTATTAATGAAAGCATAGAGCGAGTCATTCCACACGTAGGGCATGGGATATTAAAAAAACGTTTAGTAATGCAACCAAAGCGATTCACAAACATGCCTACCACACACAAAGAAAGAAGAAAAAATATATGTTTGATTTTTAGTTTTAGATTTTGCATCAAATGCAGGTTTAGAAAATAAGCCTTCCAAAGCTATTTTGAAAGGCTTATTTATTTTATAATGCTAACATTACAGCATTATAATTGATTTCTTTTGTTTTTCCCATTATTAAAAACCAGTCTATAATGGTTAATACACCACAAAGACCTCCAGTTAAGAGCTTTAAGACTCCCATCCCAATGTCTCCTATCATAAAGCGATCAACACCAAGACCTCCAACAAAGAAAGAAATTAAAAACATCATCATAGGGTCTTTTAGTTCAATAGCTGAAATAACTTCAAATCTTGAATCATCTGCAGCTTTTAACTTTTCTTTCATTATAATAGCTTTGTCAGCAGGAAAATACTTTGTTTTTGCAGCAAAAAACACATCAATCTTTTGGGAATCCATAAGATAATCTCCTTAAATCTAAGAATACGATATGGTGAGTTTAATGAATAAAGTGCGTATTGTCTATACTTATTTTTCGCACTGATTAAGATATAGCAATATGCAGTTTTTACATATCGAAAAATTTGTATATTTTGATATCGATTATATGCGACTTTGCATCCCGTTAACGTACATTTTCGTATAGCTAAAACGTACGTTAACGATAGACGAAAACGTACGTTAACGAGGCCAGATATATTATACTTTTACCCAGTACATTAGCTAATGTACTGCCATAACACCACTTAATGTACAACCATAACATTAGCTAATGTACGACTATAACATGTGCTAATGTACAATTTGCTTTGTAGAAGATTGTATTTTGATTGCTTAAAATTATTGAAATTTAAAAGAAGTGTATTAAGCGAACGCAGTAATTGAAAAATAGCCATTTTGGGCACTGCCTTAATAAAAAGTAATTTTGACATTGACATTATATATCTTTTTGATTACTATGCAAGGCTTGAAGAATTACTTATTTTAAGTTGTTTGTTTGGAGGTTTAACTTATGATAGTGCCAAGAGCGAAAACGTCTAAAGCTCGTACTAGAAGACGAAGAGGAATTAATATGCGTCTAAAGGCTCCTAATTTGGTGGAGTGTTCAGCTTGTGGCAACTTAATTTTGTCACACCGTGTTTGCCCTAAGTGTGGCTTTTATCACAATAGACAAGTTGTAAACCCTGAAACCATGTAATATTCATGGCGTCAGTTATGTATAGCTGTTTGAGATTGAGCTATTACGGAGTATTTTTATGGATGAATTGTTTGAAAAGATGAGAGATTTAATCTCTAATAAGCTGGATATTGATAAAGAAAAGATAACTATGGATTCTTCTTTTAGAGGGGATTTGGCAACTGATAGTTTAGATACTTATGAGTTAGCTTATGCTATAGAAGAAGAAATGGGTATTTCTATTCCTGATGAAAAAGTTACAGAGTTTGAAACAGTTAGAGATGCCTACAACTTTATTAAGTCACAAAAGAAATAGTTTTTCCAGTGATGACAGAGCTCGATTCAATAGAAGAAAAGCGTTTTTTAGAGCTTAAAAAGTTTCAAAAAATGTTTTCTATTAGATTTAATAATATAAAGCTATTGGATCAAGCTTTTATACATTCTTCATATTCTAGTACTATCAATGGGGAGCGTCTTGAGTTTCTTGGAGATGCAGTATTAGGTTTAGTGGTTTGTGAAGAGCTTTATAAGAGATTGGACAAAGAACACGAAGGTGTTTTGGCAAAGATGAAGTCTTTTGTTGTGTGCGAAGAGACTTTGGCAAAGATTGGTTTTCATTTTGGCTTTGATAGATATCTTTCTCTTAGTAAGGGCGAAGAAAAGACAGGTGGAAGAAAAAAAAGAGCGATAGTTGCAGATTCTGTTGAGTCTGTAATTGGAGCCTATTATCTTGATTCTGGTTTTAAAAAAGCAAGAAGCTTTGTTTTATGCTTAGTTTCTGATTTTATTTCTTCTGTTATAGAAAAAAAGTCGTGGTATGACTATAAGAGTTTATTGCAAGTGTTTTTGCAGCAAACTTTTAGTGAAATTCCTTCTTATACTGTTGTTGGTGTTGAAGGTCCTGACCATGATTTGAGTTTTAAGGTTCAAGTTACTGCTGCTGGTAATGTTTATGGACCTAGAGAAGGAAAGAGTAAGAAAGAGGCAGAGCAAAGTGTTGCAAAACTTGCTTATGAAGATTTGTGCAATGAAGTGCATAATTAATATAAGGTTTTAAGAGGAGTGGATTATGGCAACTAGGCAACCTAAAGGGAAAGTTGTTAGAAGGCTTGGATTGAACATATACGGAAATCCTAAGTATGATAAAGTATTGACAAGAAAACCGCATGGACCTGGCAAAGAGAAAGGATCTAAAAAACGCGGAAAGCTATCTGTTTATGGTGAACAATTAAAAGAAAAGCAAAAATTTCGTTTTGCTTATGGCATTTCAGAGCGTCAATTTAGAAACTTATTTAAGAAAGCTAATAAAATGCAAGGTGTTACAGGTAATAATATGATTACCTTGATGGAAAGAAGATTTGACAACACTATTTATCGAATGGGTTTTGCTATGAGTAGGGCTCAAGCTAGACAAATGGTTTCTCATTCTCACTTTTGCATAAATGGAAAGCCTGCAAATATTCCTTCTATGTTATTGAATGTTAATGATGTAATTACCACTAAAGCTAAGAAAGGCGTTGAGGCATTGATTAGGCATAATTTGAGTTTATCAACAAGCAAAGGTGCTTGGCTTAATGTAAACGAAGAAGAGCTCTCTGCTTCTGTTAGTGTTTTGCCAGTAGTAACTGATATTCATCCTGTTGGAAATATCCAAAACGTAGTTGAATACTATTCAAGAAATGCTTAAAAACTACTCGAGCTAGAGAAGCCTCTGGCTCGGTGGGTTATCTAGTTATTTTTCAAAAACTATCATTCGTATTTCATGTTTTTATCATACAAAGCTCTATTTTACTAATTAATTAGATTACATATCAAATAAATTCTTTATAGATAATTATTGAAAGATTGAAGTTAATATTGTTTACATTGATT
>JBQNBK010000062.1:0-10303 GCA_052169975.1 Treponema sp.
TAAGAAAAAGGTTGTGACACAGATTAAACTTCAGTGTCCTGCTGGCAAGGCAACTCCTGCTCCACCTGTAGGTCCTGCATTGGGTCCACATGGAGTGAGTGCTCCACAGTTTGTTCAGCAGTTTAATGACCGTACAAAAACAATGGAACAGGGGTTGGTTATTCCTGTGGTCATTACAGTGTATTCAGACAAGAGTTTTACTTTTATTTTAAAAACTCCTCCAGCTTCTGTTTTGATTAAAAAAGCATGTAAGATTGAGAAAGGTTCTGATACTTCAATTACAAAGAAAGTTGGCAGGCTTTCAAAAGCTGCTCTTGAAGAGATTGCAAAAACAAAAATGCCTGATGTTAATGCTAATGACCTTGAGGCTGCAAAAAAAATTATTGCAGGAACTGCAAGGAGTATGGGAGTGGAGGTGGAGCTTTAATGAAAAGAGGAAAGAAATATCGTAATGCTCTTACTAAATATGACTGTACTAAGCGTTATGAGTTGGAAAAGGCAATGGAGATTGTTAAATCTCTTAAATATGCAAAGTTTGATGAAACTGTTGAATTGCATGTTAGTTTGAAACTTGGTAAAGGACAAGCTGTTCGAGATACTTTTGTTTTGCCAAACCAGTTTCGTGGTGAAAAGAAAGTTTTAGTTTTCTGTACTGATGAAAAGGTTAAGATGGCATTGGAAGCAGGAGCTGCTTATGCTGGTTCTACAGAATATATTGAAAAGATTAAAGGTGGATGGTTAGATTTTGATATCGCAGTTGCAACACCTGATATGATGAAAGATGTAGGACGACTTGGTATGGTTCTTGGAAGGAAAGGTTTGATGCCTAATCCTAAAACAGGAACGGTAACAACTGATATTGTTAATGCTATTGGCGAATTAAAAAAAGGTAGAGTTGAGTTTAGGGCAGATAAAACTGGTGTTATACATCTTGCTATTGGTAAGGTTTCAATGGATGCTTCTAAAGTGGTTGAGAATGCTAAGGCTTTGCTTGTTGAAATTGCTAGAAAAAAACCTAGTGATGCTAAAGGAGATTTCTTGCGTTCTGTATCTATCAACTCAACTATGGGACCCGGTGTTTGGGTTGATTATGTTTTAGGAGAATAATTATGGCTTTGCGAACTAGAAACCCTAAGACGCTGAAAAGCGATATGATAACTGCTATTGAAACTAAAGCAAAAGCTTCTTCTTCTCTTATTTTTACTGAATACAGAGGAATGACTGTTGCTCAGATTTCTGATTTAAGAAAAAAACTTAAAGAGTTGAATAGCACTTATAAAGTTATAAGGAATAACTTTGCTAGAATAGCATTTGCTAATGCTAAGATTGAAGGTGTTGATCCTTATTTAATTGGTCCTACTGCTGTTGTGTATGTTGAAGGTGATGAGCCTAATGCAGCAGCTAAGGTGTTGTTTGATTTTATGGAAGATGTGCCTGCTTTAGTAGTGAAAGGAGCTATTGTTGAAGGTGAGTTGTATGACTTAGCTAAGATACAAGCTTTTGCAAAATTACCAGGCAAGAAGCAACTTATATCTATGTTTATGTCTACTATTAATGCTACAACATCTAAGTTTGTACGTACATTGCAAGCAATTGCGGATAAAAAAGGAAGTGAGGAAGCTTCTAATTAGTTAAATATTTCATAGCAGTCAGGCTTTTTTATATGATTGCCCCTGTCTGCTTTACTAATACTCTTATCAATAGAGTTTATTTATATCTAGGAGAAGATAATATGGCAACATTAACAAATGATCAGCTTATTGAAGCTATTGGTAGTATGACTATTACGGAACTTTCAGAGCTTGTTAAGGCTATGGAAGAAAAATTTGGTGTTACTGCAGCTGCACCAGTTGCTGTTGTGGCAGCAGGCGGAGCAGGAGCTGCATCAGCAGAAGAAAAAACAGAATTTACTGTTACATTGAAAGGTCTTACAGATCCTGGTAAGAAGATTGGTGTTATCAAAGAGGTTAGAAATATTATACCAGGTTTGGGCTTAAAAGAAGCAAAAGAGCTTGTTGAAGGAGCTCCTAAGACTCTTAAAGAAGATGTTTCTAAAGAAGAAGCAGAAAAAATTAAGCAAGCTATTACTGCAGCAGGCGGTGAGGTTGAGATTGCTTAATACTTTAAGGCAAGTGTTTTTTAATTTTTATTAATTTTCTTTTTATTTTTTCTAAAGACTTCCTGTCTATTTTGCAGGAAGTCTTTTGTAATTGAAATACTAGGGGGTGGAGAGAGTGTCCATTGGTGTTCAAGATGTGAAGCGCGAGTATTTTGGTAAACAAATCCCTGAATTTAAGGATTTGCCGAATCTCATAGAAATACAATTATCGTCTTACAAAAAACTGTTGGAATCCACTGTGAATTCTGAAGGTGAAACCCAAATATCAGGATTAGAAGAGGTTTTTAGATCCACTTTTCCTATCAATAGCCCTAATGAAGATATGGTGCTAGAATTTCAAGAATATACTCTTGACTATGAAAACAAAAAACTTTCCGAAATTGAATGTAAACGGAAAGGTCAAACATATTCAGTTCCATTAAAAGCTCAAATCGACTTGTTCTTTACAGAAACTAAAGAATTTCGTCGTAAAGATATATACATGGGGGATATCCCTTTAATGACAGAACGCGGAACATTTATTATTAATGGTTCTGAGCGTGTTGTTGTCTCTCAAATACATCGTTCACCCGGTGTTATTTTTTCTAAAGATAAGGATGTTTATTCAAGTAGGATTATTCCATACAGAGGAACTTGGCTTGAATTTGAAATTGATCCTAAGCGTGAATTGATTTATACAAAACTTGATAATCGTAAAAAAATATTAGGCACAATGTTTTTGCGTGCATTGGGGTTTGGCGATAGGGAAGAGCTTATTGCAATGTTTTATAAGACAAAAACTATCGAAGTTCCTCAAGATAAAGTTAAAAATGAAGAATTAGTAAACCAAGTTTTTGCAAAGAATGTTTTTGTAATAAATGAAGATGGTAATGATGTTAAGTTGTTTAAGGCTGGAGCTAAAATCTTGCCTCATAATTTAGCTGATTTAATACAAGCTGGTGTTAAAAGTATTGAAGTTATTGATTTTAATGCTAAAGGTTCTTTGAAATCTCATTTAATTTTGAATTGTTTTGAAAGAGAAGAAGATAAGTTTACACCAGATCCAATAGTTAATGACGAGCCAACACGAGAAGAAGCAATAACCGAAGTTTATACAATTTTAAGACCTGGTGAACCTATATCATATGATGTTGCAGTTGAAGATCTTCATGCAATGTTTTTTACAGGTAGACGCTATGATATTGGTAGAGTTGGGCGTTATAAGCTTAACAAAAAGTTTGATTATCCAAATCCTACAAAGAGTACAACATTAATTAATGATGACATAATATACACAATGAAGCATCTAATAGATGTTTATGATGGTAACGAAAATCTTGATGATATTGACCATCTAGGAAACAGAAGAATTCGCTCTGTTGGAGAGTTGATGACAGATGTTTTGAAAAAAGCTTTTTCTCGTATGGAAAAGATTGCTAGAGATAGGATGGTTTCAAAAGAGAAAGAAACATTAAAGCCTCAAGATTTAGTTTCTATTAAGCCAGTTGTTGCAGCTATAAAAGAGTTCTTTGCAAGTAGCCAGCTTTCACAATTTATGGACCAGATTAATCCATTAGCAGAGCTTACTCATAAAAGAAGGCTTAGTGCATTGGGACCTGGTGGTTTAACTAGAGATAGGGCTGGTTTTGAAGTTCGTGATGTTCATTACACTCATTATGGAAGAATGTGTCCTATAGAAACACCTGAAGGACCAAATATCGGTCTTATAGTTTCTATGGCAAATTATGCACGTGTTAATGATTACGGATTTTTGGAAGTGCCATATGTTAAAGTAGTAGATGGAGTTGTGACAAAAGAAGTTGAATATCTTTCTGCTATGGATGAAGACCGTTATTACATAGCACAGGTTTCTGATGCTGTATCCCTTGATGGAACCATTAAAGGAGACCAAGTTTCTTCTAGGAAGCAAGGTGATTATGCTCCTAGAAGTCCAAAAGATGTGCAGTATATGGACGTGTCTCCTAAACAGATAATTTCAGTTTCTGCGTCTCTTATTCCTTTTTTGGAGCATGATGATGCAAACCGTACATTGATGGGTTCTAACATGCAACGTCAAGCTGTTCCTCTTCTTTTCCCAGAAGCACCTATTGTTGGAACAGGTATGGAAGGAAAATGTGCACGTGATTCTGGTGTTTTGGTTAAAGCCAAAGAAGATGGTGTAGTTTCTTATGTTTCTTCAGATACAATAAAGATTAAAGCTGATGATGGAAAAGAAAGTGTTTATGATCTTTTGAAATTTCAGCGTACAAATAATGATACTTGTTATCACCAGCGTCCAATAGTTCATTTAGGTGATAAAGTTAAGGCTGGGCAACCTATTGCAGATGGGCCTTCTACTCAAAATGCAGAGCTATCTTTAGGACGAAATATACTTGTAGGCTTTGTTCCTTGGAATGGGTATAACTATGAGGATGCTATTTTAATTTCAGAAAGAGTTGTTAAGGAAGATATGTTTACTTCCATTCACATTAAAGAGTTTACAACAGAGGTTAGAGAGACAAAACTTGGATGTGAAAAAATGACTTGTGATATTCCAAATAAGTCAGAAAAGAGCTTAGATGATTTGGATTCTGAAGGTATTATTAGAATTGGAGCTAAGGTTAGATCTGGTGATATTCTAGTTGGAAAAATTACTCCTAAA
Source organism: Treponema sp. (assembly GCA_052169975.1). Taxonomy (GTDB): domain Bacteria; phylum Spirochaetota; class Spirochaetia; order Treponematales; family Treponemataceae; genus Treponema_B. The sequence continues at coordinate 4,761 of JBQNBK010000062.1, forward strand.
AATGAAACAGAAACTACTCCAGAGTTTAAGCTTTTGAATTCTATTTTTGGTGAAAAATCGCGAGATGTTCGTGATACATCTTTAAGGTTGCCACATGGAGTTGAAGGTACTGTTATTGATGTTCTTAGGCTTAGACGTTCTCAAGGTGATGATTTGGCACCTGGTGTTGACGAAGTGGTTAAAGTTTTGGTTGCAACAAAACGTAAACTTCGTGAAGGTGATAAGATGGCAGGTAGACACGGAAATAAGGGTATTGTTTCCCGCATCTTACCTGAAGAAGATATGCCTTATATGGAAGATGGCACTCCATTGGATGTATGTTTGAACCCACTTGGTGTTCCTTCTCGTATGAATATTGGGCAGATTTTGGAGTCTGAATTAGCTTTGGCTGGTCTTAAACTTGGTCAGCATTATGAGAGTCCTGTTTTCCAATCACCTACTATGGAACAACTTGAGAATAAGCTTATTGAAGCTGGCTTACCAAGCAATTCAAAAGTTACTTTGAGGGATGGTTTAACTGGGCGTCCTTTTGAAAATAAAGTTTTTGTTGGTGTTATTTATTATTTGAAACTTGCTCACTTAGTTGATGATAAAATGCACGCAAGAAGTACAGGGCCTTATTCTTTGGTTACACAACAACCATTGGGAGGTAAGGCTCAATTTGGTGGGCAGCGTCTTGGTGAAATGGAAGTGTGGGCGTTGGAAGCTTATGGTGCTGCTAATACTTTGCAAGAACTTCTTACAATAAAAAGTGATGATATGCACGGGCGTTCAAAAATATATGAAGCTATTGTTAAAGGGGAACCTTCTAATTCTGCGGGTGTTCCTGAATCTTTCAATGTATTGGTTCAAGAGCTTCGAGGACTTGCCCTTGATTTTACTATTTATGATGATAAGGGCGTAAGAATTCCATTAACAGAACGTGATGCAGAAATTATTAAAAAAGAGACAAGCTCGGCAGAGGTCGATTTTTAATTGGAAGGGAGGATATAATATATGAAAGATATACAAGATTTTAATAAATTAATGATAAAACTTGCTTCTCCCGATACGATTAGATCATGGTCTTATGGGGAAGTTAAAAAACCTGAAACTATAAACTACAGGACTTTAAGACCAGAGAGAGATGGACTTTTTTGTGAGAAGATATTTGGTACAACTAAAGAATGGGAATGTTTTTGTGGTAAGTTTAAATCCATAAGATATAAGGGTATTATTTGTGATAGGTGTAGCGTTGAAGTAACTCATTTTAAGGTTAGACGTGAGCGAATGGGGCATATTGAGCTTGCAACACCTGTTTCTCATATTTGGTATTATAGAGCTAATCCTAGTAGGATGGGTTCGTTACTTAATCTTGCAGTTAAAGATTTACGTTCTGTATTATATTATGAGAAATTTATTGTTATAGAAGTTGGCGAAACAGACTTAAAACAAAATCAACTCCTCACTGAAGATGAATATAATGAAGCAAAAGAACGATATGGAGATTCTTTTGTTGCAGGTATGGGAGCTGAAGCAATAAAAACTCTTTTGAGAAATCTTGATCTTGAAGCTTTAGAAGCAGAATTAAGACAAAAGATGGTTGAAAAAAGTGATAAGAACCTTAAAAATGATCAAAGTCTTTTGAAGCGTATTGAGATTGTTGAAAGCTTTAGGTTTTCTGATAATAAGCCTGAATGGATGATTCTTGATGTTATTCCTGTTATTCCACCTGATTTAAGACCTATGGTTCAGTTGGAAGGTGGGCGTTTTGCTACTTCTGACTTAAATGATTTATATAGAAGAGTTATTCATAGAAATAGTCGCTTAAAGCACATAATGGAGCTTGGGGCTCCTGATATTATTATTAGAAATGAAAAGAGAATGTTGCAAGAAGCTGTTGATGCTCTATTTGATAATTCAAAGCGTAAAAAGATTATAAAAGGTGCAGCTAACAGACCTCTTAAGTCTATTTCTGATATGTTAAAAGGAAAACAAGGACGTTTTAGACAAAATCTTTTGGGTAAGCGTGTTGATTATTCAGGACGTTCTGTTATTGTTGTTGGCCCAGAGTTAAAGCTTTGGCAATGCGGTTTACCAACAAAGATGGCATTGGAGCTTTTTAAGCCTTTTATAATGAAGCGTCTTGTTGACAAAGAAATTGCACCAAACATAAAAAGAGCTAAAATGCTCGTTGAACAAGAAGCTACAGATGTGTTTAATATTCTTGATGAGGTTGTTAAAGAGCATCCTGTTATGTTAAACCGTGCTCCTACTTTGCACCGTTTGGGTATTCAAGCTTTTGAACCTGTTTTAGTGGAAGGTAAGGCAATAAAATTACATCCTCTTGTATGTAAACCATTCAACGCTGACTTTGACGGTGACCAGATGGCTATCCACGTGCCTTTAACACAAGAAGCACAGATGGAATGTTGGAATTTGATGCTATCAGCTCGCAATTTGTTAGACCCTGCAAATGGAAAAATTATAGTTTATCCTTCTCAAGATATGGTTTTAGGCTTGTATTATTTAACTAAAATGAAGCCTATTCCTGAAGGAAAAAACTTGAGACTTTTTTCTTCTGTTGATGAAATGATTATGGCTGCAGAAAATGGAAGCATAGGGTGGCAAGATCAGGCATTAATTAATTATGAAACATCACCGGGAAAAATTGAAAGGGTTCAGACATCAGCTGGAAGAATTCTTTTTAATGAAGAAATGCCAGAAGGTATTCCTTTTGTTAATAAAGATTTAACAGACAAAGAGATTAGAGCTTTAATCGAAACTGTTTTTAAAACAAAGAATGCATATTTGACTGTTCAACTTTTGGATAAGTTGAAAGCTGTTGGGTATAAATATGCTACATACTTTGGGGCTACTCTTAGTATGGACGATATTATTGTTCCAAAAGAAAAAGCCACTATGCTTGAAAAAGCCAATAAAGAAGTTGGTGGTATATATGAACAATATAAGAATGGTCAAATCACTTCCGAAGAAAAATATAGTAAGGTTATCGATATATGGTCTAAAACAAATGATGAGCTTACAGGTGTTTTAATGAACTCCTTAAAAAAGGATAAGGATGGTTTTAATACTATAGACATGATGGCAACTTCTGGTGCTAGAGGAAGTAGCACACAGATTAGGCAGTTAGGTGGTATGCGTGGTCTTATGGCAAAGCCTAATGGAAGCATTATAGAGTTGCCAATTCTTTCTAGCTTTAAGGAAGGTTTGAACGTTATCGAATTCTTTATTTCTACTAATGGTGCAAGAAAAGGTTTGGCAGATACAGCTTTGAAAACTGCAGATGCTGGATATTTGACACGTCGTCTTGTGGATGTGGCTCAAGATGTTGTAGTTAATGAAGATGATTGTGGCACAATAAATGGTATATATTATTCTGCTATTAAGAATGGAGATGAGATAGTTGAGGCATTGAGCGATAGGATATCTGGAAAATATACTTTGGAAGAAGTATTTCATCCTATAACACAAGAACGCATAGCTGATATTAACCAATATATAACTGACGAACTTGCAAAGAAAATTGAACTTGCTGGTGTAGAAAAAGTGAAGGTGAGAACTGTTTTAACATGTGAATCTAGGCAAGGGGTTTGCAGGAAGTGTTATGGTAGAGATTTAGCACATAGTAAAGTGGTAGAAATAGGAGAGGCTGTTGGAATTATTGCAGCACAATCTATTGGACAACCAGGTACACAGCTTACGATGCGTACTTTCCACGTTGGTGGTACAGCTTCAAAAAGTAGTGAACAAGATAAAATTGTCTTTAATAAATATTCTATAGTTGTTAAAGATATAATTGGTAAATATGTAAAACTAGAAAATGGAAAACTCCTTTTTACTAGAAAAGGCGAGCTTATTTTCAATAAGGTTATTAAAGAATATAAGTTAAAAACTACTGATAAGGTGCTTATTAAAGATGGTGTGAGTGCTTTACAAGGAACACCTCTTTATGAAAATGAAAGTGGCGAGGTTGTTAAATCTGAGAACATTGCTTTGGTTGTTGTAAAGAAAGATGCAATTTACTTAGTTGAAAAAGAAGTATCCACAGAAATTAAAAATGGTAGCACAGTTAATGTAAAGGTTGGAGACTTTGTAAGACAAGGAGAAGAAGTTGCTAAGTTTGATACTTTCGCAGAACCAATTATTGCAGAAGACGATGGGTATATTCGTTTTGAAGATGTTATTCCAGGAACTACATTAAATGAAGAAATTGATGAGAATACTGGTTTTGTTATAAAAAGAATTGCTGATTTGCACTTTGATAAACTACAACCACATGCTTTTATTTCTGATGAAGCTGGTAACTCTGTGAGTGCTACTTCTTATTTCTTGCCTGCTGGTTCTCAAATTATGGTTGATGATGGTGATAAGGTTAAGGCTGGAACTGTTATTGCTCGTATTTCTAAAGCTACTGCAAAAACAAAAGATATTACCGGTGGTTTGCCACGTGTTTCTGAATTGTTTGAAGCTAGAAAACCAAAAACAGCAGCAATACTTTCAAAGATAACTGGTATTGTTGGTATTAAAAAAGGTGTTATTAAAGCTAAGAGACTTGTTGTTGTAAAAGATGATTATGGAAACGAGTTTAAGCATTTAATTCCTATAGCAAACCGTTTGTTAGTTCGTGATGGTGATGTTGTTAAAGCAGGGGAACCTTTATGCGATGGAGATTTTGATCCACATGATATTTTAAGTATTTTGGGTGAAAATGCTTTGCAAAATTATTTGATGAGTGAAATTAGAGATGTTTATAGGGCTCATGGTGTAACTATTAATGATAAACATATAGGTATTATCGTGAGACAAATGTTGAAAAAAGTAAAAATAGTTTCTGTTGGTGATACTAGTTTTATTTTTGATCAAGCAGTGGATAAATATAAATTTCACGAAGAAAATGCAAAAATTACAGCTGAAGGTGGTCAGCCAGCAGTTGCTAAACCGCTTTTTCAAGCTATTACAAAAGCATCTCTTAATATGGATTCTTTTATTTCTGCCGCTTCTTTCCAAGAGACAACACGCGTTTTGACAAATGCAGCAATTTCTGGTGTTACAGACTACCTAAGAGGATTAAAAGAAAATGTTGTTATTGGGCACTTAATTCCTGCTGGTACTGGTATGAGACAATATGGAAATGTCAAGTTGTTTGATAAGAATATGGCAGATTTAGATGTTCAAATGAATGAGATTTTGGAACGTAGACGATTAGAATCTACACAAGTTGTTAAAGAAGAGGAAGCTGATTATTTTGATGATGATGAAGTCATGCTTGATGATTGATATTTTCCTTTTCTTTCTATAAAATCATTTTCTATATTCCGTAGTGCTGACGGATTTAATATAAGGAGACAAGGCGTATGCCTACAATTAACCAATTGATAAAACATGGACGTAAGTCTGGTGTTGCTAGAACTAAAAGTCCAGCTTTGCAAGCTTGTCCACAAAAGCGTGGTGTTTGTACTCGTGTTATGACTGTAACTCCAAAAAAGCCTAACTCTGCTTTGAGAAAGGTTGCTCGTGTTAGGTTGAGTAATGGTATAGAA
>JBQNBK010000063.1:0-10239 GCA_052169975.1 Treponema sp.
AAATGCTCCTTTTTCTTTTGAATGAATTAAAAAATCAAACTGAACTTTTTCCCTATCAATATTTCGATACACATTCATTAAGAAACTTTGAATACCTTCCCTATCCATTTTGGGAACAGCATGTAGCACACGAATAGTTTTCATAATTTCATCTCACAAATGCCTATTATTTCATCTTCTTAATAATCTTTTTATTCTATGTAAAGAAAAATATAAAAACCGTAATAACCTATCATATAAAGAAAAACTTCTTTCTAGCAAAGGTAAGTCATTAAAACTTTTTACGCAAGAATTATTTTTCAAAAACAACTCTAAACTTACAAAGTCATTTTCTTCCATTATATTAGGGTGTAATGAAATAGTCACAAATTTGAATGGCAAGCTTCTACACTTTCCTTGTTGGCATGGCAAAAAAAAGAAATCATTCATTTTATAAACATTATTTGCAATTGTGTCTGAAATTATTCTTATAGGAGTTTCTTCTTTTAACGCTTGCAATGTGTTTTGATCAAAAGTATGAGAAGGAGCAAAAAAAACTTTTGCATCTATCTTTTGTTGTTGAAAAATCTTATAACCTTCTTTAATTTTTTTCTTTTGTTCTTCAAGAGTTAAAGAAACAAACTCTGACCTATTATGAATAGGATTAAGCCCACCTTTTATGTGTTTAGTTATATGGTTAAAACCATGTAATGCTAGAATATAACCTTTTTCTTGCCAACTTCTTGCAATATCCCAAAAACCAACATTGTATTCGTATTTACCAACAAAATCTGGGTCTTCACACTTAGGTATAATGCCTATAAGTGGGCAGACCCCAAAGCTATTTATCAACTCAATTACACGTTGCCATTTTACAACATCCATGTATTCTGAAGCATCATCAAGCCTTATAAGATACAATGTAAGTTCTCCTTAATCACTATTTTTCATACACAGAAAGAATTTCGCAAACGTAAACATAATGAAAATCTCTCTTAGGATAGCAAGATAATATTATATGAGCTGCCAAAAAGTTATCAGGATCAAATTCTGTTCTATACAATTTACGGCATTCTAGTGCTAACTTAGCTTCATCAAATGTTATAACAGAAGGTTCCAGTAATACTGGGGTAAGTCCTGCTTTTTCTGCTTTATTAAAATCTCTTCCAGAAATAGTTCCACATATCTTAAGTTTTTCTCTCATAGCCTTATCGTCACTATTAAAAAAAGAGATAGTCATTACATCTTCTTCTTCTGTAAAAAGAGCCGTATGGCGTGTTGGTCTAATATAAATATATGCAACAGGTTTTTCCCATAAATACCCAAAACCACCCCATGCACAAGTCATAGTGTTCCATTTTTTATCTTCAATTCCACTACCTGCTGTTGCTAAAAACCAATCATTAGCACAAGCAGAAAAAGGTTTTATTAAACTATCTAATTTTTCGATACTAGCTTCATGCTTTACAAAATTACTCATTCAAAAACTCCTCACTTTGATTTTCTAGTTAAAATACTAACTAATACATAACCAGATAATAACATTAATGCAGAAATAAATCTTTGCTGAAATGGTTGGCACACAAATGGAAATATATGCAAGATAGAACCAAAAGTTAGACCTAAGATAAAAGAATAAGAAAGTGTTTTAAATCTTTCAATCAAGAATTTAATTAGCCGAGATGTTGAAACAACACCTAACAAAACACCAAAACCAATGCAAACCAACAATTTTATATCAAATGTTGCAATAGCACTCATAACAATTTGATAAGCTCCCAACAACAATAACAAAAAAGAGCCTGAAATGCCTGGTATTATCATACCAGCTAAAGCTATAGCACAATAACAAATTAAAACTAGGTAAAAAACTATGTTTCTTTCACTTTCGTTAAAAGAAATTGCAACACCTCTTCTTTTTAAGATATAAAACAAAGTCATAATAAAAAGAGCAATTAAAAATAAAATAACTTTTATTATTGTCTTCTTTATATTCTTATTTTCTTCTTCAGAAGAAGTGTCAAACAAAAACGATATGCTAGCAAAAATAACACCAACAAAAAAATAACTAGTGTAAACAGGATATGTGTTATAAACAAATGTTACTAATTTTGAAAAAAGCAGAATACCTAAGCCCATTCCAATAAAAAGAGGTAATACGCTTTTCCATCTTTCTTTTAGCCTACTTATATCAAGAGAAGGTAAAACCAAAAGGTCTTCATACACACCTAAAACACAAGCTATAGTCCCACCTGAAACACCGGGAACAACATTGGATAAACCTATAAGAAGACCATAAATAATTTGTTTTATAATGCTGAATACGTTTTGCATATTATCCCCAAATCTCTATAATTTCATCTAGTAGTTTTTTTCTTTTTTCATAATCTTTACTTAGTTCCATTTCTTTAAGAATAATAGAGCCTATATTCCCACAATATCACCAAATACTATTCAATTCTTGTAGGATTAAAAACTTCATGCCAATCTTGTTTTGCAGTTAATTGCATCAAAACAAACAAAGTTGTAACAGCACATATTGTAACAATCAATCCTGTAATTCCATCAAACAAAAACGAAAATGAAAACACAAATAAATATATAATCTGCGTTATTGGAATAATAATAAAACTCATCTTTTTAGACAAAAAGTGCATAACATAAGTAACTGTCAAAGTTAAAGACACTATAGCTGCAAGAGCAAAGCTTAAATAGATATGCATTTGATCAGAAAAATAAGAAAACATTAAATGAAAAGAAAAGAAAGACAAAGCTAAAAAGAAAAAGTGCATTGGATGAATATTTTGCTTTGCAACAGTGCTTATCATCATAAGAACAATAAAGAAAAACAATAACGGAATAGGAGCAAAAAAAGCAACACGTGCGGTAATATAACCAGGTGTTAATTTATTAGGAATAATTAAACCTATACTTTTACCTGTTATTGTGTTAATAAAGTTCCATGTTAGCACAGCACCAGTGCTAGTATCTTCTTTTGTGGTTGGGCTAAACATATTCTTAGGAAAGTCATAATCATCAAAATCTGTAGCTATTACACAATTAAAATTATTAACTTGCACTAAATCATTAGTATCTGATGCTACGTTATATTGCAGCCTCTCCATACCAGTAGCATCATATTCTATATTAAGCAAAACCTCACCTTTTTCATTTGGTTCAATAGGCAATTCTCTATTAACTAAAAGTTTAACAAAATCTTCCATTTCTTTGCCATTTACACTAACCTTCACATTGTTATAGATATTGTCTGAAGATGCAAATATAGTGCTCATATAGTATTCATCTGCTTCATTAAAATCATCAATCTTAAATTTATAAGTAGCGTTAAAATGTGTCTTAAATGTCGGAAACCATAAATAACCCTTCTTTCTCCTATCCAATTTTACGTCCATCTTGATATCTGAAGACTCAAGCTTTGCATACACATAAGCATAATCTCCTGAAACTTTTCTAGGAAGGTTCATATTATCTTCATCTACTGGTGTAGCATTTTTAACCTTTATAGCCTCTTCTTTATAAACAGTAGGAGCATCTATAACTAATTCATCTCCATACATAGCCTGCATTGAAGACTTCAATGAATAAGACGCATCAGATGTTCTCGCTAAATTAGCACTACCTAAAATCACCCAAGCAATAGATGTTCCAATAAAAATCACAATTAAAGCACAAATTTTTTGCACCGACATATCACACCTCCTAATAGCAAATCACCTTGCCATCTTTTTTTGCAACAAAAACTTTATCTGCGTTTGTGAAAAAACCATTTTCAACAATTCCAACAATCTTGTTAAGCTCAATTTCTTCAGTTTTTGGGTTAATAGACATACCAGAAGGGTATGTTACATCTAAAATATGATGCCCACTATCTGTAACAACAGGACCAATTTTTCCTTTACCTTCTCTTAATTTTACTTTTAAGCCTTTCTTTTCAAGAGCTAAAACTATAGGGCAATAAGCAGTTGGAATTATTTCTATAGGGATAGGAAAGTCACAAATCAGACTTTTTACTTCTTTGCTTTCATCTGCAACCACAAAAAACTCATTGGAATTATAAGAAATAATTTTCTCTTGTAATAAAGCAGCCCCACCACCTTTTATTAGATTTTTATTTTCATCAATTCTATCCGCTCCATCAATGCTAATATCCAGTTGTCCCTTAATTCTTTTAGAATTTAGTGAAAAAATTGGTAAACCTAATTCTTCACATTTTAATAAGGTTGCACTGCTTGTAGGAACTATTGCAATATCCTTAACCTTGCCCGAATTTACAAAATCAGATAAAACATTAATAACATATTCTATAGTAGTCCCTGTTCCCATACCTATCTTAACACCATCTACAATTTTTTTTTCAGATATCAGTGTCTTTATAGCATATTCCCCAACAATACGCTTTTGTTCTTCAGTATCACTCATAGCTCATCTCCCATAAAAATCTTAGATTGTTTTTCTGCTTGATATTTTAACATGCTATAACCATTACATATTTTACAACCTTTTGCTTGTGCATTTTGCAAAAGTTTAGTTTTTTCAGGGTTATATATCAAGTCAAATACATATTCATGCCCATTAAATTCATAAAAAGGCAAAATATTTTCATCTCCAAGTGAAGTTGTGTTTATTATTAAATCAGAATGCTCATTTAAAAGCTTCAAAGAGGAAACATCCAATAAAGCAAAATTAAAATTATATAAAAAGGCAACATTCTTAGCCTTTTCTAAAGTCCTATTAAAAATTACCACATCTTTAAACATCATCTTTTTTAGTACATAACACACTGCCCTACTTACACCGCCTGCCCCAAGCACAGATACTTTAGAAGAAGGGATTAAATCATTATCCAAAAACTCACGCAATGCTTTTTCAAATCCATAAATATCAGTGTTATAGCCCTTAATTCTATTATTAAAATAAGAAATAGTATTAATTGACTTTATAGTATTAGCCTCATCTTCAAGTTCATCAACATAAGAAATAATACTTTCTTTAAATGGATTAGTAATAGATATACCTTTCATTCTTAGATATTTAACAAAATTACAAGCTTCATCTACATTCTTAGCTGAAATTGGTATATAAACACTGTTATTATTTTCAAATTTAGCATTATGAAGACTAGGACTCAAGCTATTATTAACCGCCCCCCCGATAACACCAAAAATATTTGTGTCATAGTTAATTTTATTAAAATGATAGATAGAATGCAATGTATGAGGGTCTAATAATTCCTTGCTTAATGACTTTCTATTTATATAATCTTCATTAAAAGTGTAAACAAAACATGAACCAATTAAATTGGATAAAATACGCGAAGTAAGCCCATATTCACCCATAGCAATTAAAACAAAATCTTCATTCTTAATTTTTTTTGCCATCTGAAATAAGTTCAATGTATCTTTCAAAGAATATGAATTGCTTGCAATTTTAATAATATCATAAGTATGTTTTTTTAATTCTTCTAAAACACAATCAATATCTTTTAGTGCTTCTCTTATTAAATGTATACTACGAATAATCTTTATTCCATACATTTTGCAAGTATATTCTAAATTTGGAACAAAAAAATCACTTTCAAAATCTACAAATTCAAATCTTTTTGCATCATTTTCACTAAAAGTTAATGCTAAAGAAAAAAGACTAGCTCTTACCTTTTCATCCTCAGTAAATTCCCCGCCATCTATTTTTCTTCTAATAGTTAGAATAACAGGAACATCCACAAGAGATGGAAAAGAATACACATTAGAAAACTCATCTCTAGAAAGATAGTCCATTCTCAATTCTAAAAGGTCAACTTCGTGTTTATATTTATTAAATACTTGTAAATTCTTTTCTAATGTTTGTTCTGTGAGTGCTAGACAAATCTTAGTTTTCATATGGGTTTCAAATATTACAAAACAACCCTATCATTGCCATCACGGCTAACCATCTTCATTTTTTCCATAATATTCAAAATTGGAATTATATATTTTCGAGACAATCCAGTAATGTCTCTCACTTCACCTATTGTCATACGATCGCCTTTGTGTTTGTCTTTTAATATTTTTTTAACAACTTCATCAAAAACATCTTTATGATAATACAGTAAATCTTCAATACAAATAAGTAAATTAAGCTTAACTAAATCTCTTACTTCTTTTTTGTACTGTGGCACATTAAGACGTGAAACATCAATTCCCTTATCTTTTGCTTCTATTGCAGACTTTAATATTGACTTTGCTATTGGTGATATATTTTGTGTTGATTTTCCTTTTTCAATATAAACATTACCAGACATAGTCAAAACACCTTCATCACAAAGGTGATTTAATATTGCAACTTTAGCTTTTATTGGTAAAGGTGATAAGTCAATTTCTTCAGCCGTAAAACCTGTATTCCTAGTATGTGCAATGTTTATAACTTTATTCTTCCATGCAATAAATTTAGCTGGAGCAAAATGAAAACCAGAAAGGGTTATAATATCACCTTCTTTTCCAACATCTAAGCCTTTAGAAGCATAACCATAAAGATTAAAAACATAACTTTGCCATGAAGTAAGCTCACGCCCATTATATACTTTAAACGCATCTCTAAAACTAATTCTATTATAAGAAGAAAATGCAGATAAAACCCTGCAAGAAGCAAGTATATCACTACCTCCATGCCTTATTAGCACTGCATTTTGATTCCAAGAACAAGCCACTGCCTCTCTTAAAGAAAGACGAGCAAGAGACGAATCATAACTATTTATATGTAAAGTTCCAATAGAGTGAGAACTTCCAAGTGCAATTTCTAGTTCACAATGATTTTTAATACCTTCTGCCTTATCATCAAACACTTCATCAATTCTAATTAATAATTCTGTTCCTTGAAGGATTGGCTCTCCTTCATCATTTGAAATTAACATTCCTTTAGAAACTTCTAATTTATCTGGCAACTTCAAATTTAAAGCAGTTCTAGCAGGAGCTATTATAGAATCAACATTCTTATGATGATTTTGTATAGATTTCACCCTACACTCTGCATTACCGGGATATAAAGAAAGGCTATCTCCTACAGATACCTTACCACTTCTTAGAGTTCCTGTTATAGTAAGCCCTATGCCTTTCAATGTAAAAACACGATCGATATATAAAAATGGCTTTGGATTGTTATTAAGGCGACAACGAAGCAACAGTCCCACTATAGCTTCTTTAAGCTCATCTAATCCTTCTTTTGTTACACTAGAAACTGCAATAATTGGCACTTCATAGCCTAAAATAGAAAAACAATGGTGCAACACATCTTCTTGAACTAATTCTAATGTTTCTTTATTAACTAAATCTTTTTTGGTTATAACTACAAGTATATTCTTAATTTGGAGAGCTTTTAGAATACGCAAATGGTTCTCACTCATATTCATCCAACCATCGTCAGCTGCAACAACTAAAAGAGCTGCATCAAGGCCCCAAGCCCCTTGCACCATATTACGGATGAACCTTTCATGACCTGGAACATCAACTATACCAACAGTACACACACGCTCATCAGAAAAAGAGGCAAAACCCAATTCAATTGTCATGCCTCTTTTTTTTTCTTCTGGCAAACGACTTGTATATATTCCTGTCAAACTTTCTACTAATGTTGTCTTCCCATGATCCACATGACCTGCAGTTCCTAGAATATATCCCATAAACAATCACCACCCATTATGGAGTTTTCAACAATCTTATCCAATATTATCAGTAGTTTCTTTCTTTGCTAATACCTCAAGATTATTTTCATTCGCTATAATAGCTTCAAATTCATCGTTTTCTATTGTTTCTTTTTCTAACAAAGTTTTAGCAATATAATTAACTAACTTCTCTTTTTCTCTTAAAAGATCGCACGCTCTTTTATATCGTTCTGATATAATTTTAGCCACTTCTTCATCAATATATTGTTGTGTTGTTTCTGCATATTCCCTAACAAGCTGTGGTTCCACATTGCCCACATACCCTGCTCCACGTTTATTCAATGCAACATTCTTAAATTTAGCACTCATTCCATAGTCTGTAATAATGCTTCTTGCAATGTCTGTTGCACGAGCCAAATCGTTTGCAGCACCTGTTGAAATCATGTTGAACACAACTTCTTCTGCAGCACGTCCACCAAGCAAAACATCAATTTCTGCTAGAAGTTGTTTTTCTGTAACAATATGCTTATCATCTTCAGGAATATGAAAAGTGTACCCTAATGTTCCAGTACCACGTGGCACAATAGTAACTTTGTGAACCTTATCAGCTCCTTCTGTAAAAGTGCCCATAACTGCATGCCCTGTTTCATGAAAAGCTATAATTCTTTTTTCTTCTTCACGAATAACACGAGTCTTCTTTTGTAAGCCAATCATTGTCTTTTCAACAGCCTCATCAAGGTCTGTAATGCACACTTTTTCTCTTTTACTACGCACTGCTAACAATGCTGCTTCGTTGATTATGTTTGCAAGATCTGCCCCAGAGCATCCACTGGTTATCTTTGCAATAGACAAAAGGTTTGCTGTTTCATCAAACTTAACATTCTTTGCATGAATCTGCAATATTTGCTCTCTTCCTTTTAGATCAGGCTTATCTACTACCACTTGCCTATCAAAACGACCAGGACGCAACAAAGCTGGGTCTAAAACATCAGGACGGTTAGTTGCTGCAAGCAATATCAAGCCCGTAGTGCTATCAAAACCATCCATTTCAACAAGGAGCTGGTTTAATGTTTGCTCCCTCTCATCATTAGAATTAGTGTTGTTGAGCCTTGATTTTCCTATAGCATCCAATTCATCAATAAAAACAATACACGGAGCTTTAGCCCTTGCTTGCTTGAATAAGTCCCTAACACGAGAAGCACCAACACCAACAAACATTTCAACAAAATCAGAGCCACTAATTCTAAAAAATGCAACGCCAGCCTCTCCTGCAACAGCCCTAGCAAGCAATGTTTTTCCAGTACCCGGTGGGCCTACAAGTAAAACACCACGTGGTATTTTACCACCTATATCAGTATAACGTTTTGGGAACTTCAAGAAATCCACAACTTCCATCAACTCTTCTTTTGCTTCATCAACACCCGCAACATCCTTAAAACGTGTTTCAACCTTGCCTTCTTCAACTGCAATGTTTTTTGTCTGACCTGGGTTAAATAAGCTACCACCTATTCCACCTGCAATATTTTTTGTGATATTTTTCATTATGAGACGCCAAACAAAGAAAATTAACAAAAGAGGCAAAGCCCACTGAATAATAAAATCTATCAAATAGCTTTTTTCTCTTGCCTTAACAGAATAGACAACCTTCTTTTTATCAAGCAATTTTACAAATTCTTCATTATAAATTCCAACTGTTTCGTAATATTCTTCTTCATCTTTTCCACTCAAAACATTTAAAAGTCCATTTCCATTTTTTGTCTTACTTGCATTCTTTTTTACATAACCTTTAAAGTATGTAGAATCCATCTCTACACGTTTAATCTCATTAGACAATATTCTAGCTTTGAACTCAGAAAATGGAATTAAATTTCTAGTACCTTGCAAAAACACCTGCCCAAAAGCAATAAACAACATCACTATTAAGGCAATTATTAAAAACATTGATGTTTTAGATTTTTTAGGTTGATTTTTAGAAGAATCTTGTCCTTCATCATTATTTAAAAATGGGAAAACATCATCGTCTTTTTTATCTTTATCATCGCTCATAAAGGCTCCAATTTGCTAATATTTTAAGACCAAGATATTAGTTTTCTGTTTTTAATTGTATTAAAATTCAACAAACTAAAAATATACCAAAAAACTAGTTTATAAAATGGTAAAAATAAATATTACACAAAAAAAAATAAAAAGTCGAGTGTAAAAAAATCTATCTAGTGGGTTTTGCATTATAAATAGTGCAATGGCAAGCAAGCCTTTCAAGATAATCTTATTAAAGTTTATAAAAAACTGGTGAGTTCCTTTATGCCTAAAAGATTCAATCGAGTGTGCCTTTCCAGCTCTAACAAGTGGATATCCTTTAAATAAGCAAAAGTTATAGCTTTTCAATTTCTTCTTTAGATAGCCCTGTCATTTCTTGAATAATAGGAACATCGAAATTTGCATTTTTCATGCGTAAAGCAGTCTCAGTAGCTTTTTTTAATATTCCTTCAAGAATACCTTTAGTTATTCCTTGTGCTATTCCTTTAGTTATTCCTTGAGCCATACCTTGTGCTATTCCAGCATTATAGCTTTCTTCTCTTTGTACTTGCATGTCTAAATCATAGTCA
>JBQNBK010000064.1:0-10155 GCA_052169975.1 Treponema sp.
TTAATCTAACACAATGAAATATTTCACTTAAAATATTAGTCGGTGCATTTATGATATTATATACTTATTATCCTGATAATATAAGCAAAAAAAATATAATTTTTGCATTAAACCTCTTGTATTTTTTTTGTTTTTGAATTATTATCTATATATCCAACTGGATAGAAGCAAAAAAAATCCCATCCTTATGCCCCTAGTACCCTCATACTAGGGGCGTTTTTTTTAGAACAACCTGTCTAATTGTTGCTCTATAGCCTCCTCTATTCTTTTTAATGCAGTTTCAAGATATTTTTCGTCTAGTTCCATACCAATAAAGTTTCTATCAGTATTCATACATGCCACTCCAGTTGTCCCACTTCCCATAAAAGGGTCTACAACTGTTTGTCCTTCTTCTGTCACTAAAGCAATAAGGCGTTCCATTAGTCTAACTGGTTTTTCTGTAGGGTGGTGGGCATTTTTCAGATGAGTTATTTTTATAATAGAGTTTTCATAAAACCCTTTATTGATTTTGTTTAAATAGTTAATATAATTTGGCGTTATCTTACTATTTTCTCTATAACTTGGAGAGTTCGTCTTTCCTCTTAATTCTAATTTAACCTCTCCAGTTTTAAGATATCTTAATATTTCATTTAATTTTACTTTATTCTTTAATTCTTTTCTTATAAAGTGAATATCATTTTTTATTTGATTTATTGGGTCTGCTTTTGTTTGCACAACTTCTAGGTATGGCACTCTTCTTTGTTTTATCACCCCCTTATCTTTTGCAAATATAAAAATACTTTCATGGAGGCGTCTTAAGGGGATGGCGGGATTAGAAGCAGTATATTTTTCCCATATCACTTCTTCTTTAAACTTAAAGCCCGCTTTATCCAATAGCACCCCCTGACGATAGAATGCCACGCCTCGCCCGGACATAACAATAAAGCCAGTAGGTTTTAAGATGCGTTGCACTTCTGTAATAAATGCACTTTCGTCATAAGGCTTGTCAAAAGCAGAGTTTTTTAATTTTGTATTCAAATACTGATACGGTGGGTCGGTTACAACAGCATCCACACTTTCGTCTTTAATTTCTTTCAAGAGGGTAAGACAATCCCCTCTTTTTAATATGTAGTTTACCATAATTGAATTATGACAAAAAGAAAAATAAGCGAACATAAAAAACTGATTTTTAATATAAGGCTTTTTTATAAAAACCTTTTAATGTTTACATTCTTTTTCACGTCTTTATATAAATGCAATATCTTAAACCGATTAGTGAAAATTAAAAATTATCATATATGCAAGAAATAATATATTCTCTTGCATATCAAATATTGCAATTTTTCGCTCGCAAAATCGTGCATTTTATGGGTGCGAGAACGGCCGTTAATGGGGTGTGAGAACGCTCGTTTTAGGGGGCAGAGAACGACCGTTTTAGGGGTGCGAGAACGGCCGTTTTAGGGGTCAGAGAATTAACATGTTTTATCATAAATAATAAAAAGGAAGGGAATATAACGTAGTAAAGGCAATTTAGGCAAAATGGATATTTACTTCAAAAAGAGGCTAAAAGCCTTGCAGTTGCATACTTTCTATTGTTTTTTTGTAAGAGCGGTTAACAATTAAACCCGTATAAACATGAGCTCTTTTGCTGATTTTTGAAAGTTTATCTAACACTAACTTCTTATATATATGCAATAAGTATAGCTACTTATTGATTTTGAATTATTGCTTTTATGTTGAAAATGCCGATATAATTTAAAAAAAAAGAAGGTAACCAAAGGGTTAAAATGGTTACCTTCAAATATGAGTATTTACTAAAGCAGGAAAGTTTAGATGTGCTTGTATTATAACGTGAATGTATGAACTTGTCAATAATATAATACGCTTTTTGCTTAATATAATGATGGTTTTTAATGATTTTGTTACTCTTTTTGCCTTTTTATGTGCTAATTTTAGTGGTTTTGGTGCTTTTGGTGCTAAAATAGCCTTAATGTTTTTTTTGCATTGGGGCTTTTTTAAATTATTTTAATGTGTTGAACTTTGTAGGCAAGGGGACGGAGCCTTGAAAACGCACCAGTTCCAAAATAATGGGAAGGAGCCCCCAATTTTCAAAGACATAACCCCCGCCAGTTAGCTTTTCTGATAAGGTCTGCAACCGCTGTCTGGATTATAAGGTCTGCATCCCGCCCGCTATATATCCCCCGCCCTGTAGGCATAACCCCAGCACGCTCCCTCTTAATGATTGTAATATTTTTAAACTGTCGACATTTTGTCGACTGTTTAATACTATTAATTATGGAGTTATTGCTTTCATAATAAGCAATGAAAAAGTTTATGATTTGGAATATTCATAAAAGAAGAAATATAACATTTTCACTTTTGCAAAAAGACAAAGAAGAAGCAAAAGCATTTATCGAAAGCCTAACAGAAAAAGAGATTGACGGGCTAAAATACGACTGGTCTTTTTGGGCACGGGACGAGCAGTTGCCCCCTTTGGAATGGGTTAGTGGTAAAAAATACATTTGGATTTTACGGTGTGGGCGGGGCTGGGGTAAAACACGCACGGCTTGCCAAACTGTTATAGAAGCAATAAAGACAGGTTTATATAAGCGTATTTCGATATGCGGGGCGACGGCAGAAGAAGTGCGGGATATTATGATTGAAGGTGAAAGCGGGCTTGCCTCATGTTGCCCTCCAGAGCTACATATGGACTATCGTCCTTCAATCAAAAAGATATTCTTTAAAGGTGGCGTGGTGGTTTCCCTTTTTTATGGAAGCGAACCAGAAAAATCAAGAGGTGCACAGAGCGAGTTTTTGTGGTGCGATGAATTGCATAAATGGAAATATCCCGAAAGCACTTTTGATAATCTTTTGCTGGGTTTACGTTTAGGCAATAATCCTTTGTGTTTGGTCACCTCAACACCGAAGCCCACAGCCTTTACCCGTGAAATTGAATTACTAAAAAACAAAAAAGGCGAAAGTGCTTGTGTGGTAACTGTGGGTTCCACGTATTCTAATAAAAGCAATTTGTCAAGTCAATTTTTTAACACGATTATAACAAAATATGAAGGAAGCCGATTAGCCTTGCAAGAATTGGAAGGGCAGATATTAGATGATAACCCAAACGCACTTTTCAAAAGAGAATGGATAGAGTTTAATATTGTCAATAGTTTACCGCCTCCTTATTATCAAGAGCGAGTGATTATTGCCGTTGACCCTGCAACCACTCATTCAAAGAAGTCATCCGATTACACTGGTATTATTGTTATTATGGAAGGGGCAGCTCCGTCCCTATTAGCCAGTGGAAAAAGTGCTTTACACACTGATAAAAAGCATTATTATATTTTGCATGATGGCTCTTTAATTGGCACACCTTATGAGTGGAGCTCCAAAGTGAAATATTTAAGTATTGTCTATAAAGCAAACGCGTGTATTGTTGAAGATAATCAAGGTGGCGACATGACGGAGTCCACTTTAATTAATGCCAATATTTCAATTCCCATTCATAGGGTGCACTCCTCACAAAACAAAGAATCTAGAGCAATGCAGGCTTCCATTTTAACTGAACAGGGAAGGTTGCATTTTTTCATTCCCGAAGGCACGAGTGAAAATAATCTTGAGTTATTAGAAGAGGAGCTTTGCAACTGGATACCCGGAAGTAGCAAAAGCCCCGACCGATTGGATGCCCTCGCACACGGCATCAATTATCTTAACACTGGTGTTTTAATTCCTGATAGCAAAGAAGAAAAAGAAGCAAAAAGTATTTTGGGAAAGCTCTTTATTAGTTAGGGTGGGGTGTGGGGAGGGAAAGAAAAAACTACTTCGCCTAGTTATGTCTATCTCTTCGTGCTTTTCAAGTCCCTCCCCACATTATCCAAATTACATATTAGCAATTTAAAAAATGTAGCAATGCCCGTCTGCAAGACATAAAAATCTTCTTTGGGAAGAAAAAGAAAATAATATTGTCTATAATCCTTATTTATGAAATTAAAAGTAGAAAATGAAGAACTAGATTTTTCAAAATATCTTTATTGCTCTTCCAGTGCAATAACTGTCTCAAACAATATCACAAAATTAAATGGAATGTTGGGCTCTTATTATAAGGAAAAAGAAGGCAACATGACTCATAGAACTTTTGCAATTCAAGGCAATTTTGAGGCTGACTCTTTGCAAGATGTGGAGCGTTTTAGGGGGCGTGTTTTTGAAAGCCTTTTTAATAAAGTCATAATGGTATATCTTGAAGATGCAAGCGACCGTTATTATAAATGCGTCCTTGATGGACAAGTTAACACTTCATATAATCAGGGTTTCGAAGTGGGGCGGGTCTTTACACTTTCTTTCACACTTTTAGCCTTCTTACCTTTTGCTTATGAAAGATCGGATCGGGTGATTTTTGATCCTTCTACTCACAAAGATAAAATCATCTTAAATTATAAAGGCAATGTTCCAAGTCTTTTAAACATAAAGATAGAACCTTTTGATGATATCGTCATAAAGAAAAATAAAACCCCTTTTATTAAAAACAAAAATACATTTATTAAACTTGAAAAAGATATTGTTTTGGAAAGTAAGAGTGCTAATAGGCAAGATATTTTTACTGTGAATGAAGGCTTGCCTTCAATTAATGATAGGCTTTTGGTGGGTGTTTTAGATGTGTTTTCATTATTAACTCCATTACTTTTATTACAAGGAAAAAATGAAATAGAAGTCAATATAAAAGACGTTTGCTATAACGGAACAGATCGGCAAAGTTTCCTTTATGCAATTGAGTTTAGCTGGGTAGAAATGTTTTATTAAATTGAGGTGATGATGATATATTTTTTTAATTCCACGTTGAAGGTTGTGGACGCAGTGCATGAGGTGGGCTTTTCTTACAACAAAAAAGTAAATAGGGAAGGTAGCGGAAAGGTTGATCTAGTTTCTATGCCACATCCCGAAAGCCTTTATCTTTCAATCTTTAACAATAACGATTTTATTACTAGTGGATTTATTGTCGAACTGCAAACAAACAATAATAAGGTAAGTTTAAGTTTTGCAACTTTTGAAGCTTTGCTAAAAAACTATAAAACACCAAAAGTCTTTTTGTCTTTTGATGGCATGAGTGTAGCTGACATTATTGCAAATATATTTCATTCATTTTTGCCAATATTAAAAACAAAGAAAAAAGATTTTAGCACGTTAAAAATAACAGCAGAAGCACTTTTGGCTAAAGGTGTTTTACATTCCAAAAATATTGCTTTTGGCAATGTTAAAGATGGCGACTTCCATTTGGCTTTTAATGAAGAATATAAGGCTAAAAATGAGTTTAGGTATTCTGAAAAAGGCGAGATTGTTTTTATTTTTAATCTAGGAAAACCCACTCATGTCATCAAAAAGCATAATATCGATGGCAAAGATTTTTCTATTCCTACTTTTCCTACTCGTTTCTTACGTTTTAGTGCAGAGCTAGGAAGTAAAACATTTATTAAAGTGAAGGCAATAGAAAGCGACGATGTTTTTACTAAATGGAATAATGATATTGAGAAAAAGTTTAATGATGCAGCAGAACTCAATTTTAGAAGAGACGAAAAAGATTTTGAAAATAGGGTAGGCTGTGCTATTCCTTCTAGTAAGCAATTTGTGGCTTTGCAGTTTACATTCATTTATGATAAAGCGGATTGGGTGCACGACTATTCCACGCTTGACGTTTATGATGAAAACAATAAATTAGTGAAAAGAACCGTGCGGGGGTTTACTCCCGTGTTGCATGGTTTTGAAATATTAAATAGACTTTCAATCCCTCCATTTTCAACTCAAACACATACTATTTATTTTGAAGGAAAACAAAATATACAAAATAAAAACACACCTAATAATGGAGTTAGTGGTGCTGAAGAATTGGAAAGGTATAAAAAGTCATTTTATGAAAATGCCTTTTCTCAAAAGAAAGGCAAAATTAAATTAGATGGCATAAGTTTTTACGATGTGCTGATTAAAATATTGGAATATGCAAAGTTAAATATTACTTTTGAATTAAAACCCATTCCTCTTAATTCCACTGGTAATTTTTCTATTTATATATTTAATGAAGATTACAACCTAGAACAAAGGTTGCACGGGCTTAGTAGGGTAAATGATGCAAAAGCAATATTAAGATTACATGACGGTCAATATTCACACTTGAATAATTTCTATCTTAAAGGGTTAAGAAAAAAAATAGAACCTTATAAAATGTTGCATTGTTATGGGGAAGGCAAGGCACAGGATATCTTATACCTTTGTCTTTTTATGGGTTTTGATGAGAAAAAAGAAGAAGAAAAAATCTATCTTTATTCCACACTTCCTGTTTGCATTCCTGATGCAGAGCTTGAAAAAATGGGCGTGGAAAGAAAGGCATACATTCCAGAAAATACCTCTTTTATTGAGGAGCGTTTTGAAGATGCAACACAAAAAACTTTTCAAGAGCTTTTAGTAAAATCTACTCAACATTTAATAGAAGAACAGAAAAAGAAAATAGAGTCTTTTGAACTGGATAGCAGCTTAAATATTAGGCTTTTTGATTATGTATTATTGCTGCATCAAAAAAGCGAAACAAAGATTGAAGCACGTATTGTTGAAGAAAAAATTAGTTTGAAAAATGGCAAAATACAAAAGACTTTCGGTGTGGGTGGTTTTTTGTTTAATCCATTTGATGCACTTTTTGGAAAACCCAAAAGGCAAGAATTGACCATCACTCCACTATCTCCTTATAATTTAAGAGCTTATACCAGTGAAAAAAAATTATTTTTAGCCTGGGATTCTCGTAGTGCTTCTGATGGTTTTATTGTGGAAGTTTTACGTATTGATGGTAGCCCTTTTGCCTCGCACACAAAAGAGCCACGCATGTTTTTTCACTGCAAAGATACAGAAATTGCAATTGATTATTTAGACTTAAAGATTCTTTATAAAATCTCTATTGTTTCTTTTATAGATAGGGAAAAATCCGAACCTTCCGAAAGCATTTATGCACGCCTTACCGATGAGCCCATCCCCATCCGCATCTTGAAAAATCTATCAGAAATTGGAAGCAAGGAAGGCGAGGTTGCCTTCTTTTTGGACATTGAATTTAGAAAAGAAAATTGGCATCGTGTAATGGAATCCCTTCAACTAAAAACAAAAGAGGAGCTGATTAAATATAACCATGCTGATGAGCTAAAAGAAAAGTTAGAAAATGCTTATGATTTAGACGCTGAAAATGTAAGACATTTTTTAGGTCTTGAGTATGTTTGGCAAAATGATAAATGGATTGACCGCAGAATAAGAGAACCCCGCCGTCCTCCGCTTTTCTATTTCGATTTTAAAGAAGAAAACATAAGTGTTAGATATAAAGGTGACGAGGATTACCGAATTAGTTTATTACATATTGTTAATTCAATAAAAGAGCTAGACGAAATTAGACAACAGCTTACCTATCTTTCAAAGTTTTTTAAGTTGCCTGAACACGGAACAGTTGAAACTTTTAGTTTGCAAGAACCTACGAATGAGTTTACAGAAGAGCCTAGAAACAATTTTACAAACGATGATTTTATGACAGTGCAAAATATGCCGTCCTTTCCTAGAGAACGATCACCTTCGTTTCCCGGTGGTGGCAGGGAAAGGAGGCGACGTGACTGGGGCGGTGGTGGTGGTAACTGGGACTGGGGTAACTGGGACGAAGGTGACGGGAACGAATATGACTGGGGCGGTGGAGGCGTGGGTAGATGGGATCCGCCGAGTCCTCCAAGTCCGCCGAGTCCTCCGCCTAACCCACCGCATGAGCCTCCACACAATTATAAGCCCAAAGATGAGCGAGAGGACCCTAGTGTTGAGCAAAAAACATATTGGCAAAATAACAAAGGGCGTTTTGATGAACTTAAAAGGGACTTACTAAAGAGCTTACAGCGTTTTCATTCAAAGTATGGAAGTGATATACAATCAATTCAAGCAAGCGATGCTCGTGTTTTAGATATTTCTGGAAACTCCAATCATTTACATTTTACTTATCCATTGTTTTCTTATATACATAAAAGCAATACTTTTGTTCCAAATTATATCTGGCCTAATATTTCTTTTAAAAAAGTCTCTTTGTATGGTGGGGCGACTTTCATGTGGAAAAGCACGCTTTTAACTCCTGACTGGGATCATGAAATATCAGATAAATTAATGAAACCACAATATGATAAAAATGCGTGGCCGTATAATAAGCCGAGTTTTTTTATCAAAAAATTAACAAAAGATTTTGAAGATGAAGCCCCAGATACTGAGATTGAGTGGGTAGGTGCAGACCCTAACTTATTTAATACTAAAATTAAAAAGCCTAGATTAAAACACACACTTTCTTTTTGGCTTAATTTTCATAAAACACCTCAAGGTGATTTTGAAATTTGGAATGTGTGCAATTATAATGTTGGGCGTGTGAAAGATGGCAATTTATGTATTGGTGCATGGGTTGAAGATATAGGAACTAAAAAGAAAGAGTTTGTAGAAATTTGGAAAGATGATATAAAAAACTTTCAAAAATATTCTCATATTGTGGTTGTGGCAGAGTATACTAATTTTAGTTTAGACCATGAATTATATATCAACTTAAAAGTTTATATTAATGGTGTTGAATATGCTAAGCTAGAATGCAAGCCTAAACATCTTTCCAGTTATAATTTAGTTATTCCTGAAAATGATTTTATGCTTTTTAACATAAAGGATATAAAAAAAACTGACGAAGTTTACACAAAAGAAAAAAGGCATAACTATAATGTTGAACCTTTACCATATTTCTTTGCTGATATTTATAATTTGGTATTATATCCACACTGTCTTTCTTTTGGAGAGCGTCAATATCTTTATGAAAACATTCCAATCCCATTAAAGCGACCCCAGCTAAAAGGACAAGAAAACAAGAATAATGAAATACCAAAACAGGGTGGGAAAAAGCACGTTTACGTTGGTGTTTGCATTGATGAAGTTTCTGCAACTGGCAACAAAGTAACAATATATGGTAAGGGTGTTATGGCATTAAAAGAGGGTGAATTCTTTTTGATGGGGAAAAATTATGAGACGTTTAAGGTGGGCCTTTTATATAGATGGACTGACAAAAAATGGGAGTCTTTGTTTCCATTTTCTCGTTATGAAAAAGAGTATTTTATGGCATTAAGTGATGTTGCAAATATGAAAGAAGTATTTTCTAATATTTTCTTTAAGGATTTTATGATGAACATGCTTTTAATCACTGAAGGTATTTACACAAAACACCTAGACACCAGAAAACTTGTAGCACACCGAGACGTGTTTTTTTACGAGTTAATGGAAGAAGATATGAAATATGAGGGCATGGTATACAAAGATAATAATGGCTATTTAAGGATTTCAAAAGGCTAGTGTTTTGATTGTTTTAGCAATATTTTATTTTAAAGACAGTGGTGCTTAAACCTTCTCATGTTTACTTATATGCAATAGTCCTTTTCATCAATAGCTTTTTTGTATGTATCTTTTGGCAGTGCGTTTTCATGTTTTGATTTTCTTTTGATGGGGCATAATGAAAAAATTAATTAAATATATAAAAAAAAAAGAAAAGAGAAAGATCGCCCATCCCCTGCCAATCCCGCCCCCTTTCATGGGTAAGCGTCGTGGTTGCTATACGATTTCTTCATGTGCTTTTGCTGGTGAAAATGCGGTTGCATGGATATTTTTTAATTATGTAGCGAAAGAAGCCTAACGCCTTAATTGGCTATTGCTGAGCGGAGCTATTGATGTTTTGCATTGATTTTGATTGTGTGGCATTGACTCTTGCTAGCCCCGTTGGGTGGCTAGGCTTCCTTGAATTTAGTTTTTTGCAAAAACTATGTCAATATCATAAAAACTCTAATTCACTTTTGATTTTGCTATTAAAGCTATATTACAACGCTATTTATAGCCTAAAAAAAAAGTGTGTAAAAAGTTTTGGGTTTTAGTTTTTTAAGAGCCTTATTAAAAGTTTTATAAGATGCAAAAGCTTGATTTTTGCCTAGAAAGCTAGGCTTTTTAACTAGTAAGCTGGGGGGTAATTAGGAAGTTTAACTAGGAAGCGGGGCGATTTACTAGAAAAAAAATCTATTAAAAGAAACAAAAAGAGCAATATTCATTAATATAGGTAATAATTTATTTTTATAAATTAAGGATAAATATATGTTAGAGTTTTTTAAT
>JBQNBK010000065.1:0-9963 GCA_052169975.1 Treponema sp.
TGTTTTTACTAGATCAGGAATTACAGGGCATGAAATGGCAGAAAGATTGATGTTTTCAAGTGATGTGAGAGGAGTGAAAGTTGCTACAATAAAGGGGGTATTAACCGATCATTATGATCCTTCAAGCAAGGTTTTGCGTCTTTCAGAACCTGTTTTTAATAAAACTTCTGTTGCAGCTGTTGGAGTTGCAGCTCATGAAATGGGGCATGCCATTCAAGATAAGATTGGATATGCTCCTTTAGTTTTACGTAGCACATTAGTTCCTTTAGCAAATATAGGTTCTAGTTTTGGTCCTATTTTAGCTTTTGGTGGTCTTTTTTTTGGATTTAGCTTATTAATAAATATTGGTATTTTTTTATTTTCTGGTGCAGTTCTTTTTTATTTTATTACATTACCTGTAGAAATAGATGCTTCAAGAAGAGCATTAAAAATATTGGAAGGAACACATCTTCTTACAAATGAAGAATTAAATGGAGTGCGTTCTGTACTTACAGCTGCAGCTTTTACCTATGTTGCTTCTGCACTAACAGCTCTTGCAAGTCTTATACGTCTCATTTTATTAGCAAGAGATAGAAGAAATTAATAAAGTTTAAAAAGAGTACCAATTGTTAATTTTAATTCTTTTCCATCAATTCCTGAGCTTCCTTTTGGATAGGAAGCAAGCATATTTTTTGTTTCTTTGTCTAATACTATTGTGCTTCCATTTTTACTATAAAAATAAAAGAAAGAGATACTTCCATATATAAATATTTTTTTTGATATTTCTTTTTCAAGTAAGCCATTAATTTCAAAAGCATAGTTGGGGATTGAAAAACTATCTGAATATATTTTTTTTGTGTCAAAATGAATATCTTCTGTTATTCCTTGCAATAATGGGGAAAATAGTACTTTTAAGTTTATATTTAATTTATTTTGGATTTCTATTTTTGTGTTAAAAGATATAAATGGAAAAAAGACTTTTTGTGTATATTTTGCCCCATCCCCTTTATATATTTTTTTAGGCCAGTTTTCTGACCAAAATTTTGAACCATCATTACTTTTATATTGTGTATATCCATCTTTTGCATACCAGCTTTTTGATGAAAAATAAAAACCTATTTGAGGTTCTAGCACTATATTATATTTTTTAATTGGAATACCAACAGGAATACCTACTAGTGAGGATATAACAATATTTTCTTTCATTATTGCTTTATGAGCTGAAAATAAGGTTTTATTTAGAGAATTAGGATCTGTATAATCTGAATCTTTCATTGTTCCACTAAATGATGGAATACCAAAATTATTTTCAAGTGCAATGTGTAAATATGGAAAAGAAATGCTTAATGCAAAATTTAAACTTATGCTAGGTAACATAGGCCATTGTAAAAGACTTAAAAGACGACCATTATTAAATACCTTTTCTTGATTTTCACCAATATGCATTGAAAGACCAAAATAAAAATCAGCTTTTTTTTCAGAGTTTAAATGAGAACATAAAAGTATAAGGCAAAAGAATAGGATTTTATACATTGTTTATATATTTTTTGAGTTTGATATATTTTACGATTTTTTTCAAGATTTATAAATAAGACATAGGAGGATATATTTTACTATCAAATTCTTAATGTTTTTGCTATTATGAAAATGGAGGTATTTATGAGTATGAATGATGAAACTTTTGTGTATGGGGATGCAAAACTGGTTGGAAAATTTGCTGATGGTGTGGTGCATTTTGTTACATTAGTTGAGGATCAAGATCCATTTGTAGTGGTATACCAAAATGGAAGAACAGAATATTCGCCCGATTACTATGAAATTTTATATGGAGATTCTTATACTTCCCCCTTTGATGGCTGTCCTGATGCAATAACAAGTCCAGATGGAAAATCTGTTCTTTATGTAATATTTGAGAAGGGAACATATTATCTTTATCTGAATGATAAAATGGTTAAAGCTTCAAAGAGAAAGATGGTTGATTTTAAATTTTCTGATGATAGTAAAAATTATGCCTATTTTCTAAAAGAAAAGGATGGATGGGTAGCTTATTTAAACAATGAAAAAGTTAGTAAAAGTTTTGATGCTCATTCTGATTTAATATTTTTGCCTGATGGTTCTTTAGAGTTTTTAGGGGGAAAAGATGGTATTTGGCATTATTACTCCACAACAAGAGGAGAATTAGAAAATGAGTTTTTAAAAGTTGGATGGTTTTTTCGCTCTCCTGTTTGTGATAAGGTTGGCTTTTTTTGTGCTAAAGCAATAAATGGAACATGGCATGTATATATAAATAACAAAGAAATATTAGGTCCTTTTGATTGTATGGGAATGCCTATGACTGTCTCTCAATCAGGTGAAAATTATACTTTTACTGTTGTAAGAGGAAATGAATGGTATGTTTATATCAACGACCAAAAAGTTAATAGAGCTTTTAGTGTTATAGATTTTTTATCATTTTTACCGAATAACAAGGATATTGTATGTTCTGAAGTGAAAGATGATGGCACTAGGATTTATATTAATGAGAAACTTATTGCAGGTCCTTTTGAAAAACTTGGTTTTGAAATGGCTTTTTCACCAGATTGCAAAAGAGTTTATTATTCAAGGCTAAAAGATGGTAAGTGGTGCATTGGGCATACAAATGTTGATGATGAAAAAATGAAATTTGTTAAAGATATAGATATTGATCAAGCTTGTTCTGAAGTTTTTAATCTTTTAGTTTCTCCCGATCTTTCAAAGATTATGTATTCTCTCATCTTAGAAAAAAAAGATTTCTTTAATGAAGATTGCATTGTATACTTGAGCGATTTCGGTACTTTTGGAAAGTTTGAAGATATCTTCTTTTTCAAAATATCAAAAGATGGAACAGTTGTAGCATTTACAGCTAAAGAAGAAGATGGGTGGTATCTTTATGTTAATGGTGAAAAAGTTTCAGGACCATTTCATTCAATTCCTATTTTAAGTTTTTTTTATGACACTTCAATTATATTATACAAAGCTTTTGATTTTTCAAGAGAGCATACTCTTCCTCTTTCTATGATATATATGGATGGGAAAAATTATTCAGGGCAGATTGATAAACACAGAATTATATATGTGGATGGAGAAGACATTTTTGTTAGAGAAAGAATAAATGCTTGATTTTTCCATTAATTTATCCTTATAAATTGAATAGTCAGTGATTTCACTGGCTATTTTTTTCGCCTAATATTTAGTGATTCATCCACACATTTCATCCAAAATTGACAGTATGTAAATAACTATGTATAATAATTTCTACATTAGGTAAGGAGTAAGGTATGGGTAATAGGGAATTAGGAAGGTCTGAAGTTGATTCTTCTTTGACATGGGATTTGTCTCCATTATTTAAAACTGATGATGATTGTCTTAAAAGTATAGAAAAAACATTGCAAGATGCAAAGGCTTTTAGAGAAAAATATAATGGCAAAATAAAGACAAAAGAAGATGTCATTTCGTGCATGAAAGAATTTCGTAACCTAGTAGAAGATATCGAAATAATTGATAACTATGTTTTTTTAGGTATTGAAACTGATTATGGAAATGCAAAAAAAGTTGACATGTTGAATAAAGGTCAAGCTTTTCAAGGTGAAGTATCTGGTATTTTGTCATTTGTGGATACAAGTATTTCAGAATTAAGTGATGACATATTAAAAGATGTAATTAATACTTCTAAAGACGATGCAACATATGTAGGTCATTTATTAAAAAATAAAAAACATCAATTAGATGCTAAGGTTGAGGAAGTGCTTTCTTATCTTTCCCCAGTGTTTTCTAGTAATCATAGCATTTATAGTTCAGCTATTAATGGCGACTTAAAATTCCCTCCATTAAAAGTTGGCAACACTGAATATCCACTTACATTTACAGGCTTTGAAGGTTCTCTTGAATATGAAGTTGAAACAGAAAAAAGAAGAGCTAGTTATGAAGCCTTTTATAATGGGCTAAAGCAATATGAAAACACTTTGGCTACTAATTATGAATCACAGATGGTAGGTCAAAAAATATTAGCTTCTTTAAGAGGCTATAACAATGTTTTTGAATATTTACTAAGCTCTCAAGATGTAACAGAGGAAATGTATAATAGGCAGCTTGATATCATCTTTGATAAGCTATCTAAACACATGAGGTGTTATGCAAGGCTTATACAAAATATTTATGACCTTGATAAAATGACATTTGCAGATTTAAAGCTTCCAATTGACCCAACATATAAAGCTACTGTTACACTTGAAAAAGCAAAAGAAGATATTTTGAATGCCATTAGCTTAATGGGCGAAGATTATTGTGCATTCATTAAAAGTATTTTTGAAAATAGACGTGTGGACTATGTTCAAAATACGGGAAAAGCATCAGGTGCATTTTGTTCTTCTCCTTATAAAAGAGGCTCTTTTATCTTGATGAGTTGGGCAGGCGTTATGGCAGATGTTTATACTTTAGCACATGAAGCAGGACATGCAGGACACTTTTATCTTGCTGGAAAGAATAACAATGTTATTGACGCTGGTAGCGTTTCAACTTATTTTGTTGAATCCCCTTCAACAATGCACGAACTTTTGCTTTCTAATTACCTAATTAAAAATGCAAAAGACGATAGAACAAAGAGAATGGCTTTAGCTCTTTTGGTTTCTAATACATATTATCATAACTTTGTAACACACATGTTGGAAGGATACTTTCAGCGAGAGCTTTATAGATTGGTTCAAAAAGGAGAATCAGTTGCTCCTATTTTAAGTCAGCTAAAGCTTAAAACATTAAGAAAGTTCTGGGGAGAATCTGTGGAAATTCCTGATTATGCAGGGCTTACATGGATGCGACAACCTCACTATTACATGGGGCTTTATTCATATACATATAGTGCAGGCTTAACTATTTCTACTGCAGCTAGTCTTAAAATAACTAAAGGAGAAGCAGGTGCTGTTGAACAGTGGAAAGACGCATTAAAGGCTGGAGGCACTTTGACTCCTTTAGAGTTTGCAAAAAAAGCAGGATTAGATTTAACAACAGATACTCCATTTATACAGACAATAGAACATATTGGTTCTTTGATTGATGAAATTATAAAACTTTCATAAAAATTACTTAATGAGGTGAAGAAAATGAATGATAAAATAGAAAGTCTTTATGTTAAGATTTTGGAAGAAGAATTAAAGCCTGCCTTGGGGTGCACAGAGCCTATTGCTATTTCTTTTCTTGCAGCCTCATTAAGACATTACATGAGTTCTCTTCCTGATAGTCTTCTTGTAGAAGCTAGTGGAAACATTATAAAGAATGCAAAGTCTGTAGTAGTGCCTAATACTTCAGGTATGAAAGGCATAATTGTAGCAGCTAGTGCAGGCATTGTTGCAGGAGATGCTGAAGCTGGTCTTGAAGTGTTAAAAGCTGTTAAGGAAGAAGATATTCCACAGATTAAAACTTTTATAGAAAAAACACCAATAACGCTTAAAAAACTAGAAAGCCCTTCACAACTTCATATTAAAATGAAAGCGGTATGTGGCAAAGATATCTACGAAGGAGAACTTCGGGACCAACACACAAACATTACAGAAATAAAGAAAAACGATTCTGTAATTTATTCAGGTAATTCAAAAGCAGAATCTGGTAGTGCAGTGAATACTTTAACTGATAGAAGTGTGCTCAATGTTAAAGATATTTTAGAGTTTGCTTCTTCTGTTTCGCTTGATAAGGTTTCGCATTTAATAGAAAGACAAATTGAATATAATACTAAAATTGCAAAAGCTGGCTTAACTGAACATTATGGTATTGATATTGGAAGGAATTTCTTAAAACTATATCAAGAAGGGCATGAGTATTCTATTAGAATGTTGGCTGTGGGAGAAGCTGCTGCTGCATCTGATGCTAGAATGTGTGGTTGCCCAATTCCAGTAGTTACTAATTCAGGAAGTGGAAATCAGGGGTTGACGGTTTCTATACCTGTAATTGTGTATGCTAGAGAAATGAAAGTTTCCCATGAAAAATTAATTCGCACATTACTCATTAGTAACTTATTAGCTATTCACCAAAAGACTGCTATTGGCCGCCTTTCTGCATATTGTGGTGCTGTTACTGCTGGGACTGCCGCAGCTGCCGCTATAGCCTATATGCTTTGTTCATCTTATGATGTTGTATGCAAGACAATCACTACATCTTTGGCTACAACTTCGGGCATGTTTTGTGATGGAGCCAAACAATCATGTTCTAATAAAATTGTTGCAGTCCTAGAAACATCTCTTTTTGCTATGGACATGGCAGTTAGAGGGAACACTTTTGATGGTGGTGATGGTATTGTTAAAGAAGATATAGAAAAAACCATTAAAGGTGTGGGCACTATTGCAAGTAAGGGTATGTTGCAAACTGATAAAGTTATCTTAGACGTTATGTTGGAATAAAGTAATTTTTAACAACCTAAAAAGCCCCATTCAATGGGGCTTTTTTTATGCGTTTATTTTTCTTCTTGAATAAATTGCTTTTTATAAAACTCATAATAATAACCTTTTTTATTAAGCAATTCTTCATGTGTGCCTTCTTCTAGTATTTTCCCTTTATCAATTACAAGTATTTTGGAAACATTTCTTATAGTGGAAAGACGATGTGCTATAACAAACGAAGTGCGTCCTGAAAGGGTAAGTTCAATAGCTTTTTGCACAATTTGTTCTGTTTCGCTATCTATGTACGAAGTGGCTTCATCCAAAACAAAAAACTGTGGGTTCCTTACTAAAATGCGTGCAAGGGAAAGAAGTTGTTTTTGCCCAGTTGAAATGCTTGCACCATCTTCGCCTAATTGTGTTTCATACCCATCTTTTAGGCTTTCTATAAAATCACTCATTCCCACTAACTTTAGAGCATGCTTAATTTCATCATCACTTGCATTTTGGTTTCCATAGCGAATATTTTCCATGATTGAACCACTAAAAAGATATGGAGTTTGTAGGACATAACCTAAATTATCATGGATCCACTTTTGTGGAATGCTATTGTAATTATATCCTGCCATGCTTATGCTACCTTCAGTTGGAAGATAAAAATGACAAAATAAATTAACAATTGTAGATTTTCCTGCCCCAGTAGCCCCAACCAATGCAATTGTTTCACCGGGCTTCACTTTCAAATTAAAGTGTTGCAAAACAGGTTCACCTGCTTTATATTGAAAGGAAACATCTTTAAACTCAATTTCGCCTTTTATAATCTCATTTTTTAGCTCAATATTACCATAAAGTTTTTTCGCTTGCTCTGAATCAGCTATTTCAACTTTTTCTTTAAAAACTTGCACTACACGTTCAATACTGGCTTGTGCAGAAATAAATTCGGATAACACTGAAGCTAGCCATGAAATTGTGTCAATTAATTGTGTGAGTAATGTGGTAAAAGCCACAAAAGTGCCAACGGTAATCACGTTTTGGGCAACATAGTTTCCACCAAAGAATGTAACCAAAACGCTACCAAAAGAAGCAATAGATGAGATGATAAATGGAAGAAACACCATAATGCGTGTAGCTTTTATTGATGCTTTTTTCATTTTAGAAGATAAAGCATCAAAGTCTGCATCATTTATAGCTTCTCGGCATAAAGTCTTTGCAGTGAGAACTCCTTGAATGTTTTCATTATATGTTGCAATAACTTGCGAATTAATCTTGCTTACAAGCCTATTGCTATTTAATACTTTTTTGTTGATCCAGTTTGGAGCAAAAATGATAATAGGGGAAACCGCAAGGGATATTAAAGTTAGCTTTACATTCAACATAAGCATAGCAACTATAGTGAATATAAAAATTGAAAGCTCCCAAAGCAAATCTGTTACACCCCAAGAAATAATATTGCTTAATTTATTGATATCACTTGAAATACGTGCCATTAAATTCCCTACGCCATGAGTATCATAAAAAGACAAAGACAAAAGCTGATATTTATTAAATACTTTTATGCGTAAATTATGGCACACTTTAATCTCTAAATGCCCCGAAGCTAAAGTATACAAAAAGGTAAAAATAAAATTTGTAACAACCATTACTAATGCAAGCAAAGAAAAGTACCAGAAAGCAGTTATATCTTTATTCACAACAAAGGTGTCTATTACATATTTAGAGAAAAAACTAACTGCAACTTCAAAAGCACCTTGTATCAAAGAGATTGAAAAAGATAAAAACAATAGCTTTTTCTCTTTAATAAATTCTTTCCAGATATCAAGCCATATATCTTTTTTAAACTTTTCATCTAATTCTTGTTCGTATATATCATTCATATTCTTTTTCCTAACATTACATTAAAAGCTAAATAGCATTTTGAATATCATAAATATGCTTGTAGTTTCCATTTTTTGCTAATAGCTCATTATGAGTTCCTTCTTCTGTAATGCAACCCTTATCTAGCACAATAATTTTGTTTGCATCCATAACAGAAGAAAGCCTATGCGAGATGACAATCAATATCTTTTTTCCCCTAATTTTAGCAATTGAAGCTCTAATTTCAGCATCAGTTGTTGTGTCCACACTGGAAAGGGAATCATCAAAAACTATTATTTTAGCATTAGTTAAAAGAGTTCTAGCTATTGCTAAACGTTGCTTTTGCCCACCTGAAAGTGTAATTCCATTTTCTCCTACAATAGTTTCATACCCATGCTCAAATTCCAGAATGTCTTTGTGGAGGGAAGCTTCTTTTGCAGCTTTGATAATTTCTTCATCTGAAGAATTAGGGTTACTAAGCTTAATGTTTTCTTTTATCGACTTACTATATAAAAATGGTTCTTGCAAAACAATGCCCACATGTTGCCTTAACG
Source organism: Treponema sp. (assembly GCA_052169975.1). Taxonomy (GTDB): domain Bacteria; phylum Spirochaetota; class Spirochaetia; order Treponematales; family Treponemataceae; genus Treponema_B. Next base: position 8,768 of record JBQNBK010000065.1, read on the forward strand.
AAGGTAAATCTATTGTGGAAATATCTTGCTTGCCAATTGTAATTTTTCCGTTGTTAGGAGCATAAAGTCTTTCCAATAAATACATTAATGATGTTTTGCCCGAGCCTGTCATTCCAATAATGCCTAACATCTCACCTTCTTTAATTTTGAATGAAACATTTTTAAGCACTTGCTTTTCTTTTGACGAAGGATAAGCAAAAGAAACATTTTCAAAAGCTAGGTCTCCACTTAGGTGCATCTTCTTGGTTGCAAGGCTTTCTTCTGGAGCATTTAACACTTCCTTTATGCGTTTAATAGAAACAGTAAGATCTGCAACATTGCTTATAATTCTTCCTAAATGACGCACAGGAAACACAAGCATAGTGACATATTGGCTAAATAACACAACTTGACCTACAGTAAGCTCGCCTAAATATGCAAGATAGCTTCCATAAAGAGCCACAAACATAACTTGTGCCAAAATTATAGCATCGTTTATAGACCAAAAAAAAGCATCGGATAAGTTGATTTTTAAGTTTGCATTTCTATAATTCTTGCTTTTTTCTTCAAACTTTTTACTTTCATATTCTTGCATAGAAAACGCCTTAACCACACGAACACCGGTAAGATTTTCTTGTGCTGCTTGCATCATCAAAGCTTCCTTTTTATATGCTAAGCTATCTTGTTTTTTTATATAGATGAAAAAAAGTAATGAGCTTATAAAAATTATAGGAACACTAAAGGACGAAATGAGTGTCATTTTAACACTTTGCATCATCATAAGGGTGATGATATAGCAAATTGAAAAAATAATTCCTAAACCATGAATTGCAAAGTGAGCTAGAGTTTTTTTGATTGTTTCTACGTTGGAAGTGCATCTTTGAATTAAGTCTCCAGTTTCTTGTTTTGTGTAATGTTCATAAGTGAACCTTCCAATATGAGCATGAAGTTTTAGCCTTAAATTCTTAATTATATTTTCTGTTGCAATTGCATTTAACATATCAGTTGCAAATGCAAAACAAGCAGAAATCAAGGCAAATATTAGCATGGCAAGCGAAAGAAGCAATATTGAATTAAAGCCTTTTTCAATCACTAAAAAAGATGACAAAAACCTCAACATGCCACTATCTTGCATTTGGTTTCCCAATATAGCTACGTCCACAATGATTGGCAAAATTAATGGAGCTGTTGCCGAAATTGCTTTATTTAACAATAAG